>JAZQWX010000080.1:0-10626 GCA_045632565.1 Eubacteriales bacterium | reverse complement strand
AACGGAAGAGCTCCACATCCTTTTCACCAAGATCCTCGATGTTCAGCTCCTTAAAACGCGCAAGCTGCACTACGGCGGGCAGGGTTTTGTTTAGATCATTGAATACCTCGGTTTTACTGCCATCCGTATTTTTTACAGTAGCAAGCCCGTTGAATACGCTGCCACACAGGCTCTTGATGCCAAGTGCCTTCATGACACTGTAGGTAGGGTCCTTTTTCAGAGGCTGATAGTACTGCTCGTCGAGAGCATTGATCTCGAGGTAAATGGTGTTTTCACTCTGCTCGGGAACGGCATTTACCACAGCATCGAGGGTGGTCATGCAACCGAATACGGGAACCAGGATCACGCAAGCGCAAAGCACACCTTGCAGGGCGCCGATCGCACCGCCGATAAGGCGGCGGCTCTTCTTGCGAAGAAAGAACGCCGTGATAATAGCGCTGGGGATCCAAAGCAGAAGCTTGATGATGAGGAACAGAGGGACAAACAACAGAGCCGACAGAAGCGCCTCGGGAACACCGGCGATAAAGTTTGTAAGCGAGGGAGTCGCGGCCAGCAGCTGACCGATGCTTTCATCCTCGCCGATCAACAAAAAGACGGCTTCCTTGATGGGCGTGTCTTCTTCGAACGGAACAGAGGAAAAGATCTCTTGTGCCATATCGGGCGCTTCGGAAAGCGGTGTGTTCATCACGGAAGCGGAGATGCTCGACGCGAACACGAACGCAAGGATCGCCGAGAGCAAAACAACGCCAAAGCGAACGAGAGAACGTTTCCAACCGCGCATAAGACCAAACAAAAAGCCGATCAGGCAGCAAAGAAGGAAAACGGCACTGAAAATAAGCAGAAATGACATATAGGAACTTCCTTTCGAGGTAAAGAATACATATCAATATTAACACAAACAACGATAAATGTCAATAGAGATGAAAAATTTCCTGTAACATGTGATTGGCGGGCTTCCGAATCCATCTTCCCCCCAAAAAATACCAACAAAAAAGGACACCGGATGGTGTCCTTTTTTGTTGCGAAAGAGCAGTAAAAAGGTGTATAAATGTAGGTAAGAACAGTAAAAAGGTGTGTGTGTTTGCTCTATTAACTACTCGACAAATTGGAATTTGTCATTCACGGTTCAAACCAAACACACAAGTTACTACGATTTTTGATAATTCCTCAATAGATTTATCACACCCATTTTTCAACCACTCACTAACGATTGCATTGATACCGTTTAGATAGTACATCATCACATATTGCCTATCGCTCTGCGGATAATGAAACCTATCTAATATGGGATTGAATATGTTATCAAACATTCGCTTATAAACATCTTCAAACCCCAAGGTCTTATTATTGGCAAGTGCCGTACCAAAAACCTCTATATTGTCTTTGACATAAGCGAAATAAGGTGTAAGGTACTTATCGCAAATGAATATCAAATCGTTCAGTTCGCAGTTTTTGAGGTTGAGTGCGATTGACTTTGTATCGGTTGAGAAATACGACAAAAAATCATTCAGTAAATATCGTGCAGTTTCGTCAAGCAAATCTCCAACGGTCTCATAATGAAGATAGAATGTTGAACGATTTACTCCTGCCGTTTCGCAAATCTCACTAACAGTGATATAATCAAACGATTTCTTTTTGAGCAGCGAAATCAATGCAAGGTCCATTTTAGTGGCAGTATTAAAATATTTACTTTCTGATTTGTTCATATTACCACTCCTTGCATTTGATTTTTATTTATCTGTGATTTCTTTTGCGAGTTGCACGATTTCATAGGCATACTTCTTTTTGCCTTTTTCAAGCATTTTCTTGTAGGTGGGATAATTGATAGCACATCCGAAAAGACCTACAATGCCGATAAGGATACCCATTACCATACCACCCCCGATAACTTGCATTGACATACACATACCTGTGCCAAATACAAGTGCCGAGATAATTCCACAAGAATAGGTGAAAATAGTGGAGGGGAGTTTTGCTTTGTTGTCCAACTTTTTGAGGGCAACAACTTTGGAACTCTCTTTTTGGGCATAGTCCTTTGCGATTGATTCTGCGATGATTTTGTCTGTGTTCATTTTAAGAACCTCCTTTAATTTTTGTAACTACATTGTACAATGTCAAGGAGGTTATCTGAACAACACGATTTTGAAATACTGTTGATTTCAGAAACAAATTCTTATTTATCGATTAGATTATACCACAAAGCCTAACTACAATCAAGGCGTAGCCTTGTATATCATCCGCAACTTGTTGCGGTATATCATCAACACGTAGTGTTGTATATCATCAAGCCGCAGGTAAGATTCACGATGACGCGTGATGAGATACAAGGGCGGCTTGCCGCCCTTGATGATATATACCGCACTTCGTGCGGCGATGATATGCCAAGCCTGCGGCTTGAATAAACAAAAAGAGAACTTTTTGTTGGCATAAACGAGTGAAAAGGTCAAAAAGCGGGGGTAAAACTGAACAAAAGGTTAACCTTTAAGTTTTCTCTTGACATTAATTACAGGAAGTAGTTTTTACAATTTGCTCCACACTACACAAGACACAACAGTTAGAAGTATGTGTAATAGCGGCAAATAATTAATAAGACTCAATCTCTTTTTTAAAAACGTGAATGCTGTTGTGAGAATATAAGTTATAGAGTATGTTCCGGCAAGAACCATAGAAATAACAGCAACAATTACAAGAGCAACAGAGTCATTTGCCTTTGCTCCAATATTTGCAATGGAGATAATTGATCCGAGTATTGAAATCAAAGAAAACGGAAGAGGGATGGCAGATATAAAAGTAACTATCCATATCCGAAACTTGTTTTTCACTTTTCATTCTCCTTTAAAGTCTTACAACTCGCGATTAACATTCTCCTAATACGCCCACAGAGATTTCTATAATTTCTAAATGTTTCTTCATCAATACTATGTGTATTGAATAACAACTGCAACCAGCCTTCCGTTTCGCTACATTCTTTGAGGGCAATTTCAAATTTTGAAAGCATGTCTGCTTTACTTTGTCCATAATTGGCTTCACGGATATTTGCATACACACTACTTGAACTTTTACGGATTTGGAAAAGAGTGTTAGAAGGCGCTTTTAAATTTTGACAAAGCAACTCTATATCGGTTGCAAGTTGCTCCGAATAGGTTAATAAATAGTTTTTAGCCATAATATCACCTCTTTTGAGAGTATGATACCACACTTTTGCAAATAAATCAAGGCGAAGCCTTGTATATCATCACGGCGCAGCCGTGGATATCACCAACACGAAGTGTTGTATATCATCAAGTCGCAGGGAAATGCACGCTGGCGCGTGATGAGATACAAGGGCGGCTTGCCGCCCTTGATGATATACACCGCACTTCGTGCGGCGATGATATGCCAAGCCTGCGGCTTGGATAAAAAAATCCGCATTCCTACGAATGCGTATTTTTTGGTGGGGGAAGATGGATTCGGACCATCGAAGTCAGTGACAACAGATTTACAGTCTGCCCCCTTTGGCCACTCGGGAATTCCCCCATATGAGTTGAGAGCCACGCCGTGACTCTCAATGGAGCTGGTGAACGGAGTCGAACCATCAACCTGCTGATTACAAATCAGCTGCTCTGCCATTGAGCCACACCAGCGTCTCGGCTTTCAACATGCAAGATTATATCATATAAAAATGCCGTTGTCAAGTCTATTTTGAAAAAAACTTTTGGGAAAATAAAAGAAAAATCTACCGCGTGGCGGTAGATTTTTCTTTCCTCTTACAGATACACAATATCCATCGGCAGGCCGCCCGCAAGGCGGGAATCCTCTGCGCGGTAAACCGTCAGGTGGCCACTCATGGAATCGTCGATCGAGGTGCAGGCCAGGCTGGGCTGACCGCCGCGCACGTACTGCACGAAGTCGGCGATCAGGCGAATATCGCCACCGCCGTGGCTGCCAAACGCACCCGTCATGTCGCCTGTGACGTTCAGGTCAACCTCTTCGATGCTGCATTCCTCGTTGTGAGAGCCGGGCGTCGGATCGATCTTGATGACCTGGAATTTGGAGTCCTCAAAGTTGCCCACGATCTCGCCCTTCGTGCCCACGATGTGCAGGCGGCGCAGGGGAGCAGCCGAGCCGCCGATCATGTTCAGCGTGCCCGTTGCACCCGAGGCAAAATTGATCAGCACCGATTGGTGATCCACCACGTTGTTGTCGCTCTTGTAGATGCAACGCGCGTAAGGGGAGTCACTCTTCATCAGGGCGATCTTGTCTTCAATCGTGGGGTTTTCAAGATGCTCCAGCGCATCCCATACGTAGATAGCCCAACGGTCGGGATGATCAATGTACAGACGCTTGGTGGAATACAGGCAGGTATCGACCAGCGGACAGTCCACCATGCATACCGTGCCCGCCTCGGCAGCCGCGTTCTCGGGTCTGAACTGCATGGTGTTGCCAAAGGAAGCAACCTGTGTGGGCTTTGTGTGGCTCATCATCCAGGTGATGATGTCCACGTCATGGCAGGACTTGGAGAGAAGCATCGGCGAATGGCAACGGTCGGAGTTGGCCCACTTACCGCGCACAAAGGCGGTAGAGGTATGGTGGTAGGTCACGTGCTCCACAGCCTGAATATTGAGAATATCGCCGATCTCGCCCGTCTGAAGGCGTTCCTTGATGGCATAGTAGAAGGGCGCATAGCGCAGAACGTGGCAGACCATGACCTTGACGCCATTTTTACGCGCGCATTCCTGAATGGCCTTGGCATCTTCCTCGCAGGTCGCAAAGGGCTTCTCCAGCAGCATATCATAGCCGAGGTTAAGAAGAGGAATGGAGGTAGGCAGGTGCATCTCATCCATCGTGCCGTTGATGATGGTATCGGCGATCTTGCCGCGTGCGGCCAGCTCCTCGGCCGTTTCAAAGCACATATCGTCAGAAAAACCGAATTTCTCCTGCACCATCTTACGGCGCACGGGATTCGGATCGGCAACGCCCACGATTTGAAACAGATCCGGGCGGAGCTTCGCATATTCGGCGTACATCAGGGAACGGTGTCCCGCCCCTACAATAATGGCAGTGGTTGGTTTTGCTTGCATGATCAGATCCTCCGGCAGAAGTCATTACACCCTTATTGTACGGCACGGATTTTGCTTTGTCAAGTCGGTTTTTTTAACGGCAATTGTGTTTTTTTGCAAAAGAACAGGGCGGAGAATTGCTCTCCGCCCTTTTTTGAAAATTACATGAGGATGATATCCTGGGGAACGCCGCCTGCGTGACGGGAATCCTCTGCCTTGTAAACGGTCAGGTGACCGCACATGGAATCGTCGATCGAGGTGCAGGCCAGGCTGGGCTGCTCGCCGCGAACGTACTTCACGAAGTCGGCTACCAGACGCTGGTCACCGCCGCCGTGGCCGCCAAACGCGCCGGACATATCGCCCGTTACGTTGAGGTCAACCTCTTCGATGGTGCACTCCTCGTTGTGAGAACCGGGGGTAGGATCGATCATGATGACCTTAAACTTGGACTCCTCAAAGTTACCCACGATCTCGCCCTTGGTACCCACGATGTGGATGTGGCGCAGCGACTCTGCCGAGCCGCCGACCATGTTATGCGTACCGGTAGCACCGGATGCAAAGTTCACCAAAACAGACTGATGGTCAACGATATTGTTGTCGCTCTTGTAAGCGCAACGGGCGTACGGGGAATCGCTCTTCATCAGGGCGATCTTGTCCTCAATGGTGGGAGTTCCGAGATGCTCAAGAGCATCCCAAACGTAGATGGCCCAACGGTCGGGGTGATCGATGTACAGACGCTTGGTGGAGTACAGGCAGGTGTCTACCAGCGGGCAGTCCTTCATGCAGATCGTGCCGGCCTCGGCAGGGGCATTCTCGGGCTTGAACTGGAACTTGTGACCGAAGGAAGCAACCTGTGTGGGCTTGGTGTGGCTCATCATCCACATCATGATATCGATATCGTGGCAGCACTTTGCCAGCAGCATGGGGGTGTGGCAACGGTTGGTGTTGTTCCACTTGCCGCGGATGTAAGCGGAGGACAGGTGGTGGTAGGAAACGTGCTCGGCGGTCTGGATGTTCAGAATATCACCGATCTGACCGCTCATCACGCGCTCCTTGATGGCATAGTAGAAGGGCGCATAACGCAGCACGTGGCAGATCATGACCTTTACGTTGTTCTTGCGGGCGCATTCCTGCAGGGCTCTTGCTTCCTCTTCGCAGGTAGCAAAGGGCTTCTCCAGCAGCATGTCGTAACCAAGGTTAAGAAGCGGCACAGAGGTGGCAAGGTGCATCTCATCCATTGTACCGTTGATGATGGTATCGGCAATCTTGCCGCGTGCGGCAAGCTCCTCAGCCGTTTCAAAGCACATGTCATCGGGAAAACCATAGAGATCCTGCACCATCTTGCGGCGTACAGGGTTCGGGTCTGCAACACCAACGATCTGGAACAGATCAGGGCGCTGCTTGGAGTATTCAGCATACATCAGGGAACGGTGTCCTGCACCAACGATAATCGCAGTAGTCGGCTTCTGGCTCATAATATTTCTCCTTTTTATGCCCCAAGGGGCTTTTTCACTTCCATTATACAATAAAGAGAACGCAAAAAGGTGTGTTATCGTCCGAAAAAAGTGCATTTTCTTCCACTTCTTCGACAAAGGAAAAACGGGGAAAATGGTTTTCCCCGTTTTGTCTGTCAGTCAAGTGAATAGCGGCGTTCTACCTCTGTGCCAAGGATCTCGCCAAAGGAAGAGCTTTGCGCGATCCACAAAAGGCAGATGGCAAACACCACCCATTGGAACCATCCGTATTCGGGCTGAACGGCAATTTCCACCGTGCCGCCCGCCGTGCCGTATTCCACGGTTTCGGTCAGCCTGCGTAAAAACATGTCCACTGCCCCCGACAGCGCCGTCATGACACCAAGTGAGAGCACCAGACCTGCCCGTTGCCCAAGTGCGCGGTGCAGGGGAAGATGCGAGGAATAGTTGTTGACGTTATCGTAACGGTATCCCGTTTCCTTGTGAATAACGGCGGAGAGCAGCCAAAAGATCAGAACGCACAGCACCATCAGAAGCGTTGCCTCGATTGCGCTCCACAGGCACAGGCGGCTGTATAGCTCGTCCGCGCCGCGTGAGCGTCCCAACATATGATAGCCGTACTCAAAAAAGAATTTTGCCTTCAATGCGTAGGGAACGACCGACAGCGGTACAAGAAGCGAAGCACATGCGGTCACCGCATAGGCGCGCGGGCGGGAGATCTGACGCAGAAGGACGGCAAACAGAATAAAGAACAAATACCCAACGGCGTTTGGCAGATAGTTGATGCCGTCAAAATGCAACGTCAGCATAAACACCGTGCCAAGCGTCAGGCACAGCATAGCCCGACGGATCAGACGGATGCGCGCCTCACCGCGCAGGGGATTGTTCCCATCCTCGCGCACGCGGTGAAGAAGCGGCTCCAGCGCCTTGTCGCGTGCCAGCGAGCGGCAGAAGGGAAGAAATGCGGTAAGGAAATAGATGCCAAAGCCAAAGCCGATCAGCATGGAAATCACCACAAAGTGCGGGCGGAAATCCGCAAAATACAGGCCGTTGCCCGTTACGTAATCCGAGGACTGCGCCGAAAACAGCAGACTGATCTCGGGCAGAAATGCCAGCACAGGCTTGGCGGTGAGCGCCACGTATGCGGCGCGCTGTGCGCGCGTAGCGCGGCGGTCGATCGGAGAGGTCGCGCCAAAGCGCTCGCCTATGTAATCCATGCCCGCAAAAAACTCGCGGATAAAGGGGTACAGCAAAATCAGCTCCACAATGCCAAAGCACAGGGCCACCAGCGTGCGGAATTCCGCATTCACCGTCACCTGCCCCATCATCGTGATGAAGGCGGGCAAGCGCAGGGCGGTCATCCACAAAAGACGCCGCAGAGCGAGCGAGGCCTCCTCAAAATGCGGAATAATGTCCCGCAGCCCCGAAATGGCCCGCAGGATCAGAAGATACCCGATAAAGTCGGGGAGAAGATCCAAAATGGTGATATTTGGATTGAAGAGAAAAAATGCCGCCGCAAACAGACAACCCGTTCGCAGATTTTTGGCGCGTGCCTTCATTTTTTCTTTCCTTTCTTATTGTTTTTTGCCTGCTTTTCGCGATACTTTGCCTCGCGCTCACGGTAGATCCTCGCAAGCTCGTCCTTTTTCTTTGCCGCCTTTTCCTCCTCGCGTTGATCCATTTTTTCGTTCATTTCGTCAAGGAAGGCAATGCCCGTCTTCCTTCGCGGCATATCCACGTCCTCGGGCAGGCAGATCTGCATGTAGCAGGAGTAGATCAGAAAAGCATTCATGAAGGTCACGATCAAGCGCAACAGCAGCACAGGTGCCCAGGCATGTGCCACGATCGAAGCGTACCAATCCGTTTTGACGGGAAGGGAACAAATAAGATACGAAAGATAGGCAAGCAGGGAAAATAAGCGGTTGCGCGTGGCGGCAAATTGTACCTTTGGCAGATCGGTTTCTTTGCCCAGCATGGAAAGGCCCACCAACAGGCGGTCGGTAAAGATCGCCAGCATGATGAGAAACAGCGGGGAGAGATAGGCGGAAAGCGACTCATACAGGGAGAGCCCCATCACGCCTAAAAACCGTCCCCCCTCCAGCACAAAGGCAAGCACGGCGGCCACGGCCGTGGGGTACAGCGCCCACGTTGCTTCACGCAAGGGACGGTTGTAAAGCGAAAGGCGCAGCATGCCCGTCAGCATCAGCAGCGTGGCAGGCAGTAAGGTCAGGTAGGGGTAAACGAAAAAGTTTAACGAGATGAGATAGCCAAGAAACAGATACCCAAATCCCATATCAGTCCTCGTCCTTCCCCGCGCCGCAGCAACGCTTGTAGCGTTTTCCGCTACCGCAGGGGCAGGGGGAATTCCGCCCGATCTTCACACCGCCCGCGGTGCGTGCTACCTTGCCGCGCACAGGGCCGCTCTCTCCCTCGTTCCCCATCAGCGGGTTGGCGGTCTGCACACGCTCTACCTTTTCGCGCGGCATCACCGACAAAAGGCGGCGTGCCGTGGTGTCACGGATATCGCCCACCATTTCCTCAAACATCTGCATACCGCCGATGCGGTATTCGTTGACAGGGTTTCTCTGTGCGTAAGAGTTGAGCGAAATGGAATCGCGGAAATCGTCCATCGCGTCGATGTGGTCCATCCACTTTTCGTCAACCGTGCGGAGCAGAATGGCACGCTCGACCTCTCGCATATTCTCCGCGCCGAACAGCTCATCCTTGGAACGGTACAGGGCCAGCGCGTTTTCGATCAATTCCTCGCGCATCGCCTTGATCTCGGCGTGCGAGAGGGCAGCGGCCTCCTCCTCGGTGTAACGGAAGGATTCGGGCGTGCACAGCGTGCCGAGATAACGGTTACGCAGTTCCTCAAAGTTGCGCTCGGTGTCATCGATAAAGAGGTCAAAGCTCGCGCCCACCGACTCCTCGATCATGTCGGTCAGCGTCCCGCGCAGGTCGGCATCGTTCAGTACGTCGCTGCGCTGCTTGTAAATAATGTTTCGTTGCTGGTTCATCACGTCGTCGTAGGTCAGGACGTTTTTGCGGCGCGTGAAGTTGATGCTCTCGATCTTGCGCTGTGCCTCTTCAATGGCGTGGGACACCATGCCCATCTCCAGCTGCAGGTCGGCATTTGCCTCGGTGTTGATGACCGAGAGGATGCGGGAATTGGCAAACAGGCGCATCAGATCGTCCTCAAAGGAAATGAAGAACTTGGACTCACCCGGGTCACCCTGTCGGCCGGCACGGCCGCGGAGCTGGTTGTCGATACGGCGGCTCTCGTGGCGCTCCGTGCCCAGAATAAACAGACCGCCCGCCGCGCGAACGCGGTCGGCATCCGGCTTGATCTCCTCACGGCAGTCGGAAAGCACCTCGGCAAAGCGTGCGCGCGCCGCAAGAATTTCCTCGTCCTCCGTCACAGCAGAGCTGATGGCGGCGGCGATCATCTCGTCGGAGTAGCCCTCCTCCGCCATGCGGTGCTTGGCCATATATTCGGCGTTGCCGCCCAGCATGATATCCGTACCGCGTCCTGCCATGTTGGTCGAAATGGTCACCGCCCCCAGCTTGCCTGCCTGGGCAACGATCTCGGCCTCTTTTTCGTGGAACTTGGCGTTCAGCACGGTGTGGGGAATGCCCTCCCGCTTCAAAAGGTGAGAGAGCTCCTCGGATTTGTCAATGGCAATCGTGCCAACCAGAATCGGCTGTCCCTTGTCATGGCAGGTGCGGATCTGCTCCACGATCGCCTTCAGCTTCGCCTCACGGCGCAGAAAAACCGCATCGTTCTGATCCGCGCGGATCATCGGACGGTGGGTGGGCACCTCCACCACGTCAAGGGCATAGATCTCGCGGAATTCCTCGTCCTCGGTCAGGGCCGTACCCGTCATACCCGAGAGCTTCTTGTACATACGGAAATAGTTCTGGAAGGTCACGGTTGCCAGCGTGCGCGTTTCCTGTTCTACCTTTACGCGCTCTTTGGCCTCAATGGCCTGATGCAGACCGTCCGAATAGCGGCGACCGGGCATCAGACGTCCCGTAAAGGCGTCTACGATGATGACCTGATTGTCCTTGACCACGTAATCCACGTCTCGCTTCATCAGACCGTAGGCGCGGATGGC
>JAZQWX010000079.1:0-1621 GCA_045632565.1 Eubacteriales bacterium | reverse complement strand
CGTTCTTTTCCTTGGCGCGGCGGCGGATCTCGGGATAAAGGTCGTTGCCATCCTTGTCGCGGATGTCGAGCAGCCACGCCATGTGGTTGATGCCCGCGATCTTCTCAAAGCGCCCCTCCATCTTGTCCTCCATGCCGAGGTCGCGCAGAAGCCGCTCGGAGCATACCTGCACGCTGTGGCAAAGGCCGACTGTCTTGACTTTGGTGTAGCGGAGCATGTAGCCTGTCAGCATGGCCATGGGGTTGGTGTAGTTTAAGAACCACGCGTCGGGGCAGACCTCCTCCATGTCACGCGCAAAATCACGCATGACCTTAATGGTGCGGAGAGCGCGCATGATGCCGCCGATGCCCAGCGTGTCACCGATCGTCTGGCGCAGGCCGTATTTCTTCGGGATCTCAAAGTCGATCACCGTGCAGGGCTCGTAAAGACCTACCTGGATGGCGTTGACTACAAAATCCGCGCCGCGCAGCGCGTCCTTGCGGTTTTCCTCGCCCAGATATTTCTTGACTGTGGCGCGGCCCTCGTTGATCGACTTGTTCATGGCGTCGATCAGAATGTAGGACTCGTCCAAGCGGTCACGGTCAATGTCGTACAGCGCAATATCCACGTCGTGAAACACGTCACACAGCATGGTATCTCCCAGTACGTTCTTGGCAAATACGGTGCTTCCCGCACCCATAAAGGTAACTTTCATAGCTCGTTCCTTTCAAAAACAAATTTTCTAATCGTATTCTAACAGAAAAAAGTGGAAAAATCTATTGCAAAATGTGCTATTTTTGTGGTAAAATGTAACCAACTCGTTTTTTTGTAAGGAGTTCTGATGGAAATTGTTTTTCTTGACCGACGTATGAAGGATCTCAACCCCCTCACCTGCGGTTGGCAGGATTGCCCCCCGTGCCATCGCTTTGGCCCGGCGATCCGTCCACACTATCTTTTGCATTACGTGGTCAGCGGCTGCGGCAAATTCTTCGCGGGCGGACGGGAATACGCCGTTTCAGCAGGCGAATTTTTTCTGATCTACCCGGGGGAGATCACCACGTATGAGGCGGATGGGGAAGACCCGTGGCATTACATCTGGTTCGGCTTTAACGGAGAGCTGGCCGCCCGCCTTGACAGCCTCCCCGGCCCTGTCGGGCAGCTGCCGCCATCCATTTTTCTCGAATTCCGTGCTGCTGCCGAAAAGGGCTTATCCGAATGGGAGGGGATGGAGGAGCAGTTCATTGCCTCCATTTTGCACCGTATGCTGGCAGAGCTACTGGTACACCGCCCCCATAGCGCGCATTACGCCCGCCGTGCCGAATCCTATATCCGCGCGCGGTATATGGAGGATATCTCCATCGAGGAGATCGCGCGCAGCCTCTCACTTGACCGCCGCTACCTCTCCCGCCTGTTCAAAAAGGCCTACGGCGTGACCATGCAGGCCTATCTTTTGTCCGTGCGGCTGGAAAACGCCGCCGTCCTTCTCAAAAAAGGCCACGCGGTAGGGGAGAGCGCCGCCCTGTGCGGGTATTCGGACGTAGCCAACTTCTCCAAAATGTTCCGCCGCCGTTACGGCATGCCGCCAAGTGAATACGGAAAATAAAAGAACGCGCCCGGGGGCGCGGTCCTTTGCGGTTATGCC
>JAZQWX010000078.1:0-10638 GCA_045632565.1 Eubacteriales bacterium | reverse complement strand
ACGGGACAAAAAAAAGGGACCCCCCGCAAAAAAATTTTTAAAATTTTCCCTCACCGGACGCGCTCCTTATTCTACGGTAACCGATTTGGCGAGGTTTTTGGGCTTGTCGATGTCACAGCCGCGCTCGCGCGCCACGTAATAGGCCAGCATTTGTAGGGGAACGACCGACACGGCGGGGGAAAACAGATCCTTCGTTTTCGGCACGCAGATGACGTCCTCCGCCTGCGCGATCACCTCTTTCTTATCCGCGTGGGTAAGGGCGATCACGCGCGCGCCGCGCGCCTTGCATTCCAGAAGATTGCCGAGCGTTTTTTCGGTCAGCTCCCCGTGGCAGGCGATGGCAAGGACCGGCCGTCCCTCTTCGACCAGGGCGATCGTGCCGTGCTTGAGCTCGCCTGCGGCGTAGGCCTCGGCGTGGATATAGGAGATCTCCTTCATTTTAAGAGCCCCCTCCAGCGCCGCGGCATAATCAGTGTTACGACCGATATAGAACATGGCGGGCGAGGTGTGATACTTTTTGGCAAGGGGCGGCAAGGCGGCCGTGCCCGCGTCAATGGCCTCTTGCATACGGGCGGGCAGCTCGGTCAGGGTGGAAAGCAGGGTCTTGTACTCCTCCTTTGTCACGCGATCAAGCAGCTCGGACAAATACAGCGAGATAAGATAGAGAACCGAAAGCTGCGTGGTGTAGCCCTTGGTGGTGGCCACCGCGATCTCCGGCCCTGCCCAGGTATAGATCACGTGATCGGAGAGCGAGGCGACCGTGCTGCCCACCACGTTCACCACCGAGAGCGTGCGCGCGCCGCGCGCGCGGCACTCCTTCAGCGCGGCGATGGTGTCAGCCGTTTCCCCCGATTGGGAGAGCACGATCAGCAGGGTGCGCCCGTCGATCAGCGGATCGGCGTACCGCAGCTCGCCGGACAGCTCCACCGACACGGGGATGCGGCAGAGCTTTTCAAGGGCCAGCCGTCCCGCACAGCCCGCATAATAGGCCGAGCCGCAGGCGGTGATCACGATGCGGTCTATGCGGCGCGCCTCTTCCTTTGTCAAGGCAAAATCCTCAAATGCCACGCGCCCCGCCCGAATGCGCGGAAAGATGGTCGCCTCGGCGGCGCGGGGCTGCTCCATGATCTCCTTGA
Source organism: Eubacteriales bacterium (assembly GCA_045632565.1). GTDB lineage: Bacteria > Bacillota > Clostridia > Oscillospirales > CAG-272 > UBA1740. Next base: position 9,502 of record JAZQWX010000078.1, on the reverse strand, counting down.
GCATAAAATGCTCGTATCCGCCGCGCTCGGCCGCCGCCACGTCCCAGGTGATATGGCGCACGGAGGCTTTGCGCGGCAGACCGTTGCCGTCAAACACCGCGATCGCCTCGGGCGTGACCTCGGCCAGCTCGCCGTCCTCGAGATAGATCACCTCTCTTGTGTGCGAGATGAGCGCGGTGACGTCCGAGGCAAAAAAGCTCTCCCCCTTACCCACACCGAGGATCAGGGGGCTGTGCATACGCGCCAAAAGCACCGTGTCGGGACAGTCCGCGCACAAAACGCCCAGAGCAAACGAGCCGCGCAGGCGGGCAACCGTGCGCCGTAGCGCTTCTTTTGCGTCCCCCCCGTCATAGAGGGACAAGAGATGCGCCACCACCTCGGTATCGGTTTCGCTGCAGAACGAAATGCCCCTGTCCGTCAGCTCCGCCCGCAGCTCCATATAATTTTCAATGATGCCGTTATGCACCACGGCAAAGCGGCCGTCCGCGCTCACGTGCGGATGGGCATTTTCATCCGTGGGCGCGCCGTGCGTGGCCCAACGCGTATGTCCGACGCCCGTACAGCCGGGGGTGGCGCGCCCACCCCCGCTCTTTTCCTCCAAATTGGCAATGCGCCCCGCGCTCTTGCAAACGCAAAGCTGCCCCGCATGCAGGGTGGCAAGCCCCGCCGAATCATAGCCGCGATATTCCAGCCTGCCAAGACCCGCCAGCAGTATGGGCGCGGCCTGCCGCCCGCCCGTATATCCAACGATTCCGCACATAGCACCCCTCCGATTTTCTTCATCGCTACATAGTATGCGCCCGCGCGTTTGCCTGTTATCAGGAAAATTTTTCCGCAGCGGAACCTCTTCGTCCGTTTTTCATATACTGACATCGGAGGTAAACGATATGACTTCTTCGAACTGTTGTACACCCCGATGCTCCTGCACGCTGCTTGCCATCGTCGGCAGCATCCTCGTTGGCATCGTCACCGCCGTTCTCGTGACCACCGCGACCGTCGCGCTGACCCCCGCTTTTCTGTGGGTGCTCTTCGGCATCGCCGTGGGAATTCTTCCCTTTCTCTTGCTGTACGCCGCCCTCGGTCGCAGGGATTTTGCCTGCACCTGCCGTTCGCTGACCGCCACGCTCGTCGGCATCCTCGGCACGGTGCTCTTTGCCGTCCTGCTCTTGGGTGTTGCGCTCCCCGCCACGGGCTTTCTCCTTCCCTTCTTTGCGGGGCTGCTTCTTTTCTTCTTTGCGCTGACCCTCTCCTCGCTTGTGTGTCTTATCCGTTGCACAAGCGGGTGCGGAGAATAAGCAAAATCCCCTCTGCCTGCGGTGTACCGCAGGCAGGGGATTTCCGTTATTTTCTTGCTTCCTCAAAGAGCCGCGCGGCAAACGCCCGAAGCGGCGCGTCGTCGCGGAAGAATTCATGCTTGCCGTGGAAGGAGGTAAAGGTCACCCAATCGCATCCGACCTCGCGGCAATATTCACGCGCCCATTCCATGGACGCACGGCCGCTTTCGATTTTGAACACCTCGTCCTCTTCCCCGATCGCCACGTACAGCTGACGGGGGTACACCAGGCACGCGATCTCCGCATCGTCAAAGAGATAGGCCGAGCGCAGCCAGGTCCAGTCCGACCAGCCGTGCGCATCCCGCGTGTTGTACCAGGAGCAGGACACGGCGGCGCGGATACGGGTATCCAGCGCGGCGGTGTACAGGGTGTAGAAGCCGCCGTAGGACAAGCCCACCATGCCGAGGGTGGAAACAAAATCCTGTGCTTCAAAATAGTTCAGGATGCGGCGGATGCCGTACACCTCGAGTGCGGTGATCGAGCTGCCCACGCGCTTGAGGCGCGCATCCAGATTGGTGCGGTTGTAGGTAATGTCAAACTCCTCACCTTTGGCTTTCTCCTCCCAAAGGGCAAGCTGGGGGCAGAACACGTGGCAGCCCGTGCGGAGCACGCGCATGGCCATTTCGTGATACGTGCCCGTTGAGCCGAGAAGCCCCGTGATCAGCTCCGGCGTGCCAAGGCCGCCGTGCTGTACGATCGACAGCGGGCGGCACTCCTCTCCCGCATGGCGGAAGAACAGGCCGCTCATCCACACATCGGGCAAAATCTCAAAGCGCATGCGGCTGACGGTGTAGCCCTCCTCCTGTGAAAGAAGCTCCTCGCTTGCCGCGGGGATGCCTGCAGGGGCTTCGACCGAAAGCGGCCAGCCGAGCATCTCGCACAGCTCGGCGCGGTATTTTTCGGGGGTGCGGAACACCTCGGCCGAGCGCGCGCGGCGCTCTTCCCTTGCCTCGCGCTGGCGCGCCTCGATGGTCGCCTTGATGCCGTCGATATAGTCCTTTTTGTAACGCTCGGTCGCGCGGCCTTCCTCACGCAGCGCGGGAGCGGGCAATTGCTTTTCTTTCATGTCTGCCTCTTTTCGGTTCAAAATTATTTGCTTTTTCCGATCATGCCTTTGACACGGCGGAAAATGCCCAGCAGGGTCGCGCGGTCAAAGACCAGCGCAAACGAAAGCACCACAGCCCCCGCCCACAGCGACACGAGTGCCGCCTGCAGGATCCACGAAATCCAAGAGGTCGGCGCGACCGTGATAAAGCGGAAGGGCAGCAGGATGATCAAAACGGAAGAAACGCTCCGCAAAACCGCGAGCAGGGTGTCGCGCACAGGGGTATCCGTGATGCGGCGGGCGGAGAAGAACCACAGGTCAACATCGCGGTACAGGTTGGAGGCCGCAGCCGCCAAGAGAATGCCGACAAGCCCAAGCGGCACGGCCAGGATCGCGCCGCCCACCACGGCGATCAGCCCCTGCGTCAGCGTGCGCCAGCGCGTTTCGCGGTACATGCCCGCCGAAATGACCAGCATGCCCTGCGGCGTTTTCAGGTGGTACAGGTAGGTGTCAAGGATCACAAGGAAGCCGACAAGCGGCTGATGGTAATCGGCATCAAAGACGTTCAGCGTGTAGAGATCCACAAAGGGCATGATCATCACAAAGGACACCGCGAACACGAAGGAAATGACCATATAAAAGCCGCCCTCAAATTCACGGTACGCGCGGCGCAGGGTGTCCTTTTCCCCGCGCACGATCACCTCGCCGAAGGAGGCGGCAAGCCCCGAATTGAAGATGCCGAGCACCGAGTTCAGTCCCATCACCACGATATTGAAGACCGAGAACACGCTGATGACGGAAAGATCCCGCACGATCAGGGTCAACAGGATCACCGTCGCGCCCTGATGGATCGCACCAAGCACCTGTAAAAACATGGCGTCCCAGCGCTTGTCGAGCGCCCCCATGTCGGGCTTGGCGTAATAATCGAGCTTCGGATAGCGGCGGCGGCAGTAGAAGAGCAAAATGGCCGAGCGCAGCAGCAGGGCCGCAATGGCCGAGGCGCGCGTCACCAGCACCGACGCGCCGAGCACCGACAGGGCGGCGATCAGGGCGGTCTGCAGGGCGACGTGCAAAATCGAGGCGATCGAGATCACGTAGGTCTTCTGATCCGCGGTCAGCAGCACGCGATACTTGGCCAGAGTAAAGAACTCGAGAAATCCGCCCGCGCCGAGCGCCAGCACGAGCAGCGCCGTTTCAAGATAGGAAATATCCGGCGTTTTGATATACAGGGGATACAGGATGGCAAGGATCACCGTCAGGGCGGTAAAGACCCAGCCCGCCTGCGTGTAGAAGCGGCGGGAGGCCGACACGATCTCGCTCGTGCGCGCGTCGTCACGGTCGGAAAGCGGCTTGTACAACGCGTAGATGGCGGCGGCAGAAAGCCCTGCCTCTACCAGATTGAAATAGTTGATGAACTGGGTGATCGAGGTCACAAGACCGTTGATCTCCGATCCGTAAAAGCCCAGCATCAGGCGCGGCACGATCAAGGCGGCGGCAACGTTCACCACCTGAAGTAGTGCCGTAAAAAGCGTATTGTAAAAGAATTTCTTACTTCTGCTTTCCATCTTCTGCAATCTTTTCTATGATTTTTATGGAGTCCGCCTTTGCCTCGGCAAGGCGCGCGTGCGGCGCGGAAAAGTCCGGCGCGGCAGGGGCGGCCAAGACCTCCTCGGTCGGGTTACACCGATCCGAAAGGCCCACGTGGGCAAGAAGATCCGTGATGCGCGAGGCACGCTCGTTTTCGGCAAAGGAATAGAACGGCACGCCGAAATTCAGCGAAAACGCCGTGCCGTGGAAGGAATCGGTCACCACGTAGGAGGCGTTGGCGATAAGGGACACGAATTCGCGCGGCCCTGCCGCGCGGATGCGGCGCGCGCCCGTGCGATCCCGCGTGCTGACGGTCAGGTTGTAGATCGGCAGACCGAGCTCGCGTGACAGGCGGCGAGCGGTCGCCTTCACCCGTGCCGAGCCCGTGAGGGTGTAAAGGAGCAGGTACGGCTCTTTTTTTCTTGGCTCGTCCGCCCCCGCGGCAAAGGCACGCCACGCATCGGCGTCCAAGAGCAGGGTGGGGTCAAGCGCGACCTCGGCCGAAAGACCGAGCGACTCACGGCAGATGCGCGCGCCGCTTTCCTCCCGCACCGACAGCACCCGCATGGGGGACAGGGCGCGGGAAAAGAGGGGGATCACGTCGGCGGGCAACGCCGAAACACCAAAGCTGGCCGCGTAGGAATACACCTTTTTTTGCGGCATGCCGAGCGGCAGAAAGGCAAGATCCCCGCCCGTGCAGGAAAGATTCCACACCTGGTCGCTTCCCACGACCAACCGCGCGTAGGGCGTGTGGAATACCGTTTTTTCGTCGTACACCTCGGCCGAGGCGATCTCGGCCATAAAGGCACGAAAGCGCCTGTCACGGCGGGCAAACATCACCGCGTGCAAAAGCGCGGCGGGTGTGCGGGGAAACGCGTGATACAGACGCTCTATATGGGGGCTTTTATAACAGATCAGCTCCGCGCTTGCATAGTCGGAGAGGACGGTCTGCAAGGCATACGCCTGCAAGACCGCCCCGTAATTGATGGCTCGTGTAAAGGTCAGGATTCCAATATCCTTCACGTTTCTCTATATCCTTTTCAATATTTCTCGTCGTAGGAAAGCGGCACGTCCTCTCGGTAGAGGTGGCCCGTGTCGGCGTGCGCGAGCAGCTTGGGGATACACAGCCCGTCCGCGCCCGATGCAAAGCGGATGACCGTGACGCCGCTGTGCGGGAGATCAAAATGCCGACAGAACAGGGGGTACGGAATATCGAGAAGATGCGAAAGAAAGGCCATGCCAAAGCCCTGATGGGCAAACAGCGCGACGCGCTTTTCGTTCTCCTTCGTTACGCGGTAGCTGCCCGTGCCCGCAATATGCTCGTAGCCGAGCGAGGCAAGGAACTCGTCCGTTCCCGCGTGGATCTTCCCAAGCCCCTCCTTGTACGGGGCAAATTCGGGCATGTCGCACCACGCCGCACCTGCCGCCACCACGTCGGGCTTGGCAAACCGCCGCTTCATCCTGCCGCTTTGGAAGAACCAGAGCCGCTTCTCGTTCTCCACCACCGAAAGACACCGAAAGGCCTCTCCCTCGCTGATAAAGTCCAGCGGGATGATCTCACGGCCAAGCGCTTCGGCGGTCGGCTGTGCCGTCTGCCTTGCGCGGTTGGATCGGGAGGCGTAGATCTCGTCAAGGCCGTAGCGGGCAAGGCGCGGCGCAAGCGCCGCGGCCTGCGCGTGCCCCACCTCGGTCAGCGAGTCGGGGTTGTAGATCGGCTCTCCGTGGCGGACGTAATACAGAAGCATAGGCTTCTCCTCTCTGTTTTATTCCTCAAACAGGGGGGTAGAGAAATAGCGTTCAGCCGTGTCGGGCAGAACGGTGACGACGGTCTTTCCACGGCCGAGCTTCTTGGCCAAGCGGATGGCGGCAGCCACGTTCGTGCCCGAGCTGATGCCGCACATGATGCCCTCGCGCGAAGCAAGGTCACGCGCTGTTTGCAGCGCCTCATCGTCATCGATGATGCAAAGATCGTCGTAGATCTCTTGGTTGAGAATAGGGGGGATCAGACCGTCACCGATGCCCATTTGCAGGTGCGTGCCGATCGCGCCGCCCGACAGAATGGCGGCGTTCTCCGGCTCAACCGCCCAGATGGTCATGTCGGGGTTGGCTTCCTTCAGCACCTCCCCGATGCCCGTGATCGTGCCGCCCGTGCCGATGCCCGAGCAGAAGCCGTGGATCGGGCGATCGCCCATATCCGCAAGGATCTCCGCACCCGTGCCCTTGCGCTGTACCTCGGGGTTGGCGGGGTTCTCAAACTGCTGGGGAACGAACACGTTCTTATCTTCTTTTTTCATTTTCAGGGCCAGATTCAGGCATTCCTCAATGCACAGGCCGATGTTGCCGTCATCGTGCACCAGAATGACCTCCGCCCCGTAGTGGCGGACCAGCTTGCGGCGCTCCTCGCTCACCGAATCGGGCATGATGATCCTCACGCGATAGCCACGCACCGCGCCCACAAGCGCAAGGCCGATACCCTGGTTGCCGCTGGTCGGCTCTACGATCACGGTGTCGGGGGTAAGAAGTCCCGCGCGCTCCGCCTCGTTGATCATGTTCAGGGCCGTGCGCGTCTTGATCGAGCCGCCCACGTTCAGCCCCTCGTATTTGACTAAAATTTCCGCGCCGTCGGGATCACCCATGTGGCGCAGGCGAAGCAGGGGGGTGTTCCCGATCGCCTCCAAAACGTTGTCGTATATCATAGATGAAATGCCTTTCATTGAACTGCAAAACAAACGTACTCTATTTATTATATCAGTTTTTCCCGTTTTTGCAAGCCCTTTCGCATTCTTTTCTGACACAGCACCCGAAAGCGACAACAAAACCACCCCCGTGTGTCGCACATGCGACACACGGGGGTAGTTTATTTCTCCGTTAAACATTCCGACGCTATGCGCACGCCAAGACGAAACGCATTGACAAATATGTCACTTTCCCGCATGGCGGCGCGTTCCTTTATGGCTTCATCGTACCTTTCAAGATGTCCCTTCCCCTCTTCGGAAAGATGTTTAAGCACTCTTCCCCGATTTTGCACAATAAGAAGCTGCAAATCCTTCACTTCCTCCTCATATCTCCCCTCTTCCTCTTGCGGCTGAACATTTCCATACCAAAGCTCTTCCACAATGCTTTTGTTCTCCAACATCATTCTCTCCTCTTTTTTGTATTTGTCGCCTTATAAGGCTACATGCATCTATAATATCACCTTTTAGGGTGATTGTCAAGTCATCTTTTAAGATGTATGATAAAATTTATGAAAAGGTTTTTGAGGGGATGTGCCATGACAGCTTATCAACGTTTGCGCGATTTGCGTGAGGATCACGATCTGACGCAGCAGGATATTGCCGATTTTTTGAAAACCACCAAGCAACAGGTCAGCAAATGGGAGCGCGGTGAGCAGATGATGGGCATTGATAAATATATCCTCCTTGCTAAATACTACGGTGTCAGCTTGGATTTTCTCGCAGGCCTTTCGGATACGCCGTAAAAACACCCCCGTGTGTCGCATCGCGACACACGGGGGTGTTCTTTTGTTTGTCAGGACCGGCAGTCCGCAGCATTAGAGCGCTATTCTCGCAAAGCAAAGCGCGCCGTCCTCGGAAAGAACGTTTTTCTCGTACAAAACGAACAGGCTCACCCCGTCGGTAGCAATATCGGCGTAGCCGCCAAGCTCGTCCACGGGGTAGGTGCGGCAAACGGAAGAAAATCCATCCCGCGAGGCCTTGACGGCAAGCTCCCGCCGCTCCGCTTGGCTCGTGCAGTTGACGTGGTAGATCACGCCGCCCGCCTCACTCATGCTACCCTCACACACGGGATCGGGGAGCAGGGGGCAAAGGCGGGGCTTTTCCCAGCCACGCACGCCGTCCGACGAAAAGGAAACGGCGCGCAGGCGTTCTTCGTTCTCGTTTCGAATGGAGATCATCACGCGGCCGTCCTCCGTTTTGGCAAGGGCGCATTCGCTTGGGTTGACGAGCGCGGCGCAATCAAGCCGCTCGCCCACCCGCCAGCGCTCGCCGCCGTCCTCGGAATACAGGGTGGCGACAAAGGAGGGGCGGTGCGCGTGGGGATCTTCACGGTGATAGGCAAACCACACGGGGACGATCAGGCGGCCGCCGTGGCACACGCCGTGCCCCGGGCCGATCGCCCGCGCGTTCCAGAAAAAGTCGTCCCCCTCGACCGTCACGGCGCGGGGCGGGGCAAAGCTCCGTCCGCCGTCACAGCTGGCCGAAAGCCACAGCTCGGCGTAGCTTTTGCAGAAGAGAAGCAACACACGGGTGCCCTCTGCGAACAAAACGGGGTTGTTTTGCGTCCTGCCGTCACCGGCAAAAAGGGCAGCGGTCTGCCAGCTTTTTCCCCCGTCCTCGGAACGGATGATCTTGACGTCGATCTCCGCCCAGTCGGCGTCCGAGGCACGGCGGCATTCGTAGGCGGCGACCAGCGCCCCCTCATCCGTGCGTACCAGCGCGGGAATGCGGCAGGCGAAGTATTCCGCGCGGTTTCTTTCGATCACCACGGCTTACAGCCCCCGCACAAAGGGAAGGATCTCCCGCGCGATCAGCTGCTTCTGCTCCTCGGTCGGCTGTCCGAACGGATGGCGGCAGATGCCGAAGTCCATACCGAGCTGATTAAGCACTTCCTTTTCGGCGGCCATCACGCCCACCTTGCAAAGCACGGTGATGATGCGGTTGGCCTCCTGCTGAACGGCCTGCGCCTCGGCGATGCGGTTTTCACGGAAGAGCTGCTCGATCTGCACGAACTTGTCGGCCATGAAGTTGTAGGTGCTGCCGATGCCGCCGTCCGCGCCCATCGACAGGCCGCAAAGGAACATTTCGTCATAGCCGTTGTACACCAGCTTGTGGGGGAAGGCGGATTTGCACTGCTCCATGGTGAAGAAGTCGTTTGAGGTGTACTTAATGCCCGCAAAGCGATCGTCCGAGAGGAACTGTCCCATCTCGGCCACCCCCATATTCACGCCCGAGAAGGCGGGAATGTGGTAGACCAGCATCGGCAGCTCTGCCGCCGCCTGCACGCGGAAGTAGTATTCCTTGATCTCCGCGAAGCTGAATTTGTAGTAGAAGGGCGCAACCGAGGAAACGAGGTCATAGGACAGTGCCGCGGCCGTCTTGGCAAGCGACTTTGCCACGCGCTCGTCCACCGAGCCGACGTGGGCGATCAGCGTTGCCTTCGGCGCTTCCTCACGCACGATCTCCATCACGCGGGCGCGCTCCTCGGTGGACAGCATAAAGGCCTCGGCCGTGCTGCCGCATACGTAAAAGCCGCGCACGCCAAGACCGAGGTTGTGGCGAACGAGCTGGCGGAGCACCGCCTCGTTTACACGGTCGGACTTGTCAAAGGGGGTAAGCAGCGCGGTAAAAATGCCCTTGAATTTCATAAAAGGATCTCCTTTTTGGTGTTTTTCTTTTATTATACAGTAAAAAAACGCAATAGCAACGCCTTATCTTGCTGATTTTTGTACTCTGCTTGCTTTTTTGCAAAAGAAATGCTATAATATTCAAAAAAATGAAAAAGAGGGCATGCAATGGGC
>JAZQWX010000077.1:0-7195 GCA_045632565.1 Eubacteriales bacterium | reverse complement strand
TGACGGTTTATTTCAATACACAAGATGAAAAAAGTGGAAATTTATGCGTCCGCACGGTGCAGGCCGCGGTTGAGGATCGCCGACAGAACCAGACCCACCGCGATCGCCACGATCAGGTTGAAGATCACGGTCAGGGCAAAGGTCAGCACCAGCACCACGATATCCTTGACGGGGGATTTTTTGCAGATACCGAGGAAGTGCCGCCATTCGCTCATGTTATAGGCCACGATAAAGAGCACCGCGGCAATGGTAGGCATAGGGATCCAGGCGGCAAAGGGCATGAGCAGCACAAGGATCAGGAACAGTACCACCGCGTGCACCATGCCCGAGATGGGGGAACGGCCGCCGTTGCTCACGTTGGCGGCGGTGCGGGCGATTGCGCCCGTGGCGGGGATGCCGCCGAAAAGCCCCGAGGCCACGTTGCCAAGTCCCTGCGCGATCAGCTCGGTATTCGAATGGTGGCGGTCACCAATCATGCCGTCCGATACCACGCAGGAAAGAAGCGACTCGATGGCCGCCAGCACGGCGATGGTCACGGCCGAGGGAAAGAGCTTGAGAATAGCCGCGCCGCTGAATTCCGGCAGGGCAAAGGTGGGGGGCGTGTTGGTGATCTTGTACAGGTCACCGATGGTGTTGACCTCAAGCGGCAGTAGCTTGACGATCAGAATACCAACTACCACGGCAATGAGGGAGGCAGGGATCTTTTTGGTGATCTTCGGGAAGAGGATCAGCACGGCAAGCGACACAAGGCCGACCAAAAGCGCCTGCCAATTGAAGGTGGTGATGGAGGCAAAAACAGCCTTCAGCTTGTCAAAGGACTCCACGGCGTTCGTGCCGGGGGCAAAGGTAAGGCCTAAAAAGTCCTTGATCTGACCGATGGCGATGGTCACGGCAATACCCGAGGTAAAGCCCACCGTGATGGTGGTGGGGATGTAACGGATCAAGGCCCCCGCGCGGCAAAGACCCAACAAGATCAGGATCAAGCCCGCCATCACGGTGGCAAGGGCAAGGCCGCCGATACCGTGGGAGGCCACGATGCCTGCCACGATGGTGGCAAAGGCGGCCGTCGGGCCGGAAATATTCACGCGGCTGCCGCCGAACAGGGCGATTACAAAGCCCGCAACGATCGCGGTGTAAAGTCCCTTTTCGGGCGACACGCCCGAGGCGATCGCCAAGGCGATGGAAAGCGGCAGGGCGATGATCGCCACGATCAGGCCTGCCACCAGGTCGGAGACCAGCTGCTTACCGCTGTATTGCTTGAGGCAGGAAATGAGCTTCGGTTGAAAGAATTTCATAGTCATGCGGGCTTCCCCGCGCTCCTCTCTGTTTCTACCTATCCATTATACTGCAAGCATCGCAAAAATGCAACAAAAAAGGACGGAAAATTCCGTCCTTTTTCTTTGATTTACTCCGTAAACATCTTATTGATCTCGTTGATGGTCTCACGGGTGAAGAGGTCACCACCCTCGTGGCCGACCTTACCGCTGGAAATGTAGGCCGAGTAGTGGCCTGCCTTTTCTGCCTTTTCGGTGGGCAGGTAACCAGACGCACCGCACGAGAGCTGCATGATGAAGGTCTGGTGGCTCTTGCTCCTCGCCTTCATGCGGTTGCCGTAATCGAGGAACAGCTCAAAGGGGTTGGTCACGATGGCAATGTTGCCAAGGCGGATGACGTGATACTCAATGTTGATCACCTCGGTCTCCTGCTGCATACGGTAGCGGGCGATCGCACCGGCATGAACGTGCAGGCGTGCCACATCCTCAAAGTTGAAGGGCTCATCCTTCTGCTTGTTTGCGAGGTAATATTTGATCTCTCGGACGGCGTTCTCGTAATCCGCCATGGTTGCTTTACGAAGGGGCAGGTCAAGATGGATGACCTTGTGACGGAATACCGCCTCGTCCTGCATATCTTCGATCTCCTCAAAGACCGAGGCGATCTCGTTTGCGATACGCTTACCCGCGCGATTGCAGCCCGAGATATCGTACATGGAAGGGTCTGCCTTGCGCGGCAAGGGGTTGGGGCGATGAACGTTGGGATCGTCGATGGGAGTCTCGGGCTGTACCCAGCGAACGAGGTCACGGGGGCACTGGTCACCCGCGGCACCGCACATACCAAGCAAGTATACATCCTTCCCAAGCTTCTCCCGCAAAATGGCTCTGGCGCGACCCCAATAGTCAGCCGAAATGAAGCTGCGCTGTTCAAGGATCTGCGCAGGGCAGGCGATGTTCGCCACCACGCCCATGAGCTTTTTGTTTTCATCAAAGGTATACAGCAACTCCACGCCGGAGTCGTTACCGCCTTCGAGTGCCACGAAGTTCGCGGTGTTGGTATCGCCCCACATCTGGGCACTGCCGTCGTCATAGGATACGCGGCGGCACATACCGACGGCGGCACGGCCAAATTCGTTGGCGATACGGGCGGGAACGCGGTTTTTCCAAGCGTTGTAGGCGGCCTTGGCTACCCTCTCGGCGGCAAAGTACAAAGCATCCTCGTCGCTCATAACGTCCGTGCTTCTTTCCACCAGCACCTCGTACTTCATTCCCTCGGGCATCAGCTCCTCCACAATCGCACGGGGAGTGGTCTTCCTCGTGGTTCCGGGAACGGCAAGGCGCAACGAGGTGTGCGTATGCGTGGCACCGACAATGATCTTTTCGGGCGCTACCTCATCGGTCAAACGGGCAAAATTCTCACGGATCAGGGCGAGCCCTTCCTCGCTCAATGCTATGACGTCTGCCGACACGATGATGGCGACATCGCCGTCACATTCCACTGCCATGGCAGTCGCGGTGATCTCGGATTCCACGTACTGCGAAATTCTTTCAAAGAACTGACCGCCAAGACTTACCTTCTGATCGGGCACAAGGCTCTCCTCTGCCCATCCAATCTTAACAGTTCCCATGGTGTTTCCTCTCTTAAAAATCCAAAATGGTCTTGTCGCCGTAAACGGACGACCAATCCTTTTCAAAGCCTGCGATCGCGGCGTCGGTCATCGGGTGGGAGATCACGGTACGAAGGATATCCGCCGTCACGGTCATGCTGTGACAGCCGACCGAGGCACATTTGTGTACCTGCTCCGCCGTTTTGAAGCTGGCAACCAACACCTTGCAGTCGCTACCGTAGGCGTTCAGCTGCTTCACGATCTCCGCCGCGACCTCTACACCGTCACCGATGATATTGTCCAGACGGTTGACGTAGGGCGCGACGAAGGATGCGCCTGCCGTGGCGGCAAGGAGTGCCTGTGCGGGGGTAAAGATGGCGGTGATGGTGACGCCGATGCCCAGCTTTTTCAGCTGCTTGGTGGCCTTCAGCCCCTCTTCACCGATCGGGATCTTGATATAGAAATTGCCGCCGAGCTCCTTGTTTAAGAGCTTGGCTTCCTCCACGATACCCGCCGCCGTTTTCTGCGTGGTCTGCACGTGGAGCATCTTCTCCTCGCCAATGATGGCGCGGATGCTCTTCAACAGCGTCCAGAAATCGGTTTTCTCTTTGGCAATGATGGAGGGGTTGGTGGTAACACCCGCCAGGGGATAATATTCGTTACAATGGCGGATGGCGTCAAGATTGGCAGTATCCAGGATATAAAGCACGGTTTTTTCCTCGTTATCTGATCACGTGAATGCCAAGCTGATCGCACAGATTTTCGATCAGGGCAGTGTTATCGCCGTAGGAGATGATGTAGTGCTGGCACATGACGTTCTGCGCGAAGCTCTCTACGTCATCAAGCAGAATTTCAAGGCCGGGCAGCTGGGGTGCGGGCTGAGTCCAACCTGCTTCCTCCCACTTGCGGGGAGTAATGCCCTCGCCGGTGACGAGGTGCATGTAATATTCGCCATCCACGCAGGTCAGGCGGCACATGGTGACCTTGCCGGTCTTGACGCGGCTGACGTTCAGAATACCCTCGGAGAGCTCACCAAAGGCGGCGGGCATCACGGTTACCTTGCCGTCCACGACCTCGGCAGGTACGTAGTCAGGCACGCCTGCCAGCACGCGGTCGGTGAAGAATTCGTAGAATTCCAGATAGAAGGCGCACTGCCCCGTCAGATACTTGACCATCATCTGGGTGATCGAGCCAAGAGAATCGTTTTCGGGAATGGTGCACAGGCCTGCCTCGTCGGCGAGCAGCATAAAGATGGGGGCGGGCGGGAAGCCGAGCAGCTTCTTCATACCGTCCACGTCCTTGAGCGAGATGGCATCGTAGCCGCGCTCGTCGCACAGGCTCTTAACGGCGAGGTAATAGCCGGCGGCCTTTTTCATGCTTTCGGGGTTCGCGGGCTTCACAAAGCTCCACTTGGACATCGCGTTGTCGATGACAGCCTGAATATCGGCGTCCGAGAGCTTCTCGTAGCGCTGCTGGATCTCCAGCATTTCAAAGGTTTCGATCTCCGGACCGATCACGCGCTTGAGCGACGGGCCGTCTGCCTGCGTGCCGTAGAGGTTCATATCGCGGTAGCCTGCCATGCCCGCGCGGGCGTGACGAAGACGGGCGGCTGCGGCGGCAGCGATGGCATATTCCTTGACCTGCTTCGTTTTGGAAGGCAGGCCGACAATATCATAGATGTAGGTAAAATCATAGCCAAGATCAAAGAAAGTCTTGCGGATAGCAGTCGTACCTGCCTGATCGGCGGTGGTGACCAGTCGGTCGCCCTCTACCCAGCCACAAAGCCCCCACAGGACCATGGGCTTATGACGGAAATGCTCGGTTACCTTGACAACGGCGTGGGTGGGGATCCAGCCTGCGATACAGCAGACCAGCACGTCAAAGTCCTTGCCCTCGAGAGCGGCAACGGCCTTTTTGATGTCCTTTTCCTCGTAGTCATCGGTAACGGGATACACGCTGATGAGATCAAGCCCTTCCTTCTTCAGAGAAGCCTCGGCATCGGCGCATTTTTTCAAAATGATCTCGGCGGGGGTATTGACCTCACCGAAACCAACGAATGCAACCTTGGTCATGTTATTCTCCTTTTACGTTCAGAATAGCATCATACTTTTGGAACGCGGCATACACCGCAGAATAATCCGCACCGGAGGGAACGTACGCCTTATCGGTGGCGATAATGGCGTCACACGCCGCCTCCACGGATGCGAACACACCCGCGCCCACACCTGCGAGGATCGCAGAGCCAAGGCAGGCGGTTTCCTTGTTTTTGAGAGTCGTGAGGCGCTTGCCCGTGAGGTCGGCCTTCATGGAGCACCACAGGGGGCTCTTCGCGCCGCCGCCCATCACGCGGATCTCCTCACACGGCACGCCGAGGTAGTCAAGATTGCTTTTCAGCATACAGGACACCGATTCCATGATGGCGCGCACAAAATGCGCGGGAGTGTGCTCGGGCGTCAGACCCGTAAAGCTGCCGCGCGCGTCGGGGTTGTACTTCGGCATGGTAGAGCCGCACAGATACGGAAGGAAGGTCACGCCGTCCGAGCCGACGGAGATCTTCTCTGCCATTTCGTCAAGCTGGCGGAAGGAGGTTTCCGAGAGAAAGGCCTCACGGAACCATTTCAGCGCCATGCCTGCCGTGGGACTCCAGGACAGCAGCGCAAAGCCGCCGTCATAGCTGAAGTGACAGGGCACGAAGCTCGCCTCGTCAAACGGGGGCATTTTGTCGGTGGGCACGTAGATCGCCATGGTCGTGCCGGTCATCTCGCTGATGATACCGGGGCGGATCACGCCCGCGCCGATCGCACCGGCAACCTGATCCATGGCGGAGGTAACCACCTTCACACCCTTCCATTCGCCGACAAGCTTGCCGCTATCCATGAGTGCGGGAAGCTGCTCCTCGGCAACGCCGATAAAGTCCAGCATTTCCTGCCAATAGCAGTTTTCCTTGATGTCGAAATAGATGGTGGAGGATTGCAGGGTCTTTTCGGTCACGAATTTGCCCGTCAGGGCATAAAGCAGATAATCCTCGAGGAGGAAGATCTTCTTGGTTTTCTCAAAAACCTCGGGCTCGTGGCGCTTCACCCACAGGAGCTTACAGGCAGGCCAGGTGGCGGTGATCTCGGGCTGACCCGTGATCTCGTAGACCTTCTTGCGGCCGAAGTGAGCCTCGATCATCTCGGCTTCCTCGGTGGCGCGGTTATCCAGCCACACGATGGCATCCCGCACGGGCTCACCGTGCTCATCGGTCATGATCAGCGTTTCGCACTGTGTATCAATGGCCAGACAGTCGATTTTGTGCTCTGCCCCGATCTCGGATAGGATCTCAAAGAGAAGCTCAAGATACTTTTTGGCGGGCAGCTCTACGGTGTTACCTGCGGCATTGACGGTATAATCTCGGGTGACACTGACCAGCTCGCGGCCACCCTCATCAAAGAGGATGGCCTTGACGGAGGTCGTGCCGTAGTCCATTCCTAAGCAGTTCATGGACTTATCTCTGCTGCTGCAGATCGTAGTGGATATCGTATGCCTTCTCTTCGTCGGTGAACTTGTGCTTGGTGTCGATGACCTTGCCGTCGTTCCACTTTCTGTCGTTGATGGCATCGGTAGTACCCATGATGGTGATGTTTACCTGACGGCGACGGGCGATCACGTGGTCCCAGTCGATGAAGTAGATGTGGGCAAACAGACCGAGGTCCAGCTTGCCGTCCTTGATGGTCAGGGTCTCGCTGCGGCCGAAGAAGCAGGAGCGGAGGTGACCGTCGGTGTTCATGCTGGAGTAGTCACCGGGCTCGTTGACGTATCTGCCGTACTGGGCATGGATCGGGCCGGGGTGACGGTACTGATGCTCCTCGGCAAAGTCGGGGATCATCTTTCTCATGATGTCAAGCAGGTCATGCTGGAGGTATTCCAGGTCAAAGGTGTCGATATCGTGGGAGCATTCCTGAACCATCACGGAGCAAGTGGTGTGGTGAGATACGATGGCAACGGTGCCGTTCTTCACGCCGGAATCCTCAACCATTTCGAGGATCTCTTTTCTGATGTCATGGAAGGTGGGGATCCAGCCTCTGGACTGCAGCTCGAGCTCTTTCTGATAAACCTTGAATTCCATAATTGTGTTCTCCTTTTTGTATTAAAAATTTTTTGTTTTTACTGTTTGTTGAGGCGTTCGCCCACGGCGCCGCCCGGATGTACCACGGCAAACTGCTCATTTTGGAAATCGGTTTCCTCAATAAGCGCGGTCTGGAGTGCGTGGAAGATCATGCAAAGCGCGGTGGTGGAGGTCGTGCCCTGGCAGTTGTACTTATCGGTTTCGCGGTT
>JAZQWX010000076.1:0-2310 GCA_045632565.1 Eubacteriales bacterium | reverse complement strand
TCGCAGGTGATGGCAATGACCAGATCCGCCTTTTCCGCCCCCGCCTTGCGAAGCACGGAAATTTCCGCGCCGTTGCCCTCTACGGCAAACACGTCGTAGGCGTTGGTAAGCTCTGCCAGCGCAATGGCACTCGTATCCACGACGGTCACGGCGTGACCTTCCTTTGCCAGCTGTGCGCTGACGGCAGTACCGACCGTGCCGCATCCGATAACCACGATATTCATAGGGAACTCCTTTCCCAAAAAAATCTTTTCTGCTATTATACACCATTTTATAAAAAAATGCAAGAGGAAAGAAAAAACCGCCCGTGGGCGGTTTTTTCTGTATTCCTTTATTACATCAGCGAGCGGTACAGCGCACGGATGTCCTCGAGGGTCGGGTCCTTCGGGTTGCCGGGACGGCAAGCGTCGGCCATCGCGCTCTCGGACAGGAAATCTACGTCCTCGTCCTTGACGATTGCCTTCAGGTCGGCGGGGATGCCCACGTCAGCGGACAACTTGCGAACAGCGTCAACGGCGGCCTTGCGGTACTCTGCCTGGGTCATGCTCTCAACACCCTCTACGCCCATGGCGATGGCGATGTACTTGTACTTGTCGCCGGTTGCCTCTGCGTTGTATTCCATGACGGTGGGGAGCAGGATGGCGTTGCCTACGCCGTGGGGGGTGTCATATACTGCACCGAGGGCATGTGCCATGGAGTGCACGATACCAAGACCCACGTTGCTAAAGCCCATGCCGGCAATATACTGGCCAAGGGCCATGCCCTCGCGGCCTTCCTTCTCGCCTGCTACGGCAGCGCGCAGGGAGCGTGCAATGATCTCGATGGCCTTGAGGTGGAACATATCGGTCATTTCCCATGCGCCCTTGGTGGTGTAGCCCTCAATGGCGTGGGTCAGGGCGTCCATGCCCGTTGCGGCGGTCAGGCCCTTCGGCATGGTGCTCATCATGTCGGAGTCAACGAAAGCAACGACAGGAATATCGTGGGTGTCCACGCAAACGAACTTGCGCTTCTTCTCCACGTCGGTGATCACGTAGTTGATGGTGACCTCGGCGGCCGTGCCGGCAGTGGTGGGAACGGCAAAGGTGGGCACGCAGGGGTTCTTCGTGGGGGCAACGCCCTCCAGCGACCGAACGTCCTCAAATTCGGGGTTGCGGATGATGATACCCACAGCCTTGGCGGTGTCCATGGAAGAGCCGCCGCCGATGGCGATGATGTAGTCTGCGCCGCTTGCCTTGTAGGCGGCAACGCCGTTTTTCACGTTTTCAATGGTGGGGTTCGGCTTGATGTCGGTGAACAGGGTGTAGGTCAGAGCGGCCGCATCCAGCACGTCGGTCACCTTCTTGGTCACGCCAAACTTGACGAGATCGGGGTCGGAGCAAACGAACGCGTGGGCAAAGCCGCGGTTTTTGGCCTCGGTTGCGATCTCGGCGATGCAGCCTGCGCCATGGTAGCTGGTTTCATTCAGTACGATTCTTGCCATGATAATTCTCCCTTAAAAATAAATTTTATCATATTCTATGATACCACAAAAAAATAGTTTGTCAAGAACTTAACAAAGGATTTTTGCATTTTCAAACAGAAAAGAAATCATCGTTGACTTTTTCGGGGGATTTTTGTATAATGGAGAAAAACGCACGGGAGGACGGCATGCGGATACTGTACGAGGATCGGGAAATCGTTGTGTGCATCAAGGACGCGGGCGTCCTTTCACAGCCGAGCGAAAAAGAAAAAGGGGCGGATATGACCGCCCTGCTTGCCGCGCATTTTGCGGAAAATGGGGAGGCGGCTACCCCCCACGTGGTGCACCGTCTTGACCGTGGCACGGGGGGCGTGATGGTGTATGCCAAAACCGAAAAAGCCGCCGCCGCACTCTCGGCTGATGCGTCGGGGGAGGGCATGAAAAAGACCTACCTTGCCGTGATCGAGGGCAAGCCCGCAGAGCCAATGGGCGAGCTGACCGACTTGCTCTTCTTCGACCGACAAAAGGACAAAACCTACGTCGTAAACCGCGCGCGCCGCGGCGTCAAGGAAGCGCGGCTCTCTTACGAAGTGAAGGGAAGCACCGTGCAGGACGGCAGGGAGCTGACGCTTGTCCGCGTGACGCTGCACACAGGGCGCACCCACCAGATCCGCGCGCAGTTTGCCTCTCGCCGCCTGCCCCTTTATGGGGATGCGCGCTACGGCGCGAAAACGCGCGGCGCACTGGGCCTTTTTGCCTGCTCGCTCACCTTCTCCCATCCGAAAACGGGAGAGGAGCGGACCTTTTCGGCCGAGCCTGTTGGCGCGCCGTTTGATTTTTTTCAATAAAAA
>JAZQWX010000075.1:0-36646 GCA_045632565.1 Eubacteriales bacterium | reverse complement strand
GCCGATATCGGCAACTGCCGTGAAATGGACGAGGCCGCTGCGGACGTGTTTGCCCACTTTAAAAACGATATCCGCCACGTCCACCTCAAGGATTACATCCTGACAAAAGAAGTGCCCACGGGTGTTCACTATTACACCTCGGTCGGCGGCACGCATATGTATGACTGTGAGATCGGTCAAGGCAATCTGGATTTCAAGGAAGCCTTTGCGGTTCTGCATGGGATCGACTACCAAGGTGCTTTCAGCATCGAGTATGGTGCGGACGACGCCTCTATGCAGCGCTCGATCGCGCACGTCAAAAATCTTTGGTAAATCAAATGCCGCTTCGTTCGAAGCGGCATTCCTTATAAAAGAGGTTTTTATGATCTATCTTGAAAAGCACGGCATAAAAATGGCAAAGCTCTCGCTCGGTACGGCGGGCTTCGGCTCGGCCGTTGATCGGGAAACGGCCTTTTCGCTGCTTGACCGATATTACGCGGCAGGCGGCAATTTGTTTGATACCGCCCGCGTGTACGCAGATGGGCTTGCGAACGGTCACGGCGCGTCCGAGCGCACGCTTGGGGAATGGATCGCCTCGCGCGGTCTTCGTGATTCCGTTTTGATCTCCACCAAGGGCGCACATCCCCCGATGGGAAACCTACACTCTCCGCGCGTGAACCGTGCGGCCATTCTTTTTGATATGGAAGAGAGTCTTGCGACCCTTGCCACCGATCACGTGGATATCTATTTTCTGCACCGTGACGATGAAAGCGTTCCTGTTTCCGAGATCATGCCCACGCTTCACGGGCTGGTGGCAGCAGGAAAAACGCGTTTTCTCGGTGCGTCGAATTGGCGCGCCTCTCGCATTGCCGAGGCCAACGCCTTTGCCAAAGCAAACGGCTTGACCCCCTTCACCTTCTCGCAGATCATGTACAGCTACGCCGAGATCAACGCCGAGCGCTTTGAGGACGATACCCAGGTCATCATGAACAGGGAAGAGTATGCCGCTTATCGGGAAAGCGACCTCACGCTGATGGCCTTTTCCTCACAGGCGCAGGGCTTTTTCTCCCGCGCGGCCGAAAAGGGAATTGACAATCTCCCACCCGCCTATCGCGCCAAGTTTGATAACGAAGTCAACCGTGCGCGCCTCGCCGAGCTGCAAATAAGGGCGGCAAAAACGGGCCTCTCGCCCACAGCCCTTGGCCTGTTGCCCCTCTTGAACAACCCCGACTTTGATACCGTTCCCATCATCGGTCCTTCTCGTATGGAAACGTTAGAAGCCTCCCTCGCTGTGTTGGAGCAGGTATAAGAAAAAGGCGATTGCTGAGGCAATCGCCTTTTTCTTATACGTCCAGTGCCGAAAGATGCTCGGGCGTTTCGCGGCGTACCGCCACGTAGCTGTCGCCATCCCGCAGCATCACCACAGGGGGACGCGGAATTTTGTTGTAGTTGGAAGCCATCGAATAGTGATAGGCACCCGTCGTCAGGCAGGCTAAAAGATCACCGCGACCAATGTCAGCAGGCAGGGAGATCCCCTCCTGCAAAATGTCGCCGCTTTCACAGCAACGTCCGACCACCGAGCAAACCTCTTCTTCGGCATCGTCTTTGCCGCAAACAGGCAGAATGGTGTAGGGCGAACCGTAGAGCGCGTAGCGCGGGTTATCCGTCATACCACCGTCTACCGAAACGTAGGTCTTGTAGCCGGGAATGCGCTTGACCGTGCCCACCGTGTACAGGGTAAGCCCTGCATCGGCCACGATGCTTCTACCCGGCTCAAAGGCTACTTCGGGGAGCGTAATCCCCAGCTCCTCGGCGCGCGCCGTCATGTACCGTCCCACCTCGGCAATGTTGGCAGCGATATCGATGGTCGGCTGTTCCTCAATGTAACGGACGCCGTAACCGCCGCCGATATCCAGCTCTGCCGCGGTATAACCGTAGTTTTTTGCAATATGTGCCACAAAGGAGAGCATCACGTCGGCCGCGCGCAGGTACACGTCGGAGTCAAAGACCTGCGATCCTACGTGACAGTGGAAGCCGCGCAGATCCACGTGGGGCAAGGAAAGCGCAAGGCGCACCATTTCCTCTGCCTGACCCGTTTCAATGGCCGAGCCAAATTTGGAATCTACCTTGCCCGTGCTGACCGCTGCATAGGTGTGCGGATCAATACCGGGGGTCAGACGAAGCAGTACTCTCTGATGAATACCGCGCTCGGCAGCCGTGCGATCAATGGCGTACAGCTCCTCGGCGTTGTCCACCACAAAGTAACCAACACCATGCTCCATGGCATACGCTACGTCGGCGTCAGTCTTGTTGTTGGAATGGAAGTAAGCCTTTTCCAAGGGGAAGCCCGCCGAAGCGGCTGAATAGATCTCGCCGCAGGACACCACGTCAATGCCCATGCCCTCCTCGCGCATGATCTCATAAAGACGGCGGAAGGAGGCCGCCTTGGAGGCGTACAGCACGTGTCCGCGACCGCCAAAGGCCTCGCGTACCGCATCAAGATAGGTGCGGCAACGCTCGCGGATGCGTGCCTCGTCATAGAGGTAGAGGGGCGTACCATACTGCGCCGCAAGCGGGGAAAGCGGCATACCGGCAAAGCAAAGCTCACCTGCTTCGTTGCGGGATAGATTTTCGCAGATCATGCGATCGTTCTGTTCAGTAAAAAGCAAAGGGAAAATCTCCTTTCGGATCACAGCATGTGGGCGCGAAGCTCTTCGGGGGACAGGGGAGAGAGGTCGGCGGGGGCAATATCAAATACCGTCTTACATCCCACCGCGCCACGCGCCTTCATACGGCCGATGGCGCGCGCGTAAGCTACCAAAACACTTCCCGTAAATTCGGGATTGGAGTCAAGGGTAAGGGAAAATTCCACGGTATGCGCGTGCTCGCCGTCTTTTCCCGTTTTTCCGCTGTAAAGGACAGAGCCGCCGTGCGGCATGCCGCTGTGCTTTTCTTTCAGCTCATCCATCGAAATAAAGGTCACGGTCGTGTCATAGTCGGCAAAATAGTTGGGCATTTCCTTGATCTCACGTTCAATGCGGGAAAGGTCAGCCCCCTCCTCGGCCACCACGTAGCATTCGCGGCGGTGCTTTTGCCGCGTGGTCAGGGTAGGCATGTCACCGCGGCGTACCGCATCGATCGCCTCGCCAATCGGCACGGTGTACTGCCGCGCATCAAGAACGCCCTCGATGCGGCGGATCGCGTCCGAATGTCCCTGGCTGATGCCGCGACCCCAGAAGGTATAATCACGGCCGTGGGGGAGTACGGAGAACGCGTACAGCCGCGCGATCGAGAACAGTCCCGGATCCCAGCCCGTGGAGATGAGGGCAAGATGTCCGCTCTCGCTTGCCGCCGCATCGGTCGCCGCAAAATGCGCGGGGATCGCGGCGTGCGTATCGAAGCTGTCAATGACGTTAAAATCACGCGCCAATGCGGGGGTCATCTTGGGCAGGTCGGTCGCGCTGCCGCCGCACAGGATCAGAACGTCGATCTTGCCGACAAAGTCCGACAGGGAAGATGCCGCAAACACGGGCGCGCCCGTGGCGGTCTTTACCGTTTCGGGGGGGCGGCGGGTAAATACACCCACAAGCTCCATGTCCGCGTTTTCGCGAACGGCCAGCTCCACGCCGCGGCCAAGATTACCGTATCCGTAAATACCGATCTTCATGGTTTACCTCCTTAGGCGTGTGCACCAGACATGGCGGTATCCTTTTTCTCTCCGCCAACCAGGCTCTTCATATCGTAAAGTCCGGGAGTCATGCGGCAAAGGAATGCCGCTGCCGCCAAAGCTCCCTCGGCAAACAGGGCGCGGCTGTGCGCCTCGTGCTTGAGGGTGATGGTCTGATTTTGCGTGCCCACGATCACCTCGTGCTCGCCCACAATGTTGCCCATGCGGATGGCGTGAATGCCGATCTCCTCGGGCGTGCGCTTGCCCTGACCGCTTCTGCCGGTCTTGGCATAGGCTTCGGGACGCACCTCGCAAATGGCGTTTGCCAGCATCAGGGCCGTGCCGCTGGGTGCATCCAGCTTGCGGTCATGGTGCTTTTCGATGATCTCAATTTCCGCTTCGGGCAGGGCGGCCGCCGCCGTCTTGGCCAGCTCTACGAGAAGGGCAACGCCAAGCGACATGTTGGCCGAGAAAAAGACGGGAATGCTTTCGGCCGCCGCGTGGATGGCCGCGATCTCTTCCTCGGTGTGGCCGGTCGTGGCCACCACGCAGGGCAGATTGTTTGCCGTTGCATAAGCAAGCAGGGCGGGCGTACAGGTATGATGGGAAAAGTCCACGATGCAGTCTATACCGTCCGCCGAGGGGATCTTGTCAAAGCCCGTGTAAATGGCAACCTCGCCGCCGTCCGGGGCGTTTACGTCCACGCCGCAGGCAAGGTGCGCGGAGCGATAGCCCTCACGGCACAGCTTTTCTACCTCACGGCCCATGTGGCCGCAAATTCCGTTCAGTAAAATGTTCATGAAACGATCCTCAGATTAAGTTTTGTTCCTTCATGTAGGAGAGCATGACCTTTTCCTTGTCCGCATCCATCGGTGTCAAGGGCAGGCGCACGTAATTCTTGCAATAGCCCATGGCTGCCATTGCCGCCTTCACGGGGATAGGGTTGACCTCCGAGAACAGGGAATTGATCAGGGGCAGAAGATCAAGCTGCAGCTTTCGTGCACCCGCAAGATCCCCCTCAAAGAACATCTTGCACATCCGGCTCGTTTCGGCGGGCATCAGGTTGGAAAGGACGGAAATCACACCCTTACCGCCAAGCGACAGGATCGGCACGATCTGGTCATCGTTGCCCGAATAAATATCCATCTTGTCGCCAACGAGGGCGGCAAGCTCTGCGATCTGGGAAATGTTGCCGCAGGCCTCCTTGATGGCCACGATGTTCGGGTGATCCGCCAGCGCCAGGCAGGAAGCAGGGGTCAGATTGCAGCCAGTGCGGCTGGGTACGTTGTACAGAATGCAGGGCTTGGTGGAAGCGTCTGCAATCGCACGGAAGGACTCAATCATGCCCTTCTGGGTTGCCTTGTTATAATAGGGGGTCACCAAAAGCATGGCGTCCGCGCCAACCTCGCAGGCATATTCGGTCAGCTGAATGGCGTATGCTACGTCGTTCGAGCCCGTGCCCGCGATCACGGGAACTCTGCCCGCTACACGCTCCACACAGAAGCGGATGGCCTCCTTGTGCTCTTCGTCAGTAAGGGTAGAGCCCTCGCCCGTCGTGCCGACGGCCACGATGGCGTCAATGCCCGCTTCGATCTGCCAATCGATGAGGCGACCGAACTGCTCGTAATCCACCCCGTTTTCGTCGAGGGGGGTGATGATGGCCGTAGCCGCACCGGTAAATACTGTCTTTTTCATAATGCTTCTCCTATCTTGCGTTTGTACTTCAAAAACAAAAAAGATAGCAAAAGCTATCTTCCTAAAATCATGGCACTTCCGTGATTTTTTTGATAGCCCTCCGCATTGCTGCGACAACAGAACGGATATTCTCCGAGCTGCCAGCAAGCGCCTTCCCACAGCGCCCACTTCGGCACCCACGCCTTTCCCACACGGCTTTGGGAGCCGTTTCTGTGCGGTACTGTTCGTGCAGTGCGCCTCTACCTCTTTATTATATATGCATTGTAACACAAGAAAAGCCATCTGTCAATAGCTTTTTTGCATTTTTATGCGGAAATTCCTGTATTGAGCCTTGCTTTTCCGTTCCGTCTGTGCTATACTCTACCTGTCTTGCAAAAAGGAGGAGAACAGCATATGCGTAAACAACTTCGTCCGCGCGCCCGCGCTATCACGTGGATGTTGACGCTCGTCTATTTTGGCAGTTATCTGATGCGGATCAATTTCGCTGTGATGATCGTCAAGATCTGCTCGGACATGGCCCTTGCGGAAACCGATCTTGCCATCGTCCTCACCGCCCTCACGGTCGCCTACGGCGGCGGTCAGCTGATCAGCGGCCTGCTTGGTGACCGCATCAAGCCGACCCTCCTCGTTTCCCTCGGACTCTTTACTGCCGTGCTCTGCAACGTCGGTATGTATTTTGCCCCCTCCGTGCCGATCATGACCGCCGTGTGGGCTGTCAACGGCTTTGCCCACGCGCTTCTGTGGCCGCCCATCATCCGCTTGCTGTCTACGTATATCACGGATGAAGAATATGGCTACGCCAACGTACGCATCTCCTGGGGCTCGTCCTTCGGTACGATCTTTCTATACCTCGCTTGCCCGCTTTTGCTTGCCTTTTTACATTGGCGCACGGTCATTTTGTGCTGTGCCTGCGGCGGCGGTGTGATTTTGCTTCTTTGGCTTCTACTCTCTCGCCGCCTCTTTGATACACCCGTGCGGGAGCAGATGTCTGCCGCTACGGGAAAAAGGGAAGAGCGCAAGCCCTTGCCCCCCACGGTCATCCTTCCCATCCTTTTGATCATGCTGGCCATTTTGTGCCAGGGAATGCTGCGTGACGGTGTGACCAACTGGATGCCCTCCTATATGTGTGAGGCATTTTCACTCTCCGAGGAGCAGGCCATTCTCTCCACCGTCATTCTTGCCGTCTTCTCGGTCGTCAGCTTTGCCTTCTTCTCCTTCGTGAACGAGCGTCTGTTCCGCGAGGAGCTTTCCTGCGCCGCTTCCGCTTTCGTTTTTGCCGCACTCTCGTCTGCCGCGCTTTTTGTCTTGAATTTTGCGGTGTCCTCGGCGCTTCTTTCTATGCTTCTGATGGCGCTCGTCGTGGGCTGCATGCACGGCGTGAACCTGATGCTCATCGCCTACGTCCCGCGCCGCTTTATCCCATACGATCGCGTGTCTACCTTCTCGGGAATGCTCAATTCCTGCACCTACGTCGGCGCCTCGCTCTCCAATATCGCCTTTGCCGCTATCGCCGCCGCCAAGGGGTGGGAAGCCACGGTGCTCGTCTGGCTTGCGGTCGCCGCGCTTGGCGCGATCCTCTGCTTCGTTGCCCTGCCGCTTTGGCGACGTTTCTATCGCGCCAAATAAAAAAATGCCCGACATTCGTCGGGCATTTTTTATCAGAAGTTGTAATCAGGTTTGGTGGGAACGCCGGTCTTGGTAGACTCCACGATCGCCATGCAGGTAGCTACGGTCTTCGCACCCTCCGTAGCGGTCATCACGATCGGCTTGTTATTTTCGATCGCGTCAGCAAAGGTGGCAAATTCCTTTTCCGCATTGTGGTTATTCACCTCAATAGGGATGATCTCGGCAGGCTTGATCACCTTGTCATTTTCGTCAACGTGGAAGATCTCCAGGTGATCGGAGGTGTTGTCGCAGATGATCGTACCCTTCGTGCCGTACAGGCAGGTACGCATGGTATAACCGCGCTTGCAGCCTGTGGAAGCAAAGACCTTGCCGATCACACCATCGGGGAACTTGATAACGGCCACGGCCGCATCGTCGTATTCGACCATCGGCAGCAGCTTGTGAGAGCCGTAGCCGAACACCTCGATCGGGTCGCCCGCGATCCAGCGGAGCAGGTCAACCGCGTGACAGCCACCGCCGATCATGCCGTGGCGGCGGGGGTCAAGACGCCAAGCGCCGTTGGGGTCCTTCATGATCTCCATGTAATCGTGTGCGTATTCGGACTCTACAAAGTACAGTTCGCCGATCGCACCCGACTCCACCAGCTCCTTCGCCTTGACAAAGGACGGGGTGAAACGGCAGATCTGCCCGACCATAAAGCGCGTTTTTGCTTTTTTCTCGGCCGCGATGATCGCAGAAAGATCCTCACGCGTCAGCGCCAGGGGCTTCTCGCACATCACGTGCTTGCCCTTTGCAAGGAATTCCTCCACCATTTCGCGGTGAAGCTGATCGGGGGTGACGACGAGAACCACGTTGATCTCGGGATTGTTGGCAACGTCATGCCAGTTGAGATAACGCTTTTCTGCGGGGATGTTGAATTCATCGCCCACCTTGTTCAGTCTTTCTTCGATGCAGTCGCAGATCGCGCCGATCTCTGCGCCGTACTTCTGCAGGCCCTTAAGATGCGTCCAGCCCATCTGCACGCCAATAACGCCAACAATGAGTTTTTCCATAAAAAAGACTCCTTCGCTTGAAAAAATGTTTTTTTGTGATATAATGGAATCGGGTATTTCTGTTCTCATTATACCATTCGGGCAACTCGTTTTTCAATACGGTTTTGTTTGATAAAATCGTCATTTTGTTGTTTTGGAGAGCGCTATGTTCTACGAGAAGATTGATTTTCGCAGGGAAGAGCCTACCTTGTATTACTGTGGCAGGGATGAACATTTGATCCCCGGCTCGCATTACGGCCCTGTCATTCGTGACGTTTATGTCATCGAGTGCTGCACGGGCGGTGAGGGCGGCGTGATCATCAACGGCAAGCAATACACCGTGCGGGCAGGGGATTGCTATTTTCTCATGCCAAACGATGTGATCACGCATCTTTCGGGTGAAAAAGAGCCGCGCCGCGGTGTTTGGTGCACCGTAGACGGCCTGCAGGTCGGCCGTGCTTTGGCGGAGGCGGGCATTACCACCGAAAATCCCTTTGCACCCCCCGAGGTCTTCGACCGCGTCCGAACGCAGCTTGAAGAAATGCTCCGCTGGAAGAATGATGACAGTATGGGGGCAGATTACCACCGTACTGCCGCCATCTATAAGGTTCTCGGCGCATTGCTGGAGGGAAAAGCCCGTAGCGGTGGCGCGCATTTGATCCATCGCGCGATCGGTATGATGGAGGTCGATTATCAAAAGCCCTTGACCGTTGAACAGCTCGCCGCCGAGGTGGGGCTGGAGCGTAGCTATTTCTCGCTCCTTTTCAAAAAGCATACGGGACGCTCACCGCATGCCTATCTCAATCAGCTCCGTATCAACAAGGCTTGCGTTTTGATGAGGGAATACGGCTATTCGATCTCGGAGGTCGCCGAGCAGGTGGGGCTTGAGCCCTCCAACTTTGCCCGCATCTTCAAAAGAGAGATTGGCAAGACCCCGCGCGAATATCTGCAAACCCCGTAAAAAAAGAACCGCCCGCAGGCGGGTCTTTTTTTATTGGTATTTTTCCTTCAATTCTGCCAGATTCAGCATCTTTTCAAGGAAGGTATTTTCGGTAAAATAGTAATGACAGCTTGCTTCGTACCCGATCCGCGCATCCTCCGCGGCCGCGGTGTAAAGGCGGCGCGTCAGTGCCTCCTCCTCCAAAAGCAGTGCATGAACATCCGCTTCTTTCTTTCCGTCACGCGCCAGATAATAAAGGAACTGATTGCGCATGCTTTTCATGTTCACGTACACCACCTCGGCGTAGCGGCAAAGCTCAGTGAAGGCTTCGTTCCCGTTCTTGCCCTCCAGAATGGCAAGCCCGCGCTCCCAATCGGCAAGCAGGGCATCCAGCGCGGCAAGGAATTCATCTTCCGTATATTCGCCGCGCCAGCTCTCATAATCGTCATACGGGAAGGTGACCATGGTGGCGGGGTAGCCCGTTTTTTCAGGATACAGGAAATTCGCAGGGCCAAGCTCCTGCGCGCCCTTGTACAGGGTATCCATGGTATGCGGATAATGCGCAAATCCCGCAGAGAATAGGGAAGATGCCGTTTTCACAGCCTCGGCATTCTCTCCAAAATGCCGGACAAGCCAAGCATTGTAGTCAAAGCCGTCCTCAAAGAAGCGGCAAGCAAGATCTAAGGCCGGCGTCGGGTATCCCCCCACCGTCCAGGAAAGCATCAGGCCGCCGATATCCTCCCTTTTTAGGTTGGAAAGGTGGGTAAGGATCAGGTCAAAGACCGGGATGTACGGCACAACGGCAAATTCCCAGCTGTTGTTGATCTGTACTTTTGCCAGCGTTCTGTGTCCGTTTTCCCGCGCGGCCGCAAAGGCTGCCTTTGTTTCCTCGGAGGGTCCCGGTCGGCTGATTGCGTATTCCCGTATCTCCTCGCGCCCCGCATCCGTCAAAATGCCCCCCATCTCGCTGACAGAAAGAATATCGATTGCGGGATCCATGCGACGGATCCCTTCACAGATATCCTCCTCGCTCCAGCCGTAAGGTGCTGTCCAGGACCAAAGATTGGCAAGAAGCTTTGTGCGCGCGCCGCTGTCCCGTACCGCGCGGTACATGATGTTGTTTACCTCGGGTATCACATCTGCATGGGGAAGGTGGCGGCAATGCGGGCAGGTGTTGCCCGGGCGACAATGGCAGTTGGTCGTGTTCTCCGACATGGTGATGGTGATAATGCCGGCAAGCTCCGGTACTGCCTCCAGTAGGTCGCGCACCGCGCCGTACAGGTAATCCTGCACCTCTTTTTTTGTGGTGCAAAGGCTCCACGTTCCCTCGGCATACCGCCCGCGCAGAGGCTCGGTCAGTGCGGTAAACTGATCGTCGCGTAGGCCGCGCGGCTCGTTGAAATACAGATAAATGCCAATGCCGAAGGCCTTGCATTTTTCAATCATGGCGGCAAGATTTTTGCGGCGCAGCTCATACCCCTTATCTACTCCCTTTGCGAATGGGTAGGGAGAAAGGGAAGAAAGAACCCCCTGCATCCAGATGCCATTCACGCCGCACGCGGCAAGGCCGCGGAGCAGACCGTCCGGCAGAACATCACCGCCGTCAAGGAATGTGTCGCCATACAACATGGAATAGCTGTACACGATCTTTTCAAAGTCACTTTTCTTGTACGGCTCTCCTGCGGCAACAAAATCTTCCTTATTATAAAACAGAAATGGCTTGGTGTATTGCGGCAGACGCCATCTTCGGATGATGCGCCCAAGCCGCTCGGTTTCCGCTTCCTCCTCCGCTGTCAGCGGCGCGTATAAAACAGGCTCAGCCTTCGCCTTGAAATATCCCAGCTTGACAAGGAGAAAATCGTCCTCCTTCAGACTGTACAGGAGTGTGGCTTCATCCATATCCAGCAAGGACAGCAGTTGGTCATAGGGCAAAAGGTGCCAGTTGTTCTTGATCAGCGTTACGTAGCCGTTCTTTTGCCACGCCCCGTCATACACCATGCCCTCAAGGCCAAGGCGCGCGGCCTCTCTTTCTACGGTTCGGCCGTCCGTTTGCAAAACGGCGGCAATGCGCTCTGTGGGGATCAGCCCGTAGTTGCGCAGGATCACGGTCTGCCAGCGCGTCGGCGTAAAAAAGGGAAGAGATTTTATATCCTTGATCTCGGGAAGCATAAGCAAGCCCCTTTCTTTTTCTTGTTACAAGCAGATAATATCACAATAAGAAGCTTCTTGTCAAGGAGGAAATGAAAAAAGGAAGCACTGCGATAAACGCAGTGCTTCCAATCAGCTATTAGCCAAGCTTGGTGTAGTTGATCTTGATGCCGGGGCCCATCGTGGATGCGATTACGCAGCTCTTGATATACTGGCCCTTTGCAGCAGCCGGCTTTGCCTTGATAACGGCGGAAACCAGAGCTTCAAAGTTCTCGGCGATCTTCTCTGCACCAAAGGAAGCCTTACCAATGGGGCAGTGGATGATGTTGGTCTTGTCAAGACGGTACTCGATCTTACCTGCCTTAGCCTCACGAACAGCGCGGCCAACGTCGGGGGTAACGGTACCTGCCTTCGGGTTAGGCATCAGGCCCTTAGGACCGAGCACCTTACCCAGACGGCCGATCACACCCATCATGTCAGGGGTAGCGATGACAACGTCGAAATCGAACCAGCCGCCCTGGATCTTTGCAACCAGATCCTCAGCACCTACGAAATCAGAGCCGGCCTCCTCAGCAGCCTTGGCGTTGTCGCCGCGGGCGAATACGAGGGTACGGACGGTCTTACCGGTGCCGTTCGGCAGAACGATAGCACCGCGAACCTGCTGGTCAGCGTGACGGGAGTCAACGCCAAGACGGATGTGCAGCTCGATGGTCTCATCAAACTTTGCCTTTGCAGTCTGGCAAACCAGTGCTACTGCCTCGGCGGGATCGTACATTTTAGCCTTTTCGATCAGAGCAATGCTCTCTTTATACTTTTTACCCATGTTCATATCAAACTACCTCCTTACTCTTCTACCGTGATACCCATGCTGCGTGCGGTACCGGCAACCATGCTCATGGCAGCCTCAATGGAACCGGCGTTCAGGTCGGGCATCTTCGTTTCGGCGATCTTGCGAACCTGATCCTTGGTCAGCGAAGCAACCTTGGTCTTGTTCGGAGCAGCGGAAGCGGTTTCAATGCCGCAAGCCTTCTTGATCAGAACGGCTGCAGGGGGAGTCTTGGTGATGAACGTAAAGGTGCGGTCAGCAAAAACCGTAATAACAACGGGGATGATCAGACCGATGTCGTTCTTGGTTCTTTCGTTGAATTCCTTGGTGAAGTTCGGGATGGAAACACCGTACTGACCGAGGGCAGGACCTACCGGGGGCTGGGGAGTTGCCTTGCCGGCGGGAAGCTGCAGTTTGATATAACCCATAATTTTCTTAGCCATAACAATATACCTCCATATGTGGTTGACACGGGAGAATGAAGAATTTTCTCCCTCCCACGAGTTACCCTTCCGCACGGGGAAGGGGGTGAGCCTGTCGGCTCAGCAAACGCGGCGCTGCCGTCAGTTTGCAAGCTTGATATCCTTCGCCTCAACGATGATCGGGATATCACGTTTTCCGGTCGAGGCAAGCACGGTAACCTGCTTTTTATCATCGGAAATTTCCGTAACGGTACCGTTGTAACCCTCAAACATACCGGAAATGATGGAAACGGCATCGCCAACGTTAAAGCCAAGCTCTTCCTTGCGGCTTTCTACGTGCAGTGCCTCCACCTCCGCCTCCGTCAGCGGAACGGGCTTGGACCCGGGTCCCACAAAACCGGTCACACCGGTAATGTTGCGGACGACGTGCCAGCTTTCGTCGGTCATCGTCATTTTGATGAGAACGTAGCTGGGGAATACCTTGGTTTCAACCTCTTTTACCACGCCCTTGTCGTTGACGGTCTGTGTGATCTCCACAGGAACCTGGACGTCGTAGATCAAGTGGCCGAGGCCGCGGTTTTCCACGATGCGCTCAATGCTGCTTTTTACTTTGTTTTCATAACCCGAATACGTGTGTGCGACATACCATCTGGGACCTAAGTTCATCTGATCGATATCACTCATGATCGTACGTCCTTACACAAGACGGCCCAGCGCCTGAATTGCGTTGGAAAAACCGAAGTCAAGCAGACCGATGACAACGCTGACAATGATTGCTGCGGCAACGACCAGCAGCGTGTTTTTACGAACGTCCGAGCCGGACATCCATACAACTTTTTTTGCTTCGCTGGTGAAATCGCGCCAGAATTTAGCGATACCGCCAAACAGACGGGCAAAGAAGCCCTGTTTCTTTTCAGTATTTTCTGCCATTGTGCAACCTCTCAAATAATAGATTTGGGATCCCGCCGGGAATTACTTGGTTTCCTTATGCAGGGTGTGTTTGCGGCAAAAACGGCAAAACTTGTTCTGTTCGATTCTGTCCGGATCGTTCTTCTTGTTCTTTTCCGTGTCATAATTTCTCTGCTTGCATTCGCTGCACGCCAGGGTAATCTTGACTCTTGCGTCATTTTTCTTAGCCATAAGTTCGGCACCTCCTATTCAGAATTGGGGCAAAAGCCCCGCGTAAGCCACGCCGAAGCGCGGCGCGTACCTCCCTCGTGTCGGGTGTTGCGCACTCCCGTCCCAGTGAAAGAGCACAACAAAAAAACCTCCCAACAGAGGTAAGGACAGTATATCATACCGTTCTTCGTTTGTCAAGAGGTTTTTTTCAATATATATTATATTTTTTCAAAAAACGCTAAAAATCAGTCCTCGTCGCTGTCAAACAGGCTTGGCTGATTGGCTCTTGTCGGATTGCCTGCCGCCGCAGGGAAGGGCAAGCCAAGGTGATTGTACGCCCCGGCCGTCGCGCAACGGCCGCGCGGCGTGCGGGACAGGAAGCCGATCTGAAGCAGGTAGGGCTCGTATACATCCTCGATGGTAATAGCCTCCTCGCCGATGGTGGCCGCCAGCGTGTCAAGTCCGACAGGGCCGCCGCCGTAATACTTGATGATCGCCTCCAGCATGCGGCGGTCGGTGTTGTCAAGGCCAAGCTCGTCGATCTCCAGAAGGCGCAGTCCCTCGCGGGCGATCGCCTCGTCGATCACGCCGTTGCCGCGCACCAGCGCAAAGTCGCGGATACGCTTGAGCAGACGGTTGGCAATACGCGGCGTGCCGCGGGAACGGGAAGCAAGCTCAAGCGCGCCGTCGGGGGAGATCTCAATTCCCAGAATGGAAGCGGAACGGGACACGATCGAGGCAAGCTCCTCCTTCGTGTAAAGCTCCAGCTTCAGGATCACGCCGAAGCGGTCACGCAGAGGCGTGGAAAGCTGTCCCGCGCGCGTGGTCGCACCGATCAGGGTGAATTTCGGAATGGGCAGACGGATGCTGCGCGCGCTCGGCCCCTTGCCGATGATGATATCCAGCGCAAATTCCTCCATGGCGGGGTAGAGAATTGCCTCAACCTGCCGCGGCAGGCGGTGGATCTCGTCGATAAACAAGACGTCCCCGGGGGCAAGGTTGGTCAGAATGGCCGCCAGATCCCCCTGCTTTTCGATCGCAGGACCGGAGGTGGTGCGGATGTTGACCCCCATCTCGTTTGCGATGATGGCAGACAGGGTGGTTTTACCCAGACCGGGAGGGCCGTACAGCAGCACGTGATCCAGCGAATCGCCGCGCAACTTGGCGGATTCGATATACACCCGCAGGTTTTCCTTGGCCTTTGCCTGGCCGGTGTATTCTTCAAGAGAACGCGGGCGCAGGGAAAGCTCCGCATCGCGGTCAGCGGGGATCTCTTCGGTGGATACGATGCGATTTTCAAAGTCAAATTCTTCTAACTCGTTCGGCATGACCTATCCTCATTTCGCAAAATATTTCAGGGCAGAGGTAATCATTTCCTCAACGGACATGGTCGCGGTGCTCATCTTTTGCAAAGCGGCCATGACCTCGGTACGACTGTAGCCCAGCACCGTCAGTGCCTCCACCGCCTCGCTCAGCTTGCCGCCCGATACCGCACTGCCGCCAAAGCCGGGGGCAGTACCCGAATGAACAGCCGTCCCCGCGGTGGGAAGCCCCTTGAACTTGTCCTTCAGCTCCAGCACCACGCGCGCCGCCGTCTTCGGGCCGATGCCGTTGGCACGGGAAATGGCCTTGACGTCCTCGGCGGCTACCAACATGGCCAGCTTGTCGGGGGTGAAGAGGGAAAGAATGGCCATCGCCGCCTTCGGGCCAACGCCCGAAACCGCGATCAGCATGCGGAAGGCTTCAAGCTCCTCTTCGGTGTAAAAGCCAAACAGCTCCACGCCGTCCTCACGTACCTGCAGATTGGTGAACAGCTTGACCTTCCCCTCTTTTGCACCGGGATAGCCCAATGCATCTGCCGTCGTGCGGCTGACCGTCAGCTTGTATCCGACGCCGCCACAGTCCAGCACCACGAAGCTTTCCTCGCTGTGCACGTATTCGCCCGCAATATGATAAAACATAACGCAACCTCTGTTTTCTTAATCTTTATCGTTTTCTTCGGTCAGCTTGGCGCGTACCGCCTTTTCCAGCTTCACACGGTCAAGCACCATGTCCCGTCCGCAGCCCTCGCAGACCACGCGCACGTCGCTGCCGACACGCATGACCGTAAACACGCGCGAGCCGCAGGGATGGGGCTTTTTCATTTCCAGCCTGTCGCCTGTCGCAAGGCGCAGAATATTACTCGGCATTCGCTTGCCCCTCCTCTTCATTTGGCTTGGTTTCCCTCTCCCTTGGCGGGAGCATATACTCGTCCAAGAGATAATTCGGTTCGGCGATCGGTCCGTTCTCAAACGAGAAAAGCACCGAAAGCAGAGAACGAAGCTTGCCCTCCTTGACGCGGATCACACCGCGTCGAAGAAGAGTGTCAAAGACAAACAGAAGCAGAAAAACGCCAAGAGAAATAAGGGAAACGGCACGCCCGATCACATAGCAGGACGGGCGGTAGACCATCTCAATCTCATGCTCTCCGGGGGCAAGATCGAAGGCGATCAGGGCGTCCAGCGTTTCGTAGATCTCCACAGCCTGTCCGTCTACTGTAATCTGCCAGCCAAGGTCGTAGGGAATGGTGGTCAAAACGGTCGGGCGCTTTTCGGTGGTAACGATCTTTCCCTTGAAATAGGTGTCGCTCCACTCCGAAAGCAGGATGCCGTTTCCCGAGAGCTGCGGCAGCTTTTCGGCCGCCATCGCCTCGTCCTCCTGATAGAAGAACACCGTGCCCTGCTCGTAGTAGAAGAACGCGCTCTTTTCCATGCGGAGCTTGACCGTTACCTCCTCTCCGGCCTCGTAATTGCCAAGGCTTAAGAGGTAATCGTCCTCGTCGTGGAAGAGCGAGTCACGCTTCACGTCATTGGCATATACTGCCAGCTCGTTTCGGTATGCCGTGGGGATATAGAAATACAACTTGCCCGCCTTTTCCGTTGTGACCGTAAAGGTCATGCCGGATTCGGGCGCGCGTTGCTCGTCCAATGGGATGTCACCGGCCTCGATCGCCGCTTGATTCTCGCGGTAGTAATGGGAGATCAGCTCCACGTACATTCTGCCGTCAATTTCGTACACGTCCGCATCGACCTTGTCAAAGCTCGCGCTTGTGGCCTTGATGGGAATAAAGATCTCGGCCGCATCCTCACCAAGCAAAGCGCCCACCAGCGCGTTCTGCCGCGCAAGCGGCTCGCGGATATCCCCAAGCGACAGCGCGTTCACGCGGGAGCTGACCGCATAGGCGATCGGCAGAGCGTAAGGATTTTTGTAAACGTAATTCGGCGCGCCGTAAAGCAGCTCGTAGCCGGGACTCGGCGTCACCTCGTAAGGGGAGAAGATATACTTGATACCAAGCAGGGAATCAAGCGCCGTGGTGCTGCCCTTGTGCTCCGACCAGTGCGCGCCTGCCTGAATGCCAAGACGGCGGAGGAAGGTCAGCGTTTTTTCGTTAAGCGTCGAGGTAGAGCCGGAAACACCGCGATAGCCAAGCTCAAACGGATCATTCGTTACGCGGCGGTAAAAGGCCTCCACACGGTAAAAATCGGTGTCCTGCGCGTGGATATAATCCACGATCGGCTGATAATATTCGTGGTGATCCTGGTACTTGTCGCGCTCGCTCTCGCCCACGTTTTCGTGGAGTGCGGCAAGCTGCAGGTTGCCGTTGTAAAAGACCTCCGCGAGCAAGACGCATACAAGCAGGATCGTGAAAAGCGGCCGCATGCTTCCCCAACGGCGCATGGCCGTAAGAATGGCTGCCACCGCCGCCACAAGCAACGCGGCAACGATCAGGGTGCTTGTCGGAATAAATTCGTAATTGGCCACCGCCACCAAGCCGATAAGAAGCAGGATCACGCCCGAAACCGACAAAATGACCTTACAGGACGTGTCCTTTAGGCGGGCAAGGGCACGGGAGGCCAGCACCAGCAAAATGAAGCACAGGAAAAAGGCGTAGCGGTAATTGAGCCAGTTCGGCGCCTGTCCGCCGTGCCACAGCATGTCCAGCGAGCTGATCGACATGGAAATATAGAACACCAGGATCAGCGCGCCGCCCGCGATCCTCTCGCGCCGCGCAAAACGGCGGTTTAGGAAATAAAGGGGCAGAAGCAGGAGCGTCAGCGTGCCGCAATACACAAAGGGAAAGCCCTCCGGCTCGACCGAATCGTACACACCGGGCAGCAGCTTCGCAAAGAAATCAAGGGGATTGAACTGCCATTTCGGCAGATAGCTCGGATCGGTGAAATCGTTTTTGCCAAAGGAAAGGGAATAGCTCACCGTCAGCAGAATAATGGCGGCTACGCCGATCGACAGGATCGAGTAAAAGGCCATGCGTACAAGAGAACGCAGATAATGGTTCTTCTCGCGCAGGGGATTGTTGCGGTGATGCGCCGTGTATCCGTAAAAGTAGTACAGGAAATAGAGCAGCGTGTAGATACAGCTCATATACCCGATGTAGAAATTCGAAAGCAGGGAGAGGGAAAGTGCCACAACGTAAAGACCGAAGCGGCGGTATTTTACCAGCCTTTCAATGCCGAGCGTCAGCAGGGGCAAAAGGATCATCACGTCCGTCCACATGGTGTTGTGCTGCATCACCACGGCAAAGGAGGTCAGGGCATACAGGGTGGAGAACAGAAGCACCTCAAGCGGGCGGGAATGCTGCTGTCTGTCCAGATAGAAGCCAAAGGTCAGTCCGCACAGCCCTACCTTCAGAACGTGAATGGTGAAGATCGCCTCGGTCATCATGCTCTCGGGGAAAATGGCGACGATATAGGAGAGGGGGCTTGCCAGATAATAGGCGTAAATGCCCATCATCTCTCCGCCAAGCGAGCGGGAAAAGGAGTAGAGCATCGAAGCATCCCCCCATACGAAGGCACGCAACGCCTCAAAGAAGCCCACGTACTGCACGTTGGCATCCAGCACGAGCACGGATTTTTCTCCAAACGGGAAAACCTCGTCCAGCACGTACAGGATCAGCATGATGGAAAGGGGAATGAGGAAGCACCACACAAGATAGGAGTGATCCCTTTTGCCGAGCGGCTTTTCTTTTTCGGGGAAAAGTGCGGCAAGGCGATCGCACACAGACCGCTTTTTGCTCGTATCGGGAGTGTTCGCCATAGGAGCTCCTCTCTTTCAAGTAATAGTTATACAAGTATACTATAACACAAGAGAAAGCAAAAGTAAAGCAAAACCGAAAAAAACGTGCGGGAATTTCTTTTTGCCGACCGACTTTTCTTGACAAAGCGCCGCGTCCGTGCTATAATAGCCGCAAAAAGACAGGGAGAGGCTGTATGCGTTACCCGATGAAATTGACTTTTTTGCCCAAGTACCGCATCTGGGGCGGCACTCGTCTTGCCGAGGAATTCGGCAAGCAGTCCAATCTGGACAGGCTGGGTGAAACCTGGGAGCTTTCGGTAAGAGAAGACTCCATGAGCTGCGTAGAAAACGGAATTTTCGCGCAAAAAACATTGGCAGATGCCATTTCGACCATCGGAAATGATGCCGTTAGCCCTTCGTATAACGGCGGGGATTTTCCCCTGCTTATCAAGCTGATCGACGCGCGTGAGGATCTTTCCGTGCAGGTGCACCCCGATGACGCGTATGCCGCCGAACGGGAAGACGACCTCGGCAAGACCGAAATGTGGGTGGTGCTGGCCGCCGAAAAGGACGCCCGCCTTGTCTTTGGCCTGCGGGAGGGCATAGACCGCGCCGCCTTTGCCAAGGCGGTGGCGGCAGGGAAGATCGCGGATGCGCTTGCCTTCCGCCCCGTCAAGCCGGGTGACGTGTTCTTTATTCCGTCCGGCATGGTGCACGCCATCGGCGCGGGGATCGTGCTCGCCGAGATTCAGCAGAATTCCGACCTGACGTACCGCGTGTATGACTACGACCGCCGCCAACCGGACGGCAGTCTGCGCGATCTTCACGTCAAGCAAGCCCTTGACGTGACCCGCCCCTTCACGGATGCCGAGATCGAGAAGCTCCGTTACGAGGCGCGCACGGAAGAGGATGGGGAAAATACCCTCGCGCATTGCCGTTATTTTTGCACAGAGCGCCTGTGTATCGCGGGTGAAACAACACGTTTTGCCGATGAGAGAAGCTTCCACGCCATCCTGTGCACGGAAGGGAACGGCTATATTCTGTTTGCCGGTGAAAAACACCCCATCAACAAAGGCGACACCTATTTCATCCCCGCCAAAACAGGGAAATATTCCGTGGCAGGTGACCTTTGCGCCCTGCTGGCTACCGTATAAGAGGAGTGCTTAACATGAACAAGTATATGACCTGCATGACTACCATCCGCCGCACCGAGGAGGCGGATATTTCCGCCGTTCTTTCCATCTGGGATGACGGCCGCCGCGCCCTGGCCGCCGCAGGCGTTGACCAATGGGCAGACGGCTATCCGAACGAAGCGATTTTGCGTGAGGATATCGCCAAGGGGCACAGCTATCTTGTGTGCGTATCCCGCGCCCCTGCCGCCACCGCCGCCATCGTTCCCGATAAGGATATCGACTACGAAGCACCGATGGTGGACGGTGCATGGATCTCGGATAAACAGTATTGCGCGGTGCACCGCATTGCCACCGCTGCCTCTATGAAACGCAAGGGGCTTGCCTCCTTTATCATGGAAAGCGCCGCGCGTATCGCACGCGAGCACGGATGCGCCTCGCTGCGTATTGATACGCATGACGATAACCGCGTGATGCAGGCCTTTCTCGAAAGCCTCGGCTTTGTCCGTTGCGGTCATATCCGCCTGCACCGTACAGGTGCGCTCCGCGTGGCCTTTGAAAAGCTTCTGTGAGGCTCTGCCGAAAAATAAATATAAAAAAGCACCGAAACGGGTAACCGCTTCGGTGCTTTTGCTTTTGCATTTATGCGTCTGCTTCTTCTCTCAAAAAGGCGTCTTTTACAAGGAATGCCGCCATGATGTACACGGCAGATAGGCAACCCGCGGAAACGGCGGAGAAGACGTAGAAATTCATCAAGGAGGAGAGTGCGGAAATACCTTGCACAACGCCAAACACCCACAGCCAGACGTATGCGCCGCGCGCATGCTTGACGGTAGAAAGATCACCCGATGCCAGGCTGAGGTAGGTGCTTTTGAGAAATCCGTGAATGCGGGAAAATCCGAAAATGTTGATCACAAAATACCCAACGCCGTACACAAGGGAGATCACAGCGAGCAGGTAGGGGAGCGAGGCAAGCAGTCCGGCAATCGAGGACGGGAAGAAGATCTCCGATTGGAGCTCTTCCATCGCTTCCACAAAAAGCTCACGCGCGCCGAGGAGAAGTCCGGTCAGGCACAGACCGCAAACAAGAAGAATGGCGGCAAGCACGTAGTTTACAACGTACATCGCGTACACCGTTCCACTCAGCCCTCGGAGGTTCTTGACCTCCAGCGTGTTCTTTCTCACGGATGCATAGATCAGCCAGGCGAAGATCGCGGCCAACAAGGTAAAGAGCTGCATGGCACCGGCCAGCACGGAGCAACCGAGTGAAACCGAAAGCAATACGCAGATCGTCAGGAAATTGTTGTTTTGCAGGGCGGGCATCAGACGGTCTGCCACCGCGTTGCGGGAGGGGGGCGGTGTTTCGGGTTCAGCGGGTGCGCCGCAATTTGGGCAGTAGGCAAAGGCGTCTTCGCTCTCATGCTGACAATACGTACATTTCATAAAAAGCTCCTTTCTTATCGGTGGCGGAACGTGTATACCGTCAGGTGGTCATACGCCTCGCCTGCGCGAAGGATGTGCTCACCGCGGTTCACGCAGTCGGGCTCGAATTGCGTTTCCAGGCAGATGGCGTGCTGCTTCTTCTGCTTTACGCCGTACTTGAAATCCGGGCCGTCCCCAAGGAAATTGGCTGTGTAGATCTGGATGCAGGGCATATCCGTGTAGCAATCTACCTGATAGGAAGCCGAACGGACGGAGGCCGCCGCATATACGGTTCTGCCGCCGATCGCAAGGGGGGTGTCCTGCGTCAGGAAAAAGTTGGTGTCATAGCCCGTGACACACTCGTCAAAGCGCGAGCCGATCGGACGGAACTCGGCAAAATCGTACGCCGTGCCCGCTACGTTCATATGCTCTCCCGTGGGGATCAGGTCTTCGTTTACCAACGTGATCTTGTCGGCGTGCAGCTTCATCTCGTGGGACAGAACAGAGCCCGAGC
Organism: Eubacteriales bacterium; assembly: GCA_045632565.1. Lineage (GTDB taxonomy): Bacteria > Bacillota > Clostridia > Oscillospirales > CAG-272 > UBA1740. Next base: position 15,057 of record JAZQWX010000075.1, on the reverse strand, counting down.
CGATGCCGTCTATGTTGAAATAAGAATGGTTCGTAAAGGATGCGGGCGTGTCGGCATCTGCCGTGGCGTAGTAGTACATCAAAAGGGAAGCGCCCGACAGCTCGTAGGTCACCGTGATCTCCATGTCGCCGGGATAGCCCTCTTCGGAAGCGGGACTCTTGCGGAACAGCGTGATGCGCGTGTCGCTTGCTTCGTTGATCTCCCACATGGAAATGCCAAAGCTGCCGTGCAGATGGTTGCCGTTCTGGCCGGGGGTGGGGGCCAGACGGTAGGTCTTGCCGTTCAGGTCGAAGCGCGCATTGCGGATGCGGTTGGCCACACGGCCGATAAACGATCCCTGCCAGCTGTCGTCAGCAAGATAGCCCTCGAGCGTGTCAAAGCCGCCGATCACGTCGCGCCCGTCAAAGAAAACGGATTGCAGGCGGCAGCCGTAGTCCATCACGCGCACGGTCAAATCGTTGTTTTGTAACGTATACAAATGAACGGCCTCGCCGCTCGGCAGTCGGCCGAAAAGGATTTTTTCCATAAAGACAACCTCCGTTTGCTGATCTTTTTCTACAAGTAGTATAACAGTATCCCGAAAAAAAGTAAACCCCTTTTCTCAAAAAAGTCGCGGAAAAGTTGACTTTCGAAAAAAGGGGTTGTATAATAACCACGGAGGTGTACTATGAAGAAGCTTGTTTTTGTCATCAACGGTCGCGGGGGCGTCGGAAAGGATACGCTTTGCGATCATGCCGCGCGTTATTTTCGCGTGACCAATCTCTCCTCCATTATGCCGATCAAGGAGCTTGCCGCACAGTGCGGCTGGCAGGGCGAGAAGACCGATCGCGCCCGCCGTTTTCTCTCGGACTTGAAGGCAGTATTGGCTGCCTATAACGATTATCCCACCGTCTGGGCGAGGGAACGGTATCTTGCATTCCTTGCAGGTGAGGATGAGATCATGTTCATGCACATCCGTGAGCGTGAGGAGATCGAAAAATTCGTCCGCGCAACCGACGGTCGCGCCAAAACCCTCCTCATCCGCCGCGCCGCCGTACACCGGGAAGCATACGGCAATCGCTCGGACGATGAGGTGGAAAGCCTCAGCTATGATTATACCTATGACAACGACCTGCCGATCGAAGAGGCAGGGCAAGGCTTTGTTGCCTTTCTCAAAAAAATCTACGACGAAGCCGAATAAGCCTTACAGGATGATGCAGATCAAGCCGCCGCTGCCCTCATTGATGATGCGCTCCAGCGTTTCTCCCAGCTTGGCGCGGGATTCTGCGGGCATGCCCGCCAGCTTGGTATGCAGTCCCTCTACCACCAGCTCGTAAAGCGATTTGCCAAACATGTTGGATTCCCAGATCTTTTGCGGGTTTTCTTCAAATTCGTTGAGCAGATACCGCACAAGCTCCTCGGATTCCCGCTCCGTCCCCACGATGGGATTGATCTCGGTTTCGATGTTCGCGCGGATCATGTGGATGGACTGCGCCGATGCGCGCAGCTTGACACCGTAGCTGCCGGAACGCTTGATGATCTCCGGCTCTTGCAGAGAAAGCTCGGTGGCGTCCGGCATCACGATCCCGTAGCCCGTTTCGCTCACCTGCTCCAGCGCGCCTGCGACCTTGTCGTAGGCGCGCTTCGTTTTGGAAAGCTCGTGCATCAGGGAGAGTAGCTCCCCTTCATTTTTGATCGAGAAGCCCGTCAGCTCGCTCATGATTTTGAAATACAGTCCGTCTGCGGGGATCAGCTCGATCTTGGCCGTGCCGTCCGAAAGATCCAGCGAGGAAACTTGCCATTCCTTGACGTGCTCGTTCGGCTCGGCCTCGCGGAACGCGCGGGTGATGTCCCCCATCTTGGAAATGTTGTCGGCAATTTTGTCAAGCGACTGTGCCCAGCTCTTTTTCAGCCAGTGTCCGCTTTCCAGACTTCTCATCCAATCGGGCAGGGTAACGGTCATTTCCGTGGTCGGGAATTCCTGCAGGATCAGCTCCATGATGTTGCCGATGTCCTCGTTGTTCAGCTCCAGACAGTTTAAAAGCGCCACGGGGGCGTTGTATTTCGTTTCCAGCTCGTAAGCGAGCGCGGTCGTGTCCTCACGCTCGGGATGCGCCGAGTTGAGAATGATCGCAAACGGCTTGTTCTGGCGGGCAAGCTCGTGCGCCACGCGCTCCTCGGCATCTACGTAGCTTTCTCGCGGAATGTCGCCGATGCTGCCGTCCGTGGTTACCAGAATGCCGATGGTGGAATGCTCGCAGATCACCTTTTTCGTGCCTGTTTCCGCCGCTTCCGCAAAGGGGATCGGCTCTTCCTGCCAAGGGGTGTGTACCATCCGTACCTCCCCCTCTTCGTTCTGTCCGAGCGCCTCGGGCACTACGTAGCCCACGCAGTCGATCATTTTCACGCGCAGGCGCGTGTGCTCTCCAAGCAGGACGCTCACCGCCTCGTCGGGAATGAATTTCGGCTCGGTCGTCATCACCGTCTTGCCGGAGCCTGCCTGCGGCAGCTCGTCAACGGCGCGCGCACGGTCGTATTCATCCCCGATGTTCGGGATAACGGCGTTTTCCATGAATTTTCGGATAAAGGTGGATTTGCCCGTTCGTACAGGCCCCACGACACCAATGTATATGTCGCCGCCCGTTCGCTTTGCAATGTCGCGGTAGATGGATGTGCTTGCCATTTTTGTGATCCTCCGTAACCTGTTTTCGTTTTCACCTTATGCGTATGAAAAAAAGAGAAAAAATATGACAAGCACCGCACGGGAAGGGAAGAAAGCTGCCATCAGGCCTCTTTACAAAAAGTTTGCAAATAATATTTCGGGAAAACTATGGAAATTTCCAAAAAAATATTGTATAGTATATAAGAGAAAGGGCGGAACGGCCAAGCTTTTGGCGGATTTTTGGTTATTTTGCACAGAAAAAAACGGTTTGCTTGTGCAAAATACCGAAGATGCGATTTTTTCAAACTTTCTCATTGAAAAAAACGATTATTTATGGTATAATAGCCTGTAAATAAATTCACACAGTTTCTTGGAGGACATCGGAACATGAAAAGAGTTTTGGCTCTGATCCTGGCGCTTCTTGCCATCGTTGCGTCCATGGGCGTACTGTCGGGCTGCTCCGGCAAGGGAGATGAAGAGGATCTTGGCGCTGAGATCCGTGCATTTTTTGTAGAAGAGGTCTATGATTTTGACCCCGCGAAGGCATACACCAACGATGATGCCATGAAGATTATGAGCCTCATTTACGAGCCGCTTTTCACCCTGGATGCAAACGGTGACCTTCAGTACGCCGTGGCCAATGGGTATGAGTTCTATGAGAACCACCGCGGCGAGTTCTGTCTGGATATCACCCTGCGTGAAACCTATTGGAACAACGGTACGTCGCAGGTAACCGCCGCTGACTTCGTGTTCGCTTGGCAGCGTATTCTCGACCCCAACTTCCCCTCGCAGGCCGCTACGCTTCTCTATGACGTCAAGTACGCCAAGGAAGCCAAGCTGAACGAGAACGGTATCACCAAATACGATGCCGCCATCTCCGCACAGGACCAGACCCTGACGATCGTCTTCAATAAGGTTTTGACCAAGGAGGGTCAGCAGAATTTCCTGCGTAACCTTACCTCGGTTGCTCTTGCCCCGGTAAACGACTCCGCTATTTCTACGGACAACGAAGGCTATTGGAGCAAGCGCGTATCCACCATCATGACCAACGGCCCGTTCGCCATCCGTTCGATGGACTACGGTCTGGGCGAGGTTCGTCTTGACAAGCTGGAATTCCGTCTGGAGCGTAACAACTACTACCGCCGTGCACAGACCAGCAGCATTGCAAAGGATACCTACGTAACGCCTTACAAGTTCCTTTCCTACTGGAACACCGAGCTGACCGATGCCTTCGCGGAATATATGGAGGGCTCGATCTTCTTCGTGGGTGACATCCCGCTGGAGAAGCGTGCCGAGTACATTTCCAAGGCAAAGCTTACTGACCTGCTCTCTACCTATACCTACGTTCTGGATAACGAAGATCCTACTTTTGCCAACGCAAAGGTTCGCCGCGCGCTCTCCCTGGCACTCAACCGTGCCCTGATCGCCTCGGATGCGACCATGGGTCTTTCCGTTCCCGCAACCGGCTTTGTTTCTCACGGTGTCCTCAACGGCACCTCCGGCTCCTTCTCGGCAGAAACTGCCAAGCAGGATTACGCCCTGAAGAATGATATGGAAGCCGCCGCCGCCCTCATCAAGGATGCGATCCTCAATGACGGTTATCGCGCAGGCACTATCAACATCCTCGTTCGTGACAATGCCGAGGAGCGTGCCATTGCCGAAATGGTCAAAGCGGCTTGGGAAGAAGCCTTCCGCCTTGGCGGCCAGAAGGTTACCGTCAATCTCCGCTTCCAGTCCTCGATCACCTTCCGTATCGTGGAGTCCGATACCTACGTTACCATGCCTATCGATGCCGTTCAGGAGGCATACAGCCACCTGAAATGGGATTACGATCCCAAGACCGATGACGGCGTGGGCGAGGACGGCTTTGCCGTAGACGGAAAGAACTACAACGTTGTGGCGATCGACTACCAGATGCTCTCGCCCGATGCCTTCAGCGCGCTCGCAAGCTTCTCTCACAAGCTGTCCGGCAACGGCGTGCACATCACCGGCGGCTTCAACAGCACCACCGAGATCCGTACGCATGCCTCCGGCTTCAACAACGCTGCGTATAACGAGAAGATCGATGCCGCTTATGCCGAAACGGATATGTCCAAGCGTAACGATCTGCTCCACGAGGCAGAAGAGATCCTTCTTACCGAAATGCCCGTCGTTCCGATCCTGTTCAACAGAAGCGCCTCGCTCATTGACGGCGATCTGAACCGTGTATACTTCAATTACTACGGCTATGCGGTATTTACCCGCACCGAGCTCCGCAACTACCACAAGCATCTGATCGAAGAGTAATCACTCTTCAGAAAAGGGTTGCCCGCTTTGGCGGCAACCCTTTTTTCGAAAGGAGAACGCATGAAAACCTATCAAAACGGTATGAACGATAAAACCGATATCAAGGTGTTTATCCTGTTCTTGCTCGACAATATTGACTATCCCCTTGATTTTGACACCATCCACGATATCGTGATCGAAAGCGGCTACGTTGGCGATTTCGACTTTGCCGAATGCTTTTCCAAGCTTCTTGAGCTCGGTCACATTCTCAAGGATGAGGAGAAGGGCATATCCTATTATCTGATCTCTCCCACCGGCAAGATCGTGTCGGCAGAGCTGCAAAGCAAGCTGATGCTCTCCATTCGAGAAAAAAGCCTCAAGATCGCCATGCGCTTTCTCTCCTTCCGCCGCCGTGGGGCAACCCCCTCTTCACGCATTGAAAAAAGAGAAGACGGCAAGTATACCTTCCACTGCGAGATCGATGCCCCCACCGGCAAGCTTCTTTCTCTTGACCTCACCATGGCCTCCCGCTTGCAGGCAGAGGAAATGAAGAGCAAGTTCGATAAGGACCCCGAGGACGTTTACCGCCGCCTTTTGTCGGTCATGACGTGGGATGCGGATTATTTGCTGGACTGATCCGAAAAGTAAACTTTTTTTGAAAAAACTATTGACAAAGAAAATTTCAATGGTATAATGTAATTACATAATTTTGTAAAAGTGGTTTTTTATGGGCGATAATTGCGGCAAAAAGGTCGGGCAGAACGGGGAAAACCTGTTCCATATCCTCTCCGAAATTCGTGCGGGGAACGGTCACGCCTTTGCCAGATTGCTTGAACAGTATGAGGCACTTTTGCGTGCACGCGTGTCTGCGTTCGGCACACCCTCTGCGGATGTGGAGGATGCGTATCAGGAGGCCTGCTTGGCCCTGCATCGCGCCGCGTTGCATTATTATCCCCAAGATGATGTTACCTTTGGGCTTTACGCCAAGATTTGTGTGGATAACGCCCTGAAAACCAAGTACAGAAGAGATGGACGTTCCCTTGATTTTGTACCGTTTGAAGAGTGTCGGTTTCTGACCCGCTTCTCCGACCGTATGGTGGAAGAAGAGAATTTCGAAGAATTGCTTTCCTTGATCCATTCCGAGCTTTCATCCTATGAAAGACGCGTGTTTGAATTATACATGAATGATGTCCCCTGTGCCGAGATTGCAAGGCAGCTCGGAAAAGGGGAGAAATCTGTGCGGAACGCGGTTACTCGCTTGCTTGGCAAGCTACGCAAAAAGCTCGGTAATTGATATTGTTTATATGCCCCGGTAGCTTAAGGGAGAGCGTTGGTATCAAAGGCGTCGGTTGGAATCCGTCTAAGGGCAAAAATATCCATTCTTCAAAGCGAGGTAAGAAGCATGTACGAAGACAAGACTCTGAAATGTAAGGATTGCGGCAACGAGTTCGTGTTCACTGCAGGTGAGCAGGAATTCTATGCAGAGAAGGGCTTCCAGAACGAGCCCCAGAGATGCAAGGCTTGCCGTGATGCTCGCAAGAACGGTGCAAAGGGTGCAAGAGAAATGTTCGATGCAGTTTGCGCTGATTGCGGCAAGGAATGCAAGGTTCCTTTCAATCCTACTGAGGGTAAGGCTGTCTACTGCAGCGAGTGCTTTGCACTCCGCCGCGGCAACTGATTTCAATCGGTAAGCCTACAGAAAAAAGATGCATGAAAGTGCATCTTTTTTCTTTTTTTCCTCCTTTTCCCCCTGTACAACCGAATAAAATTGTGCTATAATAAATTATGTATAGAATAATTTGGGAGAACGACTGTGAAAGAAAGAAAACCTACCCACTTTAAGAATAACGAACGCCGTGAGCACGCGCCTGCCGCAGAGCACCGCGATGCCCCTGCCGAGGGAATGGTGAGCGGCCGTAACGCCGTGCGCGAGCTGCTGGCAAGCGGCCGTGATATCGACAAGATCTTTGTGTCGCGCGGTGACCGTGAGGGGTCGATCGTGGCTCTGGTCGCAGAGGCTATTGCCCGTAAAATTCCCGTGGTCGAGGTTGATCGCAAGCGGCTGGATACCCTGTGTGGCCATAACCATCACCAAGGTATCATTGCTCAGGCGGCAGAGCGTGCCTATTCCACGGTGGAGGATATCTTGGCTTATGCCGAGGAATGCGGTGAAAAGCCGCTCATTGTGGTAGCGGATGAGATCGAAGATCCGCACAACCTCGGTGCACTGATCCGTTGCGCCGAATGCACGGGCGTGCACGGCATCATCATTCCCAAACGCCGCGCGGTGGGTCTTACTGCCGCTGTGGCAAAATCCTCGGCAGGCGCGATCGAGCATATGCGCGTGGCAAAGGTCACCAACATTGCTACTACGATCGACCTTCTGAAGGAAAAAGGCCTGTGGATCTACGCCGCCGATATGGACGGCTCTCCTTACTATCAAACCGACCTGCGCGGCGCGGCTGCCATTGTCCTGGGCAGCGAGGGCTTTGGCATTTCTCGCCTCGTCAAGGAAAAATGTGACTTCGTGGTGTCCATCCCCCTGTACGGACAGGTAAATTCACTCAACGTGTCTACTGCGGCGGCAGTGATCCTGTCGGATGCCGCACGGCAAAGACACGGCAACTGATCTTTTTATGCAAATAACAGGAAAGAAGGGCGTTTTTCATGTCTGAGCACGATAAGAAAAAGAAAGCCGAAATAGATCCCATTCAGGATATGCTGGAAAGACTTCGCAGGGTCGTTGATACACCTGTCGAAAAGCTGGAATTTTCGTCTTCCGAAAAGCCCGTCAAGCCTAAAAAACCGTCCACCAGAAGCAGCACAAAAAAGGCGGCAGAGCCGAAAGAGGATAGCGAACCTGTTCTGACAGATCCCGCTGAAGAGCCGGCGGCCGAACCCGTTGCAGAGGAAACGGTCATCGAAGAGCCCGAAATTCCTTTTTCCGACGAGGAAACGGACGAGCCGGAAGAAGAAGTGGAAGCGGACGAGTCTGCCGACGAAATAGACGATCAAACGATTGCAGCCTTTTTTGCGCCCGCCGAAGAGGATGAAGAGGAAGGGGAAGAACAACCCTCAGTGTCGGACGAGCCTCCCTTCACGCTCGACGTCGCAGAGCCAATCGCCGAAGCGACAGAGGTGCAGATGGAAATAGAGATCGAGGACGAGCGCGAGTATGACCTGCTCACACTGGAGGACGCTTCCGTCCTTGATGAAGACGTGCAGGACTCCCGCGATAATTCTTGGATGGATCTGGCCGTCTCTCTCAAGGAAGAGGAAAGAAAGGTCGTTGCCCCCATCACTCCCGACTCCTTCGCATTCGTTCGTGAAGAGCCCCTCTTTGCCGAAGAGGAAGATGCTCCCGCGTCGGAGGAGGTCACCCCTGCGCGTGAGGATGCCGATTGGCTCTTCCGCCCCCGCGCCTTTGCCTCTCCCCTTGTAACCGAGGATGAGAGTGAGGAAACTTTTGCCGCGGCAGAGACGCAGCCCGAGGAGATCGAGGCCAATGAAGATAACGGCTATTCCGTTGAGGTAGAGGTTCTTTCTCCCGATAAGGCATGGTATGCCCCGAAGGAAGAGGAAACGGATACCTCCGCAGAAACGTCTTCTCTGCAAACGGCGGAAGAAACGACGACCTCTCCCCGTGAGCCCGAAGAGCCCGAACAGACGGGCGAGCCGTCCTTTTTCGTTTACCCCGAGGAGGATGAGATCGACACCGTCCACGTCGATGACGCCGATGATCTGCATGTTCCCCAAATTGTACAGAACGAGGTAGCAGACACGGAGGAATCCTTGGCACAGGACGAGATCCGCGCCTTCCAAAACGCACCCGCTCCTGAAAAGAAAACGGATAAAAAAGAAAAGAGATCCATTTTCGCCGCCATCACTTCCAAGCTCGGTAAAACGGACGCGCACAAGGATGAACAAAAAAACAGTGTGTTTTCCAACAAGCGCGACAGGGAAGAGGACGACACCCCGGACGCACTTTCCGGCATTTATAACGAGGCAGGTGCTGAATATCACGAGTACACCTCGCGCAATCAGATCGGCCTCTTCTCCAAGCGTTTTACAGCCATGGTATCCTCCTGCACGGTTCGCGTGATCGCCCTTGCTTTCCTTTGTACGCTCCTGTTCCTCTTGGAGGACCTTCCTTATCTGGGTGTTACGCTTGGCGGCTTCTTTGCCGCACCCGGCGGAACGGTCACCGTGCATCTTGTTTTGGTCGTTCTGGTCATTCTGTGCTGCATCCCCATGCTCTCATATGCGTGGCGTCATCTCTTTAACAACCGCGTTTTGCCGGAGGCATATCTCGCAATAGGCCTCATTTGCTCTCTGCTTTACGATATCATCTTGCTGCTTGCCTCCGCGACCCGTCCGTACCTGTTCGGTCTGGTGCCTGCCGTTGGCGCACTGATCCTTTCGATCGTGGAGCTTGTCAAAACGAAAGGGGATTTTGCTTCCTTCCGCATGCTCTCCTCCTCGGGGGATAAGCTTGCCTGCTCGATCTCCTGCGGCGCACAAACCAAATCCGAGGCGATCGCCGTTTCCGATATGGAGGAGGGAACGGATACCCGTATCCTCTCGGTCAAGAAGGTCGGCTTTGCCGCAGGCTTCTTCCACCGTGTCAGCCGTGTGTGTGAGGACGGACGGAAAAACCTCTGGCTGCTCATTGTGGCGCTGATCTCTTCGCTGGCGGTTGCGATCGTTACCGGTATTCTGATCGCCACCCATATTTTGCCGCAGAACGGATTGGCTGCCGTTTATGCCTTCTGCGTCACGCTCTCCTTCTCCTTCCCCATCTGCTCTCTCTTGCTCCATAAGCTTCCTGCCGTCCAACTGTTCTCCCGCGCCGCCGCCACTCGCTGTGCAGTGGTAGGCGAGGTGTCGGCTCTTGAATATTGCGATGCGGGTGCCGTGGCTTTTGAGGACGTAGAGGCCTTCCCCGCAAGAAACGTGCGCGTTCAGCGTATCAAGCTGTACGGGGATGCCGCGCTTGATCGCGTGCTTTACCGCGTGGCAGGACTTTTCTCGGCCGTTGGCGGCCCGCTTGACGGCGTGTTCCGCTCCTCTACCGCCGAGGTTGGTCTGTCTGCCGAGGTGCGCTTGCTTCGCGCCGAGGAGGGCGGCATTGTCGCTTCCGTTGACGGACATGAGGTGTGCGTCGGCCGCGGTGAATATATGCTCGCCCGCAATATCCACATGTATTACGATCCGGATGATGAAAAGAATCTGCTCGGCGGTAAGATCAATATTATGTACGCCGCAGAGGACGGTCACTTGATCGCCAAGTTCTATGTCCGCTATAAAATGGACGAGGATTTTGAGCGTGATGTGGAGGAGCTGCATAAGCGCGGCATCCGCACCGTCATTCGCACCTATGACCCCAATATTACCGAGGGACTTGTGGCCGGCATCAGCTATACCGAACGCTTTGATGTGCGCGTCGTCCGCAAAACCGCCGATCAGCAGAACGATTTTGCCGTGGATCGCCTCAACAGCGGTATCGTCTGCAAATCCTCTTGCCGTGATATCCTGCGTACCCTGTTCGCCTGCCGCCGCATGTGCCAGGTCATCCGCGTTTCGGAAAATTGCAACCTGCTGGTTGCATGCTTTGGCATGCTGCTTTCCTTGCTTCTCTGCGCCTTCGGCGTTATTTTCTCCATCCCATCCTTCCTCCTTGCCTTCTATCAGCTTCTGTGGGTGGGACTTATTGCACTGGGCGGCAAACTTTACATTTAAGGACCGAATATGAGAATCGATAACGAAATGTCCGCCGTGCTGCGCTCGGTTTCCAAGCCGGGACGCTACACGGGCGGTGAATTTAACCAAGTCGTAAAGGATAAAGCAGACGTGCGTTGCCGCTTTGCCTTTGCGTTTCCCGACGTGTATGAGATCGGTATGTCTAACCTCGGCATCCGCATTCTCTACCACGTTCTCAACGAAATGCCCGAGGTATGGTGTGAGCGCGTCTACACCCCTTGGCCGGATATGCAGGCGCGTATGCGCGAGGCGGGCATCCCGCTTTCCGCACATGAAAGCGGCGATCCCGTGCGGGATTTTGACATTCTCGGCTTCACCTTGCAATACGAGCTGTGCTATACCAACGTTCTTGCCTCGCTGGATCTTTCGGGTATCCCCCTGCGTGCTGCGGATCGCTCGGAGGAGGATCCCATCGTCATCGGTGGCGGCCCTTGCAGCTATAACGCAGAACCCATTGCCCCCTTCTTTGACGTCTTCAGCATCGGCGAAGGGGAAGAGGCTCTGCCCGAATTTTGCCGCCTGTACATGGAAATGAAAGAGAACGGCACCTATACGCGTAAGGATTTCCTGTACGCCGTTGCGACCAAGCTCGAGGGCTTTTACGTCCCCTCTCTGTATGACGTAACCTACTGCGAGGACGGAACGATCAAGGCCTATACCCCCAAAACGCCCGAAGTTCCCGCACGCATCAAAAAACGCATTATTGCGGATATGGATAAAGCCCCATTCCCCGATAAAATCGTGCTTCCGTATATCGAAACGGTGCACGATCGCGTCGTCCTCGAAGTGTATCGCGGCTGTACCCGCGGCTGCCGCTTCTGTCAGGCGGGCATGGTCTACCGCCCCATTCGTGAAAAATCGCCCGACGTGCTTTGTAAGCAGGCGCGTTGCCTGTGGGAAAGCTCGGGCTATGATGAGATCTCTCTTACCTCGCTCAGTATCAGCGATTATTCTCGCCTCGACGAGCTCACCGACGGTCTGCTCACCTGGACGGAGGATGAGCGCGTCAGCATTTCGCTCCCATCCTTGCGCGTGGATAGCTTCACCGAGGGGCTGATGGAAAAGATCTCCACCGTTCGTACGGGCGGCCTTACCTTTGCCCCTGAAGCCGGCACGCAACGCTTGCGCGATGCCATCAACAAAAACGTTTGCGAGGAAGACCTGCTCCGCGCGGTCAACATTGCCTTTGCGGCAGGGAAATCCTCCGTTAAGCTCTATTTTATGCTGGGTCTTCCGACCGAGGAGCTTTCTGACCTTGACGGTATCGCCGATCTCGCTGACAAGGTGGTAAAAGCCTATTTCAGCAACCCGAAGCGCAACCGCGCCAAGGGCATCACCGTCACCATCAGCGTGGCCTGCTTTATCCCCAAGCCCTTTACACCCTTTCAATGGGAAGGGCAGGACACCATGGAAAAGCTGCTCCAAAAGCAGCAGTATCTTAAGGAAAAGATTACCAACCGACGCGTGCGCTACAACTATCACGATGCGCGTGTGTCGCAGATCGAGGCAGTCTTTGCCCGCGGTGACCGCCGCCTCGCGGATGCCATCGAGCTTGCCGCGCGCGAGGGCGTGATGTTCGACTCCTGGGATGAATACTTCAACTACGATAAATGGATGGACGTCTTTGCCCGCACGGGTATTGACGTTGCATTCTATGCCAACCGCACCTTTGGCAAAGATGAAATTCTGCCGTGGGATATCATTGACTGCGGCGTGTCGCGCGCTTACCTGTGGCGCGAGCGCGAGCGTGCCTATCAGCATGAAACGACCCCCAGCTGTGCCGAGCATTGCAACGGTTGCGGCGCCAATTGTTTGGGAGGTGATACCAGATGGTGCAAGTAAGCTTTGCCAACGCCAAGCCCTTGGATGCCCCCAAGCTCCTGCGTGTGTGCTTCTCTAAAACAGGTGCACTTTCTTACATTTCTCATCTTGATCTCGTGCGTACCATGACACGCGTGATGGTGCGCGCCCGCCTGCCCATCAAATATACCGAGGGCTTTCATCCCATTCCGCATCTGGTCTTTTCCGCCCCCCTGCCTGTCGGCGCAGAAAGCCAACGGGAGTTTGTGGATATCTGGGTTCTCTCGGAGGTCGATCCTGCCGCCGTGCGTGATGCGCTCAATAGCGGCCTGCCGCAGGAGCTTCGCGTGAATGAGGCGTATTATCCCGAAACCAAACTGAAAGAGATCGCTTCAGCCCTCTATCTCGTCACGCTGCATCTGCAAAATGCCACCTCTGCCTTGGCACAAGAGATCCATGCCTCCTTGCAGGCACGCCCCCTCTTTGTGTTCAAACGAACCAAGTCGGGGGATCGTGACGTGGACGTCAGCGGCGCGATCATAGAGGCCTCGGCCGCCTACCGCGAGGAAACGGGGGAGATCCTGCTTTCTCTGCATCTTCAAGCTGAGGGCGGCAGCTTTCTCAATCCCGATTACATCATCTCTTATATAAAGGAAAAAAACAGTATTCTTTTGGGGGACGGTACGAGCGAATGGTACTCTGTTACCCGCGCCCACCTCTATGATAAGGATGGCCGTGATTTTTCTTAAAAGATCTGCTCTAACCGAAACCCGACCAGATCATGGAAGTGAGAGCACGTTTCCTGCAATCTTGCGACAGCGATTTTATAATCGCTGTCGCTTTTGCTTTCGGCGGCGGCGCGCATGCTGACCACCGCCTCGTCCATTCTTTCAATTTCGTTTGCATTCAGGATCAGCATGTACCATGCTTGCCGCCGCTCCCACGCGTCGCAAAAGAGCGTGATCCGCTCCGCTCTACCTTCTTCCACCGAAAGGGCTTTGGCCGCCTCTGTCATCCTCGCGGCATCACGCGAAAGTAGCAGGGACGTGACACTCACCCCCGTCAACAGAACCCCCAGCAAGATCAGGGATGCCACAAATGCCTTCACGCTTTCTTTTCCTTTCCGAAAAACAAAATATCCCCGCTGTCACTCACGGTCATCAAAAAAACGTCCGCGATCTTGCGCCCGCGTCGCGCGCATTCCTTTGCCAACCACGCGCGGTCCAGCCCCAACATGGTAAGATGCCTCTCCTGAACGCGTCCGTCTATGATGATGGGATGCGAAAGCCCCTTGCTCTCTACTGCAACCCCCACGTCTTCCGGACAAAGCGGTCGCTTGCATTCACGCGGCAGAATGGATAGCTTGCCATCCTGCTCTAAAATGGCATAGTCAATGTCGGAGAGATCCGTGTAGCCCTGCAATCGGCATTCTCCGATGAATTCCTCAATCGAGATCCGCATCCGCCCAAGCTCCTTTTGATCCAGCTTGCCGCGCCGAATAAGAAAGCTCGGTTGCCCCTCAAGAAGACGTTTTAACGGAAAGCACTTTGTCTTCAGGAAGGTTAATATAATTTCAAAGGAAAGGATCAGCAAAAGCGGCACAAGCGCGTTCAAAAACGGAACGTTCGGATCTGCGATCGGCAGGGAGGCTACCTCGGAAAGAAGCAGCGTGGCTACCAGATCGGAGAGCTCCAGCTCTCCCACCTGCCGCTTTCCCATCCCTCGCAGAATAAGGGATATTAAAATGTAGACCATAACCGTCCGGAACAAAATCGTAATCATGATACCTCTTGGAAGCGAGCTTTTTGCTTTTGGAGATATTCTTTGTAAAAACCAGAAAAAATATGAAAAAAACTCAAAAAATCTTCAAAAAGCCCTTGACAAACGGGAACTTTGATGATATACTAATCAAGCCTCTGCCAAAAAGGGAGGCGCCACAAAGGAAGCCGCGAAAAAAGTCAAAAGAAATTTGAAAAAAGTTTCAAAAAAGGCTTGACAAACGGAAAAGGGTGTGGTAGAATAATGGGGTCGCTGCCACGAGGACAACTTGTGGGCGGCACGAATTGATCTTTGAAAATTGAACAACAGAATTTTCGTAACACGATAAGTGTGAAGGAATCTCGTTAAGAACACATTGAGAAACTCAAAAGAGTAAAGAAAGCTAGAGATAGCACTCTGAAAAGGATTTAACTGAGCGAAAGCTCAGATGAATTACAATTTTTAGAGAGTTTGATCCTGGCTCAGGATGAACGCTGGCGGCGTGCATAACACATTCAAGTCGAACGGTGACAGAACTCCCTTCGGGGAGTTCCGATCAGTGGCGGACGGGTGGGTAACGCGTGAGCAATCTGCCTTTCATTACGGGATAACGGCCGGAAACAGCCGCTAATACCGTATAACGTATACGGATCGCATGTTCTGTATACCAAAGATTTATTGATGAAAGATGAGCTCGCGTCTGATTAGATAGTTGGTGAGGTAACGGCTCACCAAGTCGACGATCGGTAGCCGGACTGAGAGGTTGAACGGCCACATTGGAACTGAGATACGGTCCAGACTCCTACGGGAGGCAGCAGTGGGGAATATTGGGC
>JAZQWX010000074.1:0-4236 GCA_045632565.1 Eubacteriales bacterium | reverse complement strand
GGCGGCAACGGCGACGGTCATTTGATTTCCTGTTCTAAATTGTTAAAAAGCGGCGAGGAGAAAAAATCCAAAATCGTAATTTCCAATCCATCACAAATTTTTTGAATGGTAGAAACCGTGGTGGTAGCATTTCGTCCGCTGATGATGTTATTCAAGGTAGATTGCGTAATGCCGCAAATCGTCGACAGTTTGTTCAGTGTAATGTGATGCTCTTGGCACAAATTCAAAATTCTCTGTTTAACCGCTTCGTTAACTCTCATCGCGCCCTCCTAACTCAAATGGGTTAATTTTATTTTAACCCACTGCACCCAAAAAAACTTACCTCTTTAGGGTTGACAATGGCATGCAGGCGTGCTATAATCAAAATGTAACTCAAAAGAGTTAACTTCTGAAGGCGGCGTTTTTCGGTGCGCTGACTCCGGTTGGCGCACTTTTTTATTTTTGGGCAAAGGAGGATAGCTGTAACAAATAATCTTACCGAAGCATTTCAAAACTAAATTTTAACACAAGAAAAAGAACACATCATGTCTTACATTACTATTATCATTCTTTCAATTCTTTTCGCCGCTGTCACAACGATCCTTGCTTTTATTTTTATCATCAAAGATTAAAAACATCCCTGCCTTGCAGCAGGGATTTTTTGATTGACCTTATTTCATTGCCTCTTCAATGCCAACTGTCAAATTGTGTGGATAGTTTTCTTCTTTCCCCAAAAAGAGGTTCTCTTTTCGGGGTATGCGGGAGAAATGAAAAAGGCCCCCCTCGAGGGGGGATTGTTTTTGGCCGTGGGAGCAAGCCCACGCGCTACAAAAAATGTTGACATTTCCTGAAAAAGGTGCTACAATAGGAACTGCCAAACAAAAACGAATAACGCTGTAATGGGTGGACTCTCTATTTTTATAGGGGGCTTTTTGCCTGTCGCATTTTTTCATTGATTTGTGCTGATATTAGCAAAAACGCAAATTCCGCACAAATCAATGGGAGAGTTATGCCCGGCGTCTGTTTTTGTTTGGCGACAATTGGGGTTTGCGTTTTTCGGTGCGCTGACTCCGGTTGGCGCACTTTTTTATTTTATCAACCAGAAAGGAGGAAAAATATGTTTTTCAATTCAGAACTTCACACCAAAGACGTCGAAATCATCAAGAAGGCGAATGCAATCGTTCAGCGCTGCTTATTCGTCTTTATGATCACTCTTGTTTTGCTGACTCTTTTCAGCACGATTCCCCAGCTGCGTGAAGGCGCAGAATACCTTAGCTCAATGGATTCCAGCAAAACCTTTATGATCGTTCTCCCCGCACTGTTTAATGTTGTTATATACATCTGTTCTTTTATGATAGCGTCTGTGCTTGCAAATGTATTCTTTGGTTATTATTATGACCACAGATGTATTCGACTGCGTTTGGAAGAAAAAGCAAATTCTGACAAGCAAAAAGTTGAATAATCCTTTACAAAACAAGAGAACCGCCCTTGCTTTTCGGCAAGGGCGGTTCTTTTTGTTTTGCTTATTTCATTGCCTCTTCGACGGCAACAGCAACGGCGACGGTCATGCCAACCATCGGGTTGTTACCTGCGCCGATCAGGCCCATCATCTCTACGTGCGCGGGCACGGAAGAAGAGCCTGCGAACTGTGCGTCGGAGTGCATACGGCCCATGGTATCGGTCATGCCGTAGGAAGCAGGGCCTGCTGCCATGTTATCGGGGTGCAGGGTACGGCCCGTACCGCCGCCCGATGCAACCGAGAAGTAGCTGACGCCGTTTTCGATCGCCCACTTCTTGTACGTACCGGCAACGGGGTGCTGGAAGCGCGTGGGGTTGGTGGAGTTACCGGTGATGGATACACCGACGTTCTCCAGCTTCATGATAGCAACGCCTTCCGGAACGCTGTCAGAGCCGTAGCAACGAACGTTCGCGCGAGGGCCCTTGGAATAGGGATGCTCGTCAACGATCTTGACGGTTTCGGTGTAGGGATCGAACTCGGTCTTGACGTAGGTGAAGCCGTTGATACGGGAGATGATCATAGCGGCGTCCTTACCAAGGCCGTTCAGGATCACGCGCAGGGGCTTGGTACGGACCTTGTTGGCGTTGAGGGCGATCTTGATCGCACCCTCAGCAGCCGCAAAGGACTCGTGACCTGCGAGGAAGCAGAAGCACTCGGTTTCTTCGGAAAGGAGCATCTTACCGAGGTTACCGTGGCCGAGGCCTACCTTACGGTTTTCAGCAACCGAGCCGGGGATGCAGAAGGACTGGATGCCTACGCCGATCTCGGCGGCGGCGTCTGCTGCCTTTTTGCAGCCCTTTTTGATAGCCATAGCGGCGCCTACGGTGTAGGCCCAAACGGCGTTTTCAAAGCAGATGGGCTGAGTGCCGCGCACGATCGCGTCACAGTCGATGCCCTTTGCGAGAGTAATTTCCTTGCACTCCTCGATAGAGTTAATGCCGTATTCCTTCAGAGCGGCGAGGATCTTTGCCTCGCGTCTTTCGTAGTTTTCAAACAATGCCATTCTCTTTACCCTCCTTCAATTACTGCTTGCGAGGGTCGATGTACTTCACGGCGCCGTCTTCTTCGGTGAAGCGGCCGTAATGACCCATAGCCTTGTTGTATGCGGTAGTGGGATCGTCACCCTTCTTGATGAAGTCGGTCATCTTGCCGAGGTTAACGAACTCGTAGCCGATGACCTGATCGTCGGCATCCAGCGCCATTCTGGTGCAGTAGCCTTCGGTCATTTCGAGGTAACGAACACCCTTTGCACGAGTACCGTACATCGTACCGACCATGGAGCGCTCGCCCTTGCCGAGGTCCTCCATGCCGGCGCCGATGGTAAGGCCGCCCTCGGAGAAGGCAGACTGGGAACGGCCGTATACGATCTGCAGGAACAGCTCACGCATCGCGCAGTTGATCGCGTCGCACACGAGGTCGGTGTTCATGGCTTCAAGCAGGGTCTTGCCGGGCAGGATCTCAGCGGCCATAGCGGCGGAGTGGGTGATGGCGGAGCAACCGATGGTTTCCACGAGGGCTTCCTCGATGATACCGTTCTTGACGTTCAGGGAGAGCTTGCATGCGCCCTGCTGGGGTGCACACCAGCCCACACCGTGGGTGTATGCGGAGATGTCGGTGATCTCCTTGGCCTGTACCCACTTGCCCTCTTCGGGAATGGGGGCGGGACCGTGGTTAGGGCCCTTGGCTACGACGCACATATTCTGCACTTCGGCAGAGTAGATGATGGAATCGTTCATGTTTCTATCTCCTTTATGTATTTTACGCGATGATCTCGCCCTCGATTGCGCCGAATGCGGCAGCGGCGTTGCACTCGTCGGTATCGATGTGCATAGCGGGAGCGGAGCTGTCCTTTACACGGATCACAACGTCATCAAAAATGGTGGTACGGCCTGCGCCGCCAACCTTTACCTTGACGATCTGCTTATCCTGTACGCCGAACTCTGCAGCGGCGGCGGGGGTGAGGTGGATGTGACGCTTTGCCACGATCACGCCTTCCTTCATTTCATAGGTATTCTCGCCTACCTTAAGGGTAACGCCGGGAGTGCCTGCGATATCGCCGCTCTCACGAACGGGGGCGGTGATGCCAAGGGCGCGTGCGTCGGTAAAGGAAACCTCTACCTGATCTTCGGGACGGGTAGGACCGAGGATGCTCATCATCAGAGAGCCCTTAGGGCCGACGACCTCTACCTTTTCAGCGCAGGCGTACTGGCCGGGCTGGGAGAGATCCTTTTTCTTGGTCAGCTGGTAGCCTGCGCCGAAGAGGGCATCTACCGCTGCCTGGGTGAGGTGCATGTGACGTGCGGAAGTTTCAACGATAACCTTGCTCATGATTGTATCTCCTTGTAAAATTTTTTCATACGAAATCATTATAGCACAAATTTGTCGATTTGTAAATGACTAATTGCGAATATTCCTGCCAAAACTATAAAAAAATTCAATTTGGGAGGTTTTTATGGAGCAAGAGGAGAAAAACGAGCAGGGGCTTTGCGAGCGGGGGTTTGGAAAAGAGACCGAGAGCATGATGGAAACAGGCTCGGCGGAGCTGCCCGAGGGGGACTCTTCCCTGTATTGCCTGACGATCATCGGGCAGATCGAGGGGCATTACGTGCTGGAGAGCAACCAAAAGGCGACCAAGTACGATCACATGATCCCGTTGCTTGTCGCGTTGGAGGAAAACGATAGGATCGAGGGGGTACTGATCATCCTGAACACCATGGGCGGGGACGTGGAGGCGGGGC
>JAZQWX010000073.1:0-10466 GCA_045632565.1 Eubacteriales bacterium | reverse complement strand
AGCTTCTTTGTTGTATCAACCGCAAAGTGCCGTGCCGATCACGGTGGCATACTGCGCGTTTTCGGGAATCATAAAGTTTACCGAGAACATGGAGGAAAGGGTGGTAAAGGCCTGCTTGGCATAATCAATGCGGGAGAGGTTTCCGGTCAGGACAATATCCTTGATCCCGCGGGAGCGCGCCGCAAACAGCGCGAGCATGCCAATCGTTTCAAACACCATGTTCATGATGCCAAGGGCTACGTCTGCCTGGGTGGCTACGTCCGACAATTTGCCAAAGTTGGCGGCCGTCATATGGTCGGGGAGCGTCACGTTTTTGTCTTTTTTGGTAATATCACCCACGCGCAGGTCTACGTTGGATAGATCTCCCTGCGCCGCCAGCGCCTCGAGATGCTCGATCTCTTCCATGCCGAGAATTTTTTTGGAAAGCCCCATCATCGTGCCGCCGCCAACGCCCGTACCGCCGAGATATTCGGTATCCTGTCCGCGCCGCGCGTGTACGATGGCTGTGCCTGTGCCCATGCTGACCACAATCGCCTCATCCAGATGCGAAAGATACAGGCCGCCAAGGCCGATGCTCTTGAATTCGGGAACGGAAGCACAGGGAAGCTCATAGATCGGCTTGGAAAGATAGGACGAACCAACGCCCGTGGTGAGCACCTGCTCAATATCCGAAAGGGCAAGCCCGTTTTGATCGATAAATTTTCCAAATGCACCGTATATAGACGTTACAGGATCAGCCGCCTTGACAAACAGCGGCGAGATCAGTTCTTTTTGTTCTCCGTTCTTGCGAAAGCCAACGATTTTTGTCGTGCTCCCGCCAACGTCAATGCCGATCACAACACCCATGTGTGATACCTCCCAGCGTTTTCTACTGTCATTGTACCATATGCGTGCGAAAAAAGCAAGAACAGACGCATATTTTTTATAAACCCGCATATACTATCGACAACCGCCAAGCGGAGAAGGAGAGAATAATGGAAAATAAAATGAATCAGAACCAGAATCAGAACCAGAACCAAAATCAGAATAAGAACCAGACCAAGAACCAAAATCAAAGCAGCGAGCAGAACCAAAACCGAAATCAGAATCAGCAGAATCAAAACAAGAACAGCAAATAAATGCATCAAAAACGGGGGATTTTCCCCCGTTTTTTTGTTTTCTCCTTGCATCAAAACGGCAGGTATGCTATAATGATCTTTAGATGATATATTTGATAAGAGGTGTTGTATGGTAAAGCATATTATCCTGTGGAAGCTGAAAGAAGAAAGCAATCACGCAGCCGTGAAGCAGGGGATCAAAGAGAACCTGGAGGGGCTTCTTGGCAAAATTCCCGGCCTGCTGGAGATCCGTGTGCAAAACGAGGGGCTTGCTTCCTCAAATGCCGACGTCATGCTGTATTCGGTTTTTGAGGATGAGGCTGCTTTGGCGGCCTACGCTGTGCATCCCGCCCACGTTTTGGTGGCGGATACGTTCGTCAGACCCTATACCGCTACCCGTCTGTGCCTTGATTTTGAGGTCTAAGAGAGTGCGATGAAAAAATATTTGTCCTTTATCTCGGTGGTGCTGGCTGCCGTTTTCTGGGGATGCATGCCTCTGTTTGCAAAAGCGCTGACCGAGCTTGGCTTTCAGCCCGTACAAAAGACGGCCATCCGTATGACGGTGGCGGCCGTCACCTTTCTGCTTTTTTTGCTCGTCCGTTCGCCGTCTGCCCTGCGTGTGCGCGGCAGAGATCTGCCCCTTCTGTTTGTGATGGGGGCGTTCAGCACCTTTGCCATGAGCGCCTTGTATTTTCTCTCGATCGAGAAAACCACGAGCGCCGTGGCCGCGGTGCTGCTCTATACCTCGCCGATCTTTATTCTGCTCGCGTCGGTGGTTTTGTTCCACGAAAAATTGAGCTTCAAAAAGATCCTGTCCCTTGTCCTTGTGGTGGGGGGCTGCGTATTTGTGTCGGGTATTTTCAACGGCGGCACGGGTAGCTTCCATCTTGGTGGGGCAATTGCGGGTATTTTGTCCGGCATTTGCTATGCTTCCTATTCTATTTTCGGGACGTTTGCCCTTCGTCGCTATTCATCGGCTACGGTAACGGTCTATTCCTTTCTGTTTGCGGCGGCCGCTGCATGGCTGTTTGCGGATATTCCCTCCTTTGCCCAAACCGTTTCCGCCCTGCCAAACGTCGGCTATGCCGTTTTGATTATGATTGGCCTTGGTGTGGTGACCGCAACCCTGCCGTTTTCCTTATATACATACGGCCTCTCGAATATGGAGGCAGGTCGCGCGGGTATCCTTGCTTGCATTGAACCGATGACTGCCACGCTCATCAGCGTGCTGATCCTGCAAGAGCCCTGCTCCCTGCTGCAATGGCTTGGGATCGTCATGATCCTCTCGGCCGTGATCCTCTTGCAGGTATCCTCCGAGCATCAAAAAGAAAAGAGTGACACATGAACAAAGAATTATCGCAGCGTTATCTTGCCGCCAAAAGACGGCTGTTTGATCGCGTCCTGTCCGCGGAGCTGAATCCGCGGCAGTGCGAGGCTGTCTGCTCCGTGAACGGCCCGCTTCTGATCCTCGCCGGTGCGGGAAGCGGCAAAACCACCGTGCTGGTCCGCCGCATCCTGTTTCTCATCAAATACGGCAACGCCTATTACAGCGAAGCCGTTCCGGAGGAGATCGATGAGGCAAGCGTTGCCGCCATGGAGCGTGCGATCGAAATGCCGCGCGAGGATATCGAGTACATTTTGCCCGAATTTATCGCCGAGCCCTGTGCACCGTGGCAGGTGCTCGCCTTTACCTTTACCAACAAGGCCGCGCGGGAGATCCGCGAGCGTCTTACCGCCGCCTTTGATAATGACAGCATTGCCGAGGAGATCTGGGCAGGTACGTTCCACTCCATCTGTGTGCGGATCTTGCGTCGCTACGGCTCCCGTCTTGGCTATGAATCCTCCTTTTCCATCTACGATACCGATGAAAAAAAGCGCCTTGTCACCGAGTGCATGAAGCGCCTGAATATCGATGACAAGATGCTGCCCGTCAAGACCGTGATGAACGAGATCAGCCGCGCCAAGGACTCCCTCAAGGGCCCTGCCGACCTCGAGCAAAACGATCTGCGCCAGCGGCATATCGTGCGGATCTATGAGGCGTACAACAAACGTCTTGCCGCCTCCAACGCGCTGGATTTTGACGATATCATCCTGAAAACGGTCGAGCTGCTTGAACATGATGAAGAGGTGCGCGCGCACTATCAGCGGCAGTTCCGCTACGTGCTGGTAGACGAGTATCAGGATACCAACTACGCGCAATTCCGCCTGACAGAGCTACTCTCGGGCGGCTACCGCAACATCATGGTGGTGGGGGATGATGACCAAAGCATCTACCGCTTCCGCGGTGCGACCATTGAAAACATTCTGAATTTTGATAAGACCTACCCCGACGCCAAGATCATCAAGCTGGAGCAGAATTACCGCTCTACCAAAACCATTCTGGATGCCGCCAACGCCGTGATCGCGCACAACACCGCGCGTCACGAAAAAACGCTGTGGTGCGCCAAGGGGGAGGGCGAGAAGATCGTTCTGCATCACGCCGCCACGCAGGAGCGTGAGGCGTCCTATATCACCGACAAGATCATGGAGCTGGTGGTGCGTGAGGGACGCCGATACAGCGATTTTGCCGTGCTCTACCGCGTCAACGAGCTGGCGCGGACTCTGGAAAGCACCTTCGCCAAGAGCGGCATGCCCTACCGCGTGCTGGGCGGCCAGCGCTTCTATGACCGCAAAGAGGTGCGCGACGTGATCGCTTACCTGGTCATGATCGAAAATGGGCGCGACGATCAGAAGCTCAAGCGCGTGATCAACGAGCCGAAGCGTAAGATCGGTCTTGCGACCGTGGATGCGATCGCCGAGATCGCCGAGGCCAAGGGCATCCCCATGTTTGAGGTCCTGCTTTCGGCGGACGAATACGTAGCCCTTGCCAAATCCGCCCCTCGCTTAAAGGAATTTGCCAACCTGATCCTCTCCTTGCGAAAGCACGAGGGAACGGTGTCCGAGCTGGTTGCCCGCGTGCTTGAGGAAACGGGATACAGAGGGATGCTGGAGGCCGAGGGAGAGGAGGGGATTACCCGCCTTGACAGCGTGAATGAATTGATCTCCGCCGCCGTGGAATATGAAAAGCGCGTCGGTGAGGGTGCAACGCTTTCGGGATTCCTTGAGGAAGTGGCCCTCGTTTCCGACGTGGATAAATACGATGAGCAGGCGGATGCCGTGGTACTGATGACCATTCACAGTGCCAAGGGCCTGGAGTTCCCCGTGGTTTTCCTTGCCGGCATGGAGGAAGGGATCTTCCCCGGCACGCGCAGCTTTGAAGATCCGGAGGAGATCGGGGAAGAGCGCCGTCTTGCCTACGTGGCCATCACGCGTGCCAAGGAACGCCTGTTCCTGTCCCGCGCCAAAAGCCGCCTGTTGTACGGCCGCACACAAAACAATCCAACCTCACGCTTCGTGTCGCGTGAGCTGCCGCCGCTGCTGCTTTCCGAGGAGGAGGATGAAGCCCCCTATTTTGGCGCACCCCGCCCGGTATACGGTCAGCAGGCAGGTCGCTCCCATGAACGGAGTGCCACGGTGGTATCCAACGAACGCGGCAGCTTCGGCAATACCGAATTTTTCTCGCGTGCCTCGGTGGCCTCTGCGAATACCGCCGCTCGCCGCCAGACAAGTCCCTCCTTTGCGCGCCTTTCACAGGGCGATCGCGTTCGCCACGCCACCTTCGGAGAGGGAACGATCCTCTTTGCCCGTGATATGGGCGGTGACGTCTTGTATGAGGTCGCTTTTGACTCCGTTGGTACGAAAAAGCTGATGGCCACCTTTGCCCGTCTGCAAAAAATCTGATAGGGGTACGGTATGAAGATTTTTACCCTGACGCTGAATCCTGCCTTTGACATCCACGCGCACATATCGCATTTTGAAAAGCACGCTGAAAATCTTGCCACCGTCACCGACCGTGACGTGGGCGGCAAGGGCGTGAATATCTCCCGCGCCCTGCATGTCCTCGGATATGACAGTACGGCGCTTGTTGCTGTCGGTGAGGAAAACGGTGAGGAATTTTGCCGCGCCCTTGCGGCGGACGGAATGCCGCATCACGCGTTCCCCCTTGCAGGGCGCATCCGCGAAAATCTCACGCTCCATGAGGACGGTGCACCCGAAACCCGCATCAGCTTCGGCGGTCTTGCGGCAGACGGAAGCTTGCTTGCCGCCGTGCAGGACTATCTTGCCGCTTGCGTGGCGGCGGGGGACGTGATCACGCTTACAGGCCGCCTGCCAAACGGCCTTGCGACAGAGGAAGTGACGGCCTTTCTTCTGCGGATGCGAGAACAAGGCGCGCGTGTGGTGATCGATTCCCGTTCGTTCGGGCTCTCGGAAATGATGAACGCCCACCCCTTTTTGATCAAACCGAACGAAGAAGAGGCGTGCGGTTATCTTGGCAAAGAGATCACCTCGCCGCAAGAGGCCGCCGATGGCGCGCTTCGCCTGCAACGCGCGGGCGTGGAGAACGTCATCATCAGTCTGGGCAAAGAGGGGGCTGTGCTGGCATGCTCGGAAGGCGTTTTTCATGCCACCCCACCCGCGATCTGCGCTGTTTCTACCGTTGGAGCGGGGGATAGCAGCATCGCCGGCTTCCTTGCCGCTCTTTCGGACGGCAAAAGCAAAGCCGATGCGCTTTGCATGGCTGTTGCCTGCGGCACAGCGGCCTGTTTGCAAAACGGCACGCGCCCGCCCGCGCCTGCGGATGTTGCGCGTATTTTGCTCGCCGTCAAGATCAAACGTCTATAAAAAGAGCCTATACGGAAAAACCGTATAGGCTCTTTTTTACGGATCGTTTGCGATAACCGCATCCAATCGCTTTTCATAGTCGCGCAGAAATGTTCCCCACAGCGCGCTGTCGATGAAGGGGTTCTGTTCTCCTGCTTCCAGCGCAAGGAACTTTTCATAAGTACCGTTATTCCAGGTATGGTTGCCGATAAACACGTCCACGTTCTCCTTCATCAGACGATGGAGGGATGCGCGGTATGCCTCGCGGCAGCCGGGAAAATCAAAGCGTGCACGCACCATGGTGTTCAGCCCCGCGCCGCCAAAGCTGCCAACGCGCAGGATCTTGCCGTTCTCCTCGGTGTCAAAGAAGAAGGAGATCGTACCCTTGGTGTGGCCGGGCGTGCTGACAAAGTGCAGCGTGGTGTTGCCAAGGGTCAGCGTGTCGCCGTCGTCGATCAGAATGTCGGGGGTAAAATGCTGTGCCGCGGCGGCTACGTCATCACGGCCAAGCAGGGTTTTTGCACCCGACAGGGCGGCAAAGGCAGCCGTTGCCTCGGTGTGGTCACCGTGCCAATGCGTGTTGACGATGTAACGGATATCCCGCACGTCAAAGCCAAGCTCGTGAAGAGAATGGAGAACCAGATAGGCGGTATTGGTATAGCCCGTGTCGATCATGATCAAACCGTCGCCCGTATCAATGACATGCGAGGAGGCTTGATACGTGCCCACAAAATATACGTTTCCCGCGATGCGGAAGGGCTTCATCTGCCCAAGCCAAGGCTTTTTTCCTATTTCGCCAAGCTTTTCATACATAATGCCTGTTCTGAACATGACAATTTCCTTCTTAATTGCTTTGATCCGTTTCTTTGTTGGTCGATGCGGCGTCTTCATCCTGCGCGGCAGTCGCGCTTGCCCGTCGGCGGAAGAAACGGAATTTCTTGCTTTCGGGACGCTCGGTATCCAGCTCCTGCTGCAGAAGACGGTAGATTGCTGCCGCGATCGGCACACCGATCAGCATACCCAGCACACCCGAAATGCCGCCGCCGATGGTCACGGCAACCAGCACCCAAAGACCGGGCAGACCAAGCGAAGAGCCTACCACGTGCGGGTAGATCAAATTACCCTCCAGCTGCTGCAGGATCAGAATGAACACAAGGAAGAGCAGCGCCTTCAAGGGGGATACGGTAAAGATCATAAATGCGCCAACGCCCGCGCCGATATAAGCGCCCGCGATCGGGATCAGGGCGGTAAAGGCGATCAGCGCGCCGATCATCGTGGCATAGGGGAAGCCGAAGATCCACATGCCGATGGTGCAAAGCAGACCAAGGATCACCGCCTCGGCACACTGGCCGATGATGAAGCGGCGGAAGCAGTCGTGCAACAGTGTCAGGAAACGGCGCGTGCGGTCAACCAGCTGCACGTCCACGAAATGATCGAAGAAGCGCACCAGCTGATGGCGCAAATGGTCCTTGCTGACCAGGAAATAGATCGAGAAAATGATGCTGAGCAGGGCAGTTACCGCCGCCGAGAAGAGGGCGGATACCGTTCCCAGCACCGTGCTCATCATATCGCCCCAGCCGCCCATAAAGGCGTTGATCAGATCCTGCACCGTGGTGAACCAGTTGAAGTTCTTGAGCGACTCCAGGGTTTCGGGCGGCAGAATGTCCCATCCCTCTACGGTTTCGATCAGAAGGCTCATAACACCGGGGAATTGGATCAGAAGCGTTTCGATACAGTTGCCAAGCTGAGGCACGATCAACCAGGCAACCAAGGCAATGATCGCCCCCACGGAAATGTAAGCGAGGGTCATGCACACCACGCGGCGACTCTTTCGCAAGAACCTGTTACGGGTATGCGGAAAATACAAGCGCTCATAAGAGCACATGATGATGTTAACGATGTAGGCGATCGCAAAACCGATGAGCAGAGGGGTCAGCGTCCCCAAAAAAGCACCTACAAAGCTGATCAAGGCCGGGAAATAGGTTACAGCCAAATAGAAAAGAAAGGCAACTGCGGCGATCCGCAAGCAGCTCTTCAAGGATACCTTCATGTAAAACGCTTCACCTCCATCGGCCCATGGCCGTTTTTGTAGAGAAAGTTATTCTTCAATAATACCAACCTGACGCAGCGT
This sequence comes from Eubacteriales bacterium, assembly GCA_045632565.1. Classification (GTDB taxonomy): domain Bacteria; phylum Bacillota; class Clostridia; order Oscillospirales; family CAG-272; genus UBA1740. Next base: position 2,537 of record JAZQWX010000073.1, on the reverse strand, counting down.
GTCAATAAAACGGCGAATGTCGGCCGCGGCCTGCTCCTCGCTGACGTCGTATTCGCGGCACATGGCGGCAAGCAGAGCTGCCTCGTCCGTGCCCTCAAGAAGACGCTCAAAGAGGAACGCGCCTGTGCCGTTGAGCTTGATCATGCCGTGAATACGATCGGCGGCCTCGCCGATCGGCATGACCACCTTATTACCGGCCACGTCGCGCAGAAGAAAGTTTTCGTTGATTTTCATACGGTACACTACCTCATTACACGGCTCTTGCCGTGAAAAGGTTACACACCTTTCGTTATTTTTTGGCGGTCAGCGTGGCAAAAGAAAGCTCCGCTGCTTCCCGCGATATGTTGCATCCCAGCACGTAGATCGGTACCGTCCGCAAGAGCTGATCGGTCAGGGTCAGGGTCAGCTCCGCTTCCTTTCTCGTTTTGGGGCGCAGTAGCTGACTGAAAATGCGGTCTACCGCTTCGCTCGGTGAAAGGGGACGAATGTAATTTTCCTTGCTACGCTCAAGGAAGCAAATGCCGCCAAGCGGCGCGCTGCGATTTTCATGCCAGCCCTCTTTGCCGCACCACGGCGTGCCGTAAGCGGTAAAAACGCCGTCCTCGCCGCGGCGGAAAATGGGCTTGTCACCGTTGATGACGTGCACGCGCTCACCGAAATACTCCCGCCACAGGGAAATGTGCGTGCTCTTGCCCGTGCCGCTGGTGGCGGAAAAGGCGTAGGCACGCCCATCTACCTCCACCACGGCCGCGTGTACGAAAAACGCACCGTACGGCAGAATAGCGGTGCAAAGACGGCGGTACGCCTCAATGCTTTCGATATATCCCGGGCCAAAGCCGGGGTTTGCCGCCATGGACCGTGCGTGATCCTCCTCGGAAACGGCCACCGTTACGTCGGGTACGCTTCCTTCGGGCGCAAGATAGTCCTTGCATTGGTGCAAAATATGCTGATAACGGGGCAGGATCTCAATATTGAGGTCTGCCATGCGGTAAACGGCCATGCTTGCTCCTCTCGGACAAAAAGCGGCGGCAGGGAAGACCTGCCTGCCGCTTGTTTGCAGTCATTAGTGAACGATGCAACGTTCGGTATCGATATCGAAGATGTGCAGACGGCTGGTATCGATCGCAACCTTAACGGTGTCGCCGGCACGGGAGGTGGAACGGGGAGAAACGCGGGCGATGAGGTTGGTGGTATCCTCGTCCTGGCCCTTATAGCGCAGGTACAGGAAGATCTCGGAGCCCATCAGCTCGGTTACGTCGATGTCCACGTCGATAACGTTTTCAGGCATGCTGGAAAGGTACATCGGCTCATCGTGGATACATTCGGGACGCAGGCCCAGAACGACCTCGTGGTCGATATATTCCTTCAGGGCGGGGTTGTTTGCCTTGTCGGCAGGAAGCTTCAGCACGTTGTCACCGAAGTTCACGAACAGATCGTTGTCCTTCTTGGTGAGCTTGGCGTTGATGAAGTTCATCTGGGGAGTACCGATAAAGCCTGCAACGAAGGTGTTGACAGGGTAATCGTACAGGTTCTGAGGAGTATCTACCTGCTGGATCAGACCGTCCTTCATAACGACGATACGGCTTGCCATCGTCATAGCCTCGGTCTGGTCGTGGGTAACGTAGATAAAGGTGGTACCGACCTTCTTGTGGATCTTGGTCAGCTCGGTTCTCATCGATGCACGGAGCTTAGCGTCCAGGTTGGAAAGCGGCTCGTCAAGAAGGAAGACCTTCGGGTTACGCACGATAGCACGGCCGAGCGCCACACGCTGCTTCTGACCGCCGGACAGAGCCTTCGGCTTTCTTTCCAGCAGGTGGTTGATGTCCAGGATACGGGCAGCCTCTTCTACGCGGCGCTTGATCTCTTCCTTCGGGGTCTTACGCAGCTTCAGACCGAATGCCATGTTCTCGAACACGGTCATGTGGGGGTACAGAGCGTAGTTCTGGAACACCATCGCGATATCACGATCCTTAGGTGCTACGTCGTTTACCAGGGTGTCGCCGATGAACAGCTCGCCCTCGCTGATCTCTTCCAGACCTGCGATCATACGCAGCGTGGTCGACTTACCGCAACCGGAAGGACCGACGAAGATCAGAAATTCCTTATCCTTGATTTCCAGACAGAAGTCGGAAACGGCGGTAACGCCACCGGGATACTTCTTGTAAATGTGCTTCAGGGACAAACTTGCCATGATAGGCCTCCTATTATCAAATGTATTGGATAATTTTCGACGATACTATTGTACCAAATTTTATGCCAAAAGAAAAGGGGAGAAGGTCACAAACTTTCACGTCGATATTTGTGCAACATGCATAAAAAACGAGAAAAAACAAAAAATCAAAGAAAAATGTCAAGAAACTTTTTCTAATTTATTAGAAAAATCAGCCTTGCCCGTTGTTAAGGTTTTTGCGGGAGAGGGAAATGCGCTTGCGGGCGAGGTCCACGCCCTTGATGCGTACCTCCACCACGTCGCCCACCGCATACAGCTCGCGCGGATGGGAGATAAAGCGGTCGCTCATCTCGGAAATGTGGAGCAG
>JAZQWX010000072.1:0-4466 GCA_045632565.1 Eubacteriales bacterium | reverse complement strand
ACAACGCCCCGTCGCTGTATTTCATACTGCAAGCGGGCGTTGGCGGCGATTTACACCAAAATTTCCCCCTTAAAACAAAAACACGCCCGCTTTCGCGGGCGCTTGGAGGGGGGAAAGGAACGTAAGTTAGGCGGCTCTGCCGCATTTTATCGAAAAAGCCGAACAAGAAGACAGACGAATGATCTTTTTCGATGTGCAATCATTATAACACAAAAAATTGTGTTTGTAAAGAGAATTTTTAGATTTTTTTTGAAATTTTATCAATTTTTTGATATTTTGGGTGTTTTTTCCGATGCCTGTCCCCCACAAAAGAAGGAAACGGCCAAGAAAACCGCGGCAGATGCCCCGATGGCGACCGTCAGAATGACGGTGGGGGTATCGAGGATCTTGCCTTCACCGAGACGGGAAACGAGAAGGCCGCCGAAATTATAGACGGCATGGAAGAGAATGGGCCACAGGATGCGGCGGGTGAGCAGATAGATCACAGCGGCGACGCAGCCTATCAAAAACGAGTACCCCACCTGCAAGAGCGTGGCGGCGGGGTCTGCCCCTTGGAAGAGATTCACCAGATGCGAGAGGCCAAAGATGGCCGCAGACAAAAGCACGGCCAACAGGCGGCCGCCGCGCGCGGCGGCAAAGCGATCAAGCAGGAGCGGCAACAGGATGCCGCGAAAGATCAGCTCCTCTACCGAGGCGACCGAAAGGCACAGAAGCGCAAACAGGAAAAAGGCGGGCAGGGGGGCAGTCAGGCGCGCCGTACCGACGAACAGGGCGTGCCACGGCAGGTTGTTGACCGCCACGGCAAAGGCCGCGATGCATCCCACCGTTGCCGCGCGCCAAGAGGCGCGCGGCCCCCGGGGGAGCTTCCACGCGCCGCGCCACAACAGGAAGGCGGCAACACCGCAAAAGAGGGGTGCGCCGAGATCCGAAAGCAGCGACCCATAGGGCTCGGCGAGCAGGGCTTGCGGGAAGAAGGCCATCCACAGGACGGCAAGAAGAAGAAACAGAAGTGCCGACAATCCCTTACCGTGCGCGGATCTCACGAGCCTTCTCCTTCACTTTCGTCCGCCTGCTCGGCCTTTTTCTGATCCGAGAGGAGGTAATAGGAGATGCCCACGGCCACCATGACAAGGGCCACGAGTTGGGAGGGCGTGAGGAAGGACACAAGCGACGCGCCGCGGTAGTCACCGCGCAGGTATTCAATAAAGAAGCGGAAGAAGCCGTACGCCGTGAGGTAGAGGAAAAATCCGTCGTGCTTGCCGCGAAGAACGCGGTAGCAAAGCAGGGCGCAAAGCGCCACGAGGAAGATGGCCTCATACAGCTGGGTGGGGAGCACCCGCGCGCCCACGGTGGGCATATACACGGCAAAGACGCTATCCTTTACCACGCCGTGACAGCAGCCGGCAAAGAAGCAGCCGATGCGGCCAAGGGCGTGCGCCGCGGCAATTGAGCAGGCGGCCATAGAGGATACCTCGGCAAGCGAGGCCTTGGCCTCGCCTTTCGGAAGCAGGCGCGCGCCCGCGCCGAGATAGATGGCAAGGAACGCTGCGATGCCGCCGACAAGGCCACCGTAGAAGGTCGCGCCCGTGTTGGCAACGATGGCAAACGGCTCGCCCGCCATGTAATTGTAAAAGGCTTGCAAAAGCGTGGCCGTGAACAGGCCAAGTCCGAAGCCGCAAAGACCGCCGACAAGGGCCAGATTGGTCTTGCGGGCGGAGAGGTGCGTCTTGTCCGACAGGATGCGGAAGAGCACCAGCGCCGCCACCGCGCCGAGCGCAAGGCAAAGGTCATACAGCGTAATGCCGAAAAACAGAGCGTTTGGATACATATTTCTTTCCTTTTTATATAGATTAGCCCAAGCGGGCAAAAAAGCAGGGGCGCGAACGCCCCTGCTTGGTTGTCAAATTATTCCTCGTCCTTGCGACGGAAGGTGAATACGCCACCAAGAGCAACGGCTACCACCATAGCGATGGATGCGCCGATGGTCACGGTAGAACCGCAACCGCCTGCAGGCTCTTCAGCTGCACCACCCTGGTTGCCACCCTGCTGGTTGCCACCCTGCTGGTTGCCGCCTTCGTTGCCACCTTCGTTGCCACCCTGGTTGCCACCCTGGTTACCACCCTGATCGCCACCGGAGGGAACATCAGCACCGAGAGGTCTGCGGCTCCAGGTTCTCTTTGCGGTCTGGGTCAGAACGGTGGGCTCGGTCGTGGTCTGACGACCATCGGCAACGTCCTCCATACCCATCTCGTACATGATCTTGTCATCTACGTCATAGGACTTGGTGTTGGCAGTGACCTCATCGGACAGAACCACCCAGTCATACAGGGTACGGGTAGCGGAAGAGGTCATCGCACCGGTAGCCTTACGGAGCGTGGAGTTGTAGTAGAACATCAGGTTACCGCCGTTCGAATCACGGACGGCCTGGAACATGTCGTTACCCTGAACGTCGAAGTAAACCTTGTCACCTGCTACCAGGTCACGGTTCTTGCACTCGATGCGGTACTCAACGGTATAACCGCACTCGGTACGCATACGACCCCAACCGATCTTGGTGTCATCCTCGCTCCAGCCCCAGCCGAAGTACTCGGTCATAGCGCTGTCGAGCATGTTTTCCAACTTATTGGTCTCTTCGTTCAGATGATATGTACCGTTGTATACGTTAGCAGACTTGCCCGTTACGGGATGTTTCCAGCCGGAATTGGCTGCCGCGAAAGCAGCAGGCTCTTCTACCAGCAGGCAGGAGGGCTTGCCGGTGTAACCGTCGATACGGTACTGCATACCACGGGAGTAGTTCTTACCCTCTGCCATGTAGGGGCCGTAACCGCCTGCAGGAACAACACCGTTCTCTTCAAAGTCGATGAACAGCTCGATAGAGTCAGCGTTCCACGGAATGTAGCAACCCTCGTTCTGGTTGTATTTGGTGGGGCCGATATCGGCATCGTTGATGATCATGAAGCAGTAGATCGCATTCTCGGAGGGCGACCATACGAAGCGGCAGATACCGAAGGTCCAGATGTTGGACGCGGTGTTCTGGAAGGAGTCCATCATCAGGGGGGTAGCATCAATGTACGCTTCATCCATCTTACCGTCTACGTGGATGGGATGCGCCTCATCTACCATTTTAACGTCAGCAACCTTCGAGGGCTGTGCATCAGCTCCGTCACCGTCAGCGGCGAGAACCGTACCGGTGAGCACCGTTGCAAGCACGAGGATGAAGGAGAGTGCTGCCAAAAGTGTCTTTTTCATCGTGAATTTCCTTTCCAATTAAAGAGTTTTTTGTTGGCGTGACAGTGGATGAGCGGCCGTGCCGTCCGACGGAATTGGCAGGCGGCACCTGCTTTTTTCCGACAAAAGGGCACACCTCGCACCCGGTCACCTTTTCAATCATAATTATACTATTCCGCCCCGAAATTGTAAAGAATAAAATCGTATATGCTTACCATATCTTAAAATATATACATAGGCCTCAAAAGGGGCTTTTTAGAGGTTTTTTCGGGGGGTTTTTGCGGTTTTGAGGAGTGCGGCGGGTTGAAAAGCGAAAAAACGGGCTGTTTTTTTGGGAATATTGCACAAATTTTAGCGAAAAAGTTGTACTACCCGACGAAAGGGATTTGCGGCTTGGCGCTGTTTTTCTTGACAAAACGCGCCATTTTGCGGCTTTTTGGCGGGTGCGTATCCCCATTTTTCGACCCTTGACTTACGTTCGCGGCTATGGTATAATAAAATGGTAAAAATCCGCGCACCGCGCAAGAAAACCGTATCGGAGTGAAACCGTTTCATGAAATCTGCTGTTTGCCGCCTGTCGGCCGTTTGTTTGCTGCTTTCCCTGCTCTTTTCGCTGACCGCCTGTCCCGATCCGTCCACGCCCCCTGCGGGGGAGGACGCCCTTACGCTTGTGCGCGTAGAGGCGGGGGTGTATCGGTGTGAGGAAACCGGCGTGGTCTACCACCGCCTGCCGGACACCTATCTGCCCGGCCGCATGAGCGCAAAGCCCTACGCGATCTACGAGGAGGGCAGCACGCGGGACGTGTATTTCCGCCTTGGCGACTCGGCGGACAAGTATCTGGTGCTGGCTGACGAGAAGACCTACTATCCTTATAATTTCATCGTGGCCGAGGGCTACGATATGCCCACCCTGCCCGAGATGAACCCCACCGAGATCTGGATCTGCCAGGACGCAGAACGCTTCTGGACGGATGCGAACGTGGTGGACAAGATGCGCCTTGGTGAGCGTGTGAACTTTGTGGTCGCCGCGTGGCGTGACGGCGAGGAAGCCACCCTGCCCACGGGCGTGCCCGAGGATCGCGTGCAGCTGATCTTCCGTTCCGAAGCCTATACCGAATTTTATTACTACTGCACCTACTACTCCTTCGGCGAGGGTGAGTGCTACCTGTACGAATTTGAAACCGAGCGCTGCGTGCGCGTGGCGGACGACCTGTTTGACGGGTACAAGCTGTCTTATG
>JAZQWX010000071.1:0-13637 GCA_045632565.1 Eubacteriales bacterium | reverse complement strand
TGCCCCGGCCGAAACGTGGCCGTGGTGCTGGAGATCGCGGCCATGAACCACCGCCAGAAGAAGATGGGCTACAACACGGCAGAGGAATTCAACCGCCGCCTGATGAGCCAGATGGGACTTGCGCCCGACGGCACGCCGCTTACGAAGTAAATAAAAAAATCGGAGAACGTTTCCGTTCTCCGATTTTTTTATTTGTCCCTCTCGGGAACAAAGAACATAAACACAAGCGAGCTGAGGAGCAGCATCATGGGGTAGAAGAGGTGCGAGATCACCGCAAAGGCGCCGAGCTCCGCGCCCAGCACGTTTGCCGCCGACAGCGCCACCAGCATTTGTGCGCCGTAGGGGAGCACCCCTTGGAAAATGCAGGAGAAGGTGTCAAGGATCGAGGCGGTCTTCCTCTTCGAAATGCCGTATTCGCTTGCCATTTCCGACGCGATGGGGTTGGCCATCACGATGGCCACGGTGTTGTTGGCCGTGGCAATATCCATCAGTCCCACGAGAAGACCGATGCCAAGCTGACCCGCCCGCTTGCCGCGGAACACGCGGCGGATGCCGCCAAGCAGCGCGGTAAATCCGCCTGCCTCGCGGATCAGGGCGCAAAGGGCCGCCACCAGCACGGCGACCATCGAGGTTTCAAACATCCCCGAAACGCCGCCGCCCATGCCCTCAAGCAGGGACGGAAAATCAAGCGCGCCCGTGGCCAACATGATGATGCAGCCCGAGAGAATCCCGACCAGCAGCGTCAGGAATACGTTGACGCCCACGATACCGCCGATCAGCACCAGCACGTACGGAATGATCTGGATCAGATCGTAGGATTTGGTTTCCAGCGGCTGAATGTCCGCTTGCAGGGAGATAAAGAGGATCAGCCCAAGCGTCACGATCGCGGCAGGAAGCACGATGGCAAAGTTGGTGCGGAATTTGTCCTTCATGGCACATCCCTGTCCGTTGCAGGCGGCGATGGTGGTATCCGACACGAAGGATAGGTTGTCACCGAACATCGCGCCCCCTACCACCGTGCCGACGCACAGGGGCAGGGAAAAGCCCGAGGTGGTGGCCACCGCCACCGCGATGGGGGTGAGCAGGGTGATCGTGCCCACCGACGTACCCATAGCCGTGGACACGAAGCAGCTGACGAGGAACAGCACGCATACCGCAAAGCGGGGCGGCACGATGGAAAGGACGAAATAGGCCACGCTCTCCGCGCTGCTGCGTCCGACCACGCCCACGAAAATGCCCGCCATCAGGAAGATCAGCAGCATGGTGACGATATTTTTATCCCCCACGCCCTGCCCCATCAGGGCAAGCTTGTCTTCAAATTTCACGCTCCTGTTTTGCAGGCAGGCCACCAGCAGCGCGACCAGAAATACCACCACGATGGGGATCTTATAAAATCCCATCGGGATCTTCAAAATATATTCAAACGTAATGCCGAGGCCAAGATACAGGGCGATAAATACGCCGATCGGCAAAAGTGCCCATGCGTTTCCTTTTTTCACGTTGTCGTTCCTTTCCGTCAATATCCGAATTCTTCACCAAACAGGATCACGTGGATGCGGCCTGCGGGGCGACATGCGCGCATGACCGTCATCGTACAGCAGATGGTATCGGGCGCTTTGCAATCCGCGCACCGTCCCGTTTTGTGGCAGGGGGTGGTGATATCAAAGCGCTGTGCGTTGATCGGGGCGGCTGTGCCGCGCACGCGTGCGATCGCGCTTTCCTCATCCTTTGTGACCTTGTTGATGCCGACCAGCAGGATCACGTGCTTCGGGCCAAAGATCAGGGAGGCCACGCGATTGCCCAAGCCGTCCATGTTATAGATCACGCCGTCCTCCGACAGTGCGTTGACCGAGGCGAGGAAGAAATCCGAAAAATAATGCGCCTCCATAAACGCACCGCGCTCTGCGGGCGGTATCTCGTCACGGTCAAAGACCCGGTAGTTCCCCGCCTTCAGGGATGCCACAAGGCCCGTGTCACGAATGGTCATCGAGCCGCCGAAGGTCACGCTTGCCCCCTCCGGGATCAGGGCGCGTGCTGCGGCCACGGCGTCAGCGGCCGTTTCGCAATACTGTGCGCCGAAATGGCGGGAGCGCAGGGCGGCTACCACCGCCTCGCCCAGCAGGCGGTTTCTCTCTTGCTTTGGATCGTTCATGCTGTTTCCTCCACAAATTCCTTTGCCTGTATTGTACCACACGCGCGCGGTTTTGTCAATCGTGTTCTAAAATCATAACGGCCGCGCATACAATACAACGAACAATACGCCCCTGCGCGGCAGAGGGTTGAATAAGGAGTGTAAGATGAGCGAAGGTATCTTGGAAAAGGATCGGGGCGGGACGCGGGAGCTTGATTTTATTGAGCGTGACGCAAGCGGCGAGGTGATATCCTGCGAGGCGGCGGGTGATTTTATCTTGGCAGACTATCAGCCGGAGATCCGCAAAATTCTGGAGATCCGCACGGCGGTGATCCCCTCGGGAAAATACGTCGGCGGCAACCGCGCGGAATTTGCGGGCACGGTGCGTTACACGGTTTTGTACACAGACGGAGAGGGAAAGCTTTCATCAGCCGACCTGTCCTCGGATTACAGCTTTGCCTGCCCCTTGCCGGATGCGGGGGAATACACCGCGGTGGCAGACACCATGGCGATGGGTACGACGCACCGCCTGGGCGGGCCGCGCAAGATCTCCCTGCGGACGCGTCTGCACAGCTTGGTGCACCTTTTCTGCCGCGAATGCATCACCCCCGAAATTCGGGGCATGGGCGGGCCTGCCGATCTTTCTTCCCTTGAAAAGCTGACCGAGGCCGAGGAAAGCATGACCGTTTCCTGCGGCACGACGGGTGAATTCCCCTTGCAGGCGACCGTGCGGCTGGATTCTCCCGCGACCGACGCGCACGCCGTGTGGGCAGGCGGCAATCTGCTGATCACCGAGTGCCGTCCGCAGGAGGGCGGCTGCCTGTGCCGCGGCGAGGTATGGGCGCGTTGCCTGTACGTCGAGGGAGAGGGCTTGCCCGTTACCGTGCGCGAGCGCATCCCCTTTGAGCAATTCGTTCCCATTGAGGGGGCAAGCGAGGCTTCCTCCTGCACCGCCTTTGGCCGTCTGCTTTCGGCAGAGGTCAGCGTGGTGGCGGGCGAGGGTGAGGAAAACGGCAGCATGCATTTTGACGTTGCCGCCGAGATCGAGGCCTGCGCCACGGGCAAGCAGCCCTGCAATCCCGTGCGGGATCTGTATTCCACCGCCTACGCGATGAACTGCCGTTATCGGCAGGTGTCGATCGCCCACCCGCTCGGCAGTGCCATGGGGCATTATACCGTCAGCGCCTCCCGCCCGAAGAGTGAATGTGAGGCCGAGCACGCCACCGCCATCATTGATGCGGACGGTCATCCCGAAATTTCCTGCGTGCGGGTGGAGCACGGCCGCGCCACCGTATGCGGCAAGCTAACGGCTACCGTGATCTTTGCCTGCGCGGGCGAGGACGGCGGCAGCCGCCTGCTGTCCACCCAGATCGAGTCGCCCTTCCGTCTGGAAAGCGAGCTACGCATCCCGAGCGGCGAAGAGCCGCGATTCGACTGCCACGGCGAGCTTGTCGGCGTGCGTGCGCGCATCGAGCCGAACGCCATTGCCGTGGATGCGGAGATCGCCGTCGCCCTGCGCGCTACCGAAATGAAGAGCATGCGTATCCTCGAAAGTGCCGAGCCTGACAAGAGCGAGGAGGTCGCGCACGAGGGCAACCGTATCTTTGTCGTCTACCCGAAGGAGGGGCAAACGCTCTTCTCTCTTGCCGCCCAATACCACCGCAGTCGCGCGGCCATCGCCGCAGAAAACGAGCTTGCCGAGGATGCCGTACAGATCTCCCACCTCACGCACTCGCTTGACGGCGTGCATCATCTTCTGATCTCGGACGAGGGATAACGGAGAGAGCGTAGCCTAAGTGGGCTTGAACCAATAAGCCCCTCGGCGATAAATTTTCGCGTCTTTTGGCGTCGCTCGCCTTGAAAAGTCCGCACTTGTCTGCGGCTCGTGCCACCCAAATCCATCGAAAATTTATTCGACGATGGGTGTTTTCAGTTTCTATCGAGCAAATATTTAGGAAAGATGAGGCAAAAATTTGAAGCAATATGCGGATATTGCAAGAATTTTTGCCGAAATATAGGCAAATATTTGCCGATAGAAACCTTATCGGTTCGAGCCCACTTAGGCTAGGGGCGAGCATTGCTCGTCCTAAGCCCCAGAGGTGAACGCAAGAATTACCGTAGGACGGAGGTAGCGAAGCGGCTTTATGAAGCCCCCCTCCGGGAGGGGGGATCAAGGGGGGAGTCATCGGGTAGGAAAATGTGGCAAAAGGAAGCGTGTGTTCTTTTGTACAACTTTTCCTTTTGGTTTTTGCTTTTCGTAGGATAGGGTTTGCGAAACAAAACAAGAATAGCTTTCTCTCTCGACGAAGCTATGCTACCCGCATGCTCCTTCCGTCACGCTTCGCGTGCCACCTCCCTCCCGGAGGGAGGCATAGAACCGCCCACTTTTTCCTTTCGTAGGGGAGGGGTTTACTCCTCCCGTTCGTTCCTTCTCTGTCTTCTGTGAGAGAACCAAGGCTCTCCCCTACCACTGCGGCGGGTTTGTTTACCGCTTAAGCTCTTTCGAACCCCGCGACTATCGCGTGGTTTTCGTTTTACAACAGAAGGCACCCGTGTGTTGCACGGGTGCCTTCTTATACTTATTTCATCGAAAATTCCTGCATCAATCCGTTCAGAATATCCTGTTGCCGAGAGGTCAATCCCGCCACCTTCATTCTGTTTTCCTTAAATTCCGCTACGATCTTCTGAAGAAGATCTTTTTGATGGTCCGTCAGCCCCTCTATGGCGATCATCTGGTTCTTATCAATTCCTACCAGATAATCCAGCGATACGTGAAAGATGCACGCCATTTTGGTAAGCAGATCCACAGACGGTATTTTGATGTTATTCTCATAATTGCTGATAACCGATTTGCTTCTGTCTATCTTTTTACCAAGCTGCTCCTGTGACAGACCGTGCAATTCCCGCAACTCCCGCAATCTCAACCCGAAATCGAACATATTTTCACCGCCCCAAAAAGTTTTCTTTCAGTAAATATTTTACAGGACTTGCGTTTTGTATTCGAAAACTATATACTATAAGTGTTCTGTTTTCGAAAACATTTCTGACGAAAGGGTTTTGTATGAAGAAAATTATTTGTTGCGGCTTCGGTCACCGTTTGGTTTTATCGAATATCGAGGAAGAATTGCGCTCCCTGCTATCACATCTGATTGAAGAAGAGCACGTCGATACGTTCATGATCGGTGCACAGGGCGAATTTGATGCTATGTTTGCCAAAAACGTTCGTATCCTAAAAAAGAAATATCCCACCATCAAGCTGCTTCTTGTTCTGCCATACCTATCGAGCACCATCAACAAAGAAAAAGAATACTATGAAACGGCATATGACGAAATCATCATACCCGCCGCAACAGAAGGAAAGCATTACAAAAGTGCTGCTACCTTCAAAAATCGCTTTATGATCGATCAAAGCAGCATGGTGGTCGCTTATTTGCGAAGAGATTTCGGAGGTGCTTATACGGCCGTTTCCTACGCTAAAAAAACAGGGAAGAAAATTATTTCTCTATAAAGAAAAGGCATCCGTGTGTTGCACGGGTGCCTTTTTACTGCCTTTTACACCAGCTTGAACTCGCCGAGGTAGGAATCCTCGATAAATTCGGCCTTGGCGGCGCGGATATCCGCGATGTGCGGCTGGGTCAGGTGGATCTCCTGATGCTTCTTGCTTTCCCATTTTTCGATCAGCAGGACGGTGTTTTCATCCTGCGCGGAAAAATAATAATCGTAGGCAAGGCAGCCCTCCTCGGCGCGCACCTTGGCGGCAGCACCGCATTCCTCCAGACGGCGCACGAACGCCTCGCGGCAGCCGGGCTTTGCGTGATAGACAACGTAGATGGTATATTCCATGATGTTAGATCCTTTCTTTTCTTCTTTGCTTTATATTGTACCACACGCATCTTTCCCTGTCAAGAAAGTGCACAAAAAACCGCAAAGGGGGTGTACATTTTTTTCGTTTTGTGATACAATGGATTGAATTCAAAAAAAGGAGTGCCCTATGCAAACCTACGATCTGGACGCGCTGCGTGAAAAGCGCGCTTTTCTTTGCGATATGGACGGCGTGATCTATCACGGCAATTCCCTTATCCCCCACGCCAAGGAATTTGTGAATTGGCTGGAGAAGGAAAACAAGCAATATCTGTTTTTTACCAACGGATCGGGCAAATCCCCCCGCGAGCTTTCCGAAAAGCTGGCGCGCATGGGGCTTTCGGTATCCGAGGATCATTTTTATACCAGTGCGCTGGCCACGGCCTCCTTTCTTGCCGGTCAATGCCCCGGCGGCAGTGCCTACGTGATCGGCGAGCCGGGTCTTGTCAACGCCATGTACGAGGCGGGCTTTAGCATGAACAGCCACGATCCCGATTACGTGGTATTCGGCAAAACGAGCAACCTGACCTACAACGAGATCGAATGCGCCGTCAAGCTGATCGAGCGCGGTGCGAAGCTGATCGGCACGAACCCCGACCTGACCGACCCGGGCGAGCACGGCATCGTTCCCGCCTGCCGCGCGCTGATCGCGCCGATCGAGCTTTCCACGGGCAAAAAGGCCTACTACATCGGCAAGCCGAACCCCCTGATGATGCGCCACGGTCTGAAGCGGCTGAACTGCCGCCGCGCGGAGGCGGCCATCATCGGCGACCGTATGGACACCGACATTATCGCAGGCATTGAGAGCGAGCTGGATACCGTGCTGGTGCTCTCAGGTGTGAGCACGCGCGAAACGGTGGACGACTTTGCCTATCGCCCGAAGTATATTCTCGGAGACGTGGGAGATATCGTTCCCACCAAATGATCATGAAAAAACGCTTGAAAATTGACTTTGCCTTCTACCGCGCGGCGCTTGCGCTGGCCATTCCGGTGGCACTGCAAAATCTGCTCACCTCCTGCGCCACCCTCGTGGACACGGCCATGGTGGTCAGCCTTGGCAACGCGGAGACCTCCGCGATGGGACTGGCCGCGCGCTTTGCATTTCTTCTGAACGTGATCTGCTTTGGCTTCTCCTCGGGCTGCGCTTCCCTGCTCTCCCAATATTGGGGCGCCAATGACCTCTCCCGCGTGCGCCACTCCTTTGGCTTTGCCATGACCATTTCCATGAGCTTTGGCATCTTGTTCACGGTCATGCTGGCGCTGTTTCCCGAATTTCTCATCGGTCTGTTTACCGACGAGGCAGCCATTATCGCACTCGGCGCGGAGTATTTGCGTATCTATTCGCTCGCGGTGATCTTCCTTGTCTTTTCTCAGGTCACGTGCGTGGCTCTGCGCTCGGTGGAGCGCGTGTACATTCCCCTGATCTCCTCGCTGGTTTCGGTGGCGGTCAATACCTTCCTCAACTACTGCCTCATTTACGGCCATTTCGGCTTTCCGCGCATGGAGCTGCGCGGCGCGGCTCTGGCCTCGGCCATCGGTTGTGCCACGCAGGCGCTCATCATTTTGGTTGCCCTGCTTGTGACCAAAAATCCGTTCCGCGCCTCGCTTCGTTCGCTCTTATCCTTTGACCGCGCCTTCTGCGCCAAGTACCTCTCGATCGCCTCCCCTACCCTGCTCAACGAAACGATGTGGGCGATCGGCACGAATATTTACGTGATGGTGCTGGGGCGGCAGGGCTTTGAGAACCACGCAGGCTACACGCTGTATGAGAACGTGCAGCAGATCTTTTTCGTCTTCTTCGTGGGCATTTGCTCGGCCTGCTCGGTCATGGTGGGCATGCGGATCGGCCGCGGCGAAGCGGAAGAGGGCTACATCGCGGCGCGGCGCTTTGCCATCATGACGCCCGCGGCGGGCGTGATCCTTGGCGCGATCCTGATCGCGGTACGCAACCCCGTGCTTGCCCTGTTCCCCGTGGAAACCGAGGTGGCGCGGCAGGTAGCCTCCGAATGCCTTGCCTTCTACGGCTGTTGGATCGCCATGCGGATGATCCCCTATACCATGATATGCGGCATCTTCCGCGCGGGGGGCGACACCAAGACGGGGTGCTTCCTCGATCTCTTTGGCCTGTACGGCATGGGCATCCCGGCGGTGCTGATCACGGGACTGCTGATCCGTCCCCGATTTGTTGTGCTGGTGGCGGTGATGTTTATAGCGGAGGACCTTATCAAGGGTATTCTCTGCTTCCGTCATTTCAAATCGCGCAAATGGATCAAGCAGCTGACCGATAAGACGTAACGTAGGATGGGTGCTTGCTCCCACCGACAAAAAAATCAGGTACCCTGTCGGGGAGCCGAATTTTTATTCTTCCATGGTAAAACCGCTTGAAAGGAGCACCGTACCCTCGGCGGACACGGTAAGGATGCCGCCCTCGGTGTGACCGAGGTGCTCTCTGCCGTCCTCTTCCTCAATGCGGCAGGTACAGGGAACGACCGAGGTAACGAACGGCGTATGGCCTGCTAAGATCGCCAGCTCTCCCTCCACGCCGCGCAGGGAAAGGCTATATACGTCCCCCTCAAAGAGGTTGCCGTCGGGCGACGCAACGGTCAGGTGATAGGTGTGACTCATGCGCCCGCCTTTTTGGCCTTGGCCACGGCCTCGTCGATCGTGCCGACGAACAGGAAAGCGGATTCGGGCAGCTCGTCATGCTTGCCCTCGATGATCTCACGGAAGCCGCGGATGGTTTCCGCAAGCGGCACGTAGGTACCGGGGATGCCCGTGAACTTCTCGGACACGTCAAAGGGCTGGGAGAGGAAGCGCTGGATCTTTCTGGCGCGGCCGACCAGCAGCTTGTCTTCGTCCGACAGCTCATCCATACCCATGATGGCGATGATGTCCATGAGCTCGTTATAACGCTGCAAAATGCGCTGCACCTCGCGCGCGACGCGGTAATGCTCCTCACCGAGCACCTCGGCGGACAGGATGCGGGAGGTGGATTCCAGGGGATCGACCGCGGGGTAAATGCCCTGCGAGGCGATCGAACGGGAAAGCACCGTGGTCGCGTCCAGATGCGCGAAGGTGGTAGCAGGGGCGGGGTCGGTCAGGTCATCGGCGGGCACGTACACGGCCTGCACCGAGGTGATCGAGCCCTTTTTCGTCGAGGTGATACGCTCCTGAAGCGCGCCCATTTCGTTGGCCAGCGTCGGCTGGTAACCAACGGCGGAGGGCATACGGCCAAGAAGTGCCGACACCTCCGAGCCTGCCTGCGTAAAGCGGAAAATGTTGTCGATAAAGAGGAGCACGTCCTGTCCCTCCTCATCGCGGAAATATTCCGCCATGGTCAGACCCGAAAGACCCACGCGCATACGTGCTCCGGGCGGCTCGTTCAGCTGTCCGTAGACGAGCGCGGTTTTGGAAAGCACGCCCGACTGCTTCATTTCGTTATAGAGGTCGTTACCCTCACGGGTACGCTCGCCAACGCCCGTAAAGACCGAAAGGCCGCCGTGCTGCTTGGCGATGTTATTGATCAGCTCCATGATCAGGACGGTTTTACCAACGCCCGCACCGCCGAACAGACCGATCTTACCGCCCTTGGAGTAGGGGCAGATCAGGTCGATGACCTTGATACCCGTTTCAAGGATCTCGGTAGAGGTGGCCAGCTCTTCATACGCGGGGGCGGGGCGGTGAATGTCCCAGCGCTCCTCGGTTTTCGGTGCTTCGCCGTTATCCACGGCGTCGCCCAGCACGTTGAAGATACGGCCAAGCGTGTCACGGCCGACGGGCACGCTGATGCCCTTGCCCGTATCGGTCACGGCCGTGCCGCGGGAAAGGCCGTCCGTGGAAGCCATGGCGATACAGCGCACGGTGTTGTCACCGATATGCTGGGCAACCTCGACCGTCAGCGTACGCTCCCCGATCTTCATGGTGAGTGCGTTATAGATGGCAGGCAGACTGCCCTTTTCAAAGCGCACGTCCACAACAGGTCCCATGACCTGCGAAACGACGCCTGCATTTACGTTTGCCAAAAGATTCACTCCTTTCATTGCCCGCTACCGGCAACGATTTCGGTAATTTCCTGGGTGATCGCGCCCTGCCGCGCGCGGTTGTAGGAAAGCTGCAGATCCGCGATCATTTCCTCGGCGTTCTTGCCTGCCGAGTCCATGGCGTTGCGACGTGCGGCCACCTCGCTGGCGAAGCTCTCACGCACGGCGGCGACTAGGACTCCCGACAGATATTCGGGCACGGCGGCGTTCAGCACACTTTCCTCATCCGGCTCAAAGATCATGCCGCCGCGCGGCTGCTCTCCCTCAAAGGAAAGGGGCAGCACCCACGTAAGCGATGCGGTCTGGGTGAGCATGGATTCGTATTTCGTGTACACGATGCCAAGGCGATCGTATTCGCCTGCGGCAAAATCCGCGCACAGGCGGCGGGACAAGGCAAGTGCCTCGGCCGCTGTAAAATATTCCGAGGAAGAATGCCCCTCTCCGTACCTCTCACAGGCGCGCTTGCCGATGGGATGCACCACGGCATCGGGGTATTCCCGCATCAGGCGGAAGATATTCGCATTATAGCCGCCTGCAAGGCCGCGGTCACCCGCGATCACGATCAGGCGCGTGCGCCCGCCATCCCGCTTTTGCATATAGGGGCTTTTGCGGCAGTCGGGGGCGGCGGCAAGGGCCGCTACCACACGGCGCGCCGCGTCCGCATAGGCGCGGGTACGGTTCATACTCTCACTTGCGCGGCGGATCTTGGAGGAGGCGACCAGCCCCATCGCGCGCGTCAGGTGCAACGTGGAATCCACACTGCGGATGCGCCCACGCAGGCTTTTGATATTCGCTCCCATGCTGTTTACCTCTGCATGCCGGAAAGGGCGGCGCGAAGAGCCTCAACGTCCTCTTCCTCAAAGCAGCCGGCTTCCAGACGTGCAAGCAGCTCGGCATGCTCGGCCTCCAGCTTTGCAAAGAGATCAGCTTCATAGGTCGCCACGTCGGAAACCGCCACGTTATCCAGATATCCGTGGGTGACCGCGTACACGATGGCCACCTGACAGCCCACGCGAACGGGGGCGTTTTTCTTCTGCTTGAGCACCTCCACGATACGCGCACCAAGCGCAAGGCGCGCCTTGGTATCTGCATCCAGATCGCTGCCGAACTGGGCAAAGGCCTGCAGCTCGCGGTACTGCGAGTAGAGCAGCTTCAGCTCGCCCGACACCTTTTTCATCGACTTCAGCTGGGCGGCACCGCCCACGCGGCTGACCGAGATACCGGGGTTGATGGCAGGCATGATACCGGCGTGGAACAGCTCGGTTTCGAGGAAGATCTGTCCGTCGGTAATGGAGATGACGTTGGTGGGAATATAGGCGGACACGTCGCCTGCCTGCGTTTCAATGATCGGCAGGGCGGTGATAGAGCCGCCGCCGTATTCGGGCGCGACGCACGCGGCGCGCTCCAGAAGCCGCGAGTGCAGATAGAAGACGTCACCGGGATACGCCTCACGGCCCGGGGGTCGGCGGATGAGCAGCGACAGCGCACGGTAAGCGACCGCGTGCTTGGACAGGTCATCGTACACGATGAGCACGTCCTTGCCCTGTTCGCGGAAATATTCCGCCATGGCACAGCCGGAATAGGGGGCGATATATTGGAGGGGCGCCGACTCGGAGGCCGAGGCAGACACGATGACGGTATAGTCCATTGCGCCCGCGCGGGTCAGCTCGTTTGCCAGCTGCACGACCGAGGTGTTCTTCTGGCCGATGGCCACGTAGATACACAAAACGCCCGTTCCCTTTTGGTTGATGATGGTATCGATCGCAATCTCGGTCTTACCCGTCTGGCGGTCACCGATGATCAGCTCACGCTGACCGCGGCCGATCGGGATCATACTGTCGATCGCCTTGATGCCCGTTTGCAGAGGCACGGACACGCTCTGTCTTTCAATGATGCCGGGGGCTTCCGACTCTATCGGCCGTTCGGCGGCGTAGGCGATCGGGCCTTTGCCGTCGATCGGCTTACCGAGGGCATCCACCACGCGGCCAAGCATTGCTTCACCCACAGGCACGGATAGCACGCGACCCGTGCGGCGCACGGTGCTTCCCTCACGGATCTCGTTTCTGTCGGACAGAACGGCGACCGAAACGGTTTCCTCCTCCAGGTTCTGCGCCATACCGAAGCTGCCGTCCTCAAATTCCAGCAGCTCGTTTGCCATGCAGTTTCGCAGGCCGTACACGCGCGCAATGCCGTCACCGACCAGGATCACCGTACCGGTTTCGGTCATCTCGATGCGTTCACGGTAGGTCTTGATCTGTTCCTTGATAATATTGCTGATCTCGTCAGGTCTTACGTTCATCGCTGATCACTTCCTTTACTTCCTGCAAGCGGCGGCGCAGACTGCCGTCCATCACACGGCCGTCCACGGTAACGCTGACGCCGCCCACAAGCGACTCATCTATGCGGTACTCCGCCGTGACGGCGTGGCCGCAAACTGCCCGGAGCTTTTTCTCAAGGCGTACTTTTTCCTCTTCCGTCAGCGGGACGGCAGAGCTGATACAGGCCACCGAGGTTTCCTTAAACTCGCGTAAAAGTGCCTCGTAGGCCTCGACACATTCAAAAAATTCCCGTACCCTGCCCTTTTCGCAAAGAAGCGAGAGGAAGGAGAGCACGTGCACCGGCACGCGGCCCGAAAACACGGCAAACAGCGCAGAAATGCGCTCCTCCTTCGGGATACCGTGGGAGGACAGAAATTCCACGTATTCGGGTGCGTTGCGAAGGGCTGCGGCTATTGCGGCAAGCCCGCCTGCGTATTCTTCCTCTGCCCCTGCTTCACGCGCAAGGGCGAACAGGGCAGATGCATATTCACGGCTGATCTCGTTCATTGATCTTCACCCATCCCGTCAATAAAATCGTCGATCAGGGCGCGGTGATCCTCGGCACGGATCTCTCGGCGGAGCATTTTTTCGGTCAGAAGAGCCGATACGTCCACGATCTCGCGGCGAATACCCTCCTCTGCCTTCTTTTCCTCCAGCGCGATGGTCTCCTCGGCACGGCGGATCATGCCGGCGGCCTTTTCCTCGGCCTCCGAGAGGATCTTATCCGCACGGCGCTTGGCCGTGGCGTTTGCCTTTTCGAGAATACCGTCTGCCTCGGCGTTGGCTGCGGCCAGCTTGTCCTCCCACGCCTCGCGCTTTTCCTCGGCCTCGGCCTCGGCGCGTGCGGCGGCGGCGTAATTCTCATCAATTTTAGCCTGCCGCGCCGCCATGATCTTCTTCACGGGGGCGTAGAGGAACTTTTTGATGAGCAAAAAGAGGATGAGCAGGTTGCACAGGGAGATCAGGATCTGCCATAAATTGACGGATATGATATCCAGTGTTTGCATGCTTTTTCTCCGATCAGCCGATGGCGCTCAAAAGAATGTTGACAAGAATATTGGGAGCAACGAAAAGGAGCAGGATGGCGATAACGAGCGCGTAAAGACCGGTGGTTTCCGCGATCGCGCAGCCCATGATCAGGGTGCTGGTGACGCTGCCCTTGCTCTCGGGCTGACGGCCGATAGCCTCACACGCCTTTGCAACGGCGTTACCTTCACCGATACCGGGGCCGATACCTGCGATCATTGCCGTACCTGCGCCAAGAGCGCAGCAACCCAAAATAATACC
>JAZQWX010000070.1:0-3389 GCA_045632565.1 Eubacteriales bacterium | reverse complement strand
ATCTCCGCTCCCGTGATCTGTGCCTGCGGCGGCTCTTACATGGTAACCGCTGACCTGATTGAGAACGGCAAGTGGGATGAGATCACCGATCTTTGCAAACAATCTGTTGACATCGTAAAGGAGGCCCGCAATGGCTAAAATCGTTACCTTTGGTGAGCTGATGCTCCGTCTTGCTCCTAACGGCTACTACCGTTTCTTCCAGAATGATCAGATGCAGGCTACCTTCGGCGGTGGCGAAGCCAACGTTGCCGTTTCTCTTGCCAACTACGGCATGGACAGCGTGTACGTCACCAAGCTGCCGAAGCACGCCATCGGTCAGGGCGCTGTCAATTCCCTGCGCGCCTTTGGCGTTGACACCACGAAGATCGTCCGCGGCGGCGATCGCGTAGGTATCTACTACCTCGAAAAGGGTGCTTCCCAGCGCGGCTCGGTCTGCATTTACGACCGTGCACACTCCGCTATCCAGGAAGCCAAGCCCGAGGACTTTGATTGGGACGCTATCTTTGAGGGTGCTGACTGGTTCCACTTCACGGGTATTACCCCCGCGATCGGCGGTCAGCTGGTCGAGATCTGCCGTCAGGCGTGCATCGCCGCCAAGAAGAGAGGTGTGAAGATCTCCTGCGACCTCAACTACCGCGGCAAGCTGTGGACGCGTGAGGAGGCCCGCGCGGCCATGACCGACCTGTGCCAGTACGTAGACGTGTGCATCTCCAACGAGGAGGATGCCAAGGACGTGTTCGGCATCGAGGCCGAGGACACCGATATCTACGGCGGCAAGCTGAACCACGAGGGCTACAAGTCCGTGGCAAAGCAGCTGGCTGACAAGTTCGGATTTGAAAAGGTTGCCATCACCCTGCGCACCTCCATCTCTGCCAGCGATAACGACTGGGCAGGCATGCTGTACGACGGTGAGAACTACTGCTTCTCCAAGACCTACCACCTGCGCATCGTTGACCGCGTTGGCGGTGGCGACTCCTTCGGCGGCGGTCTGATCTATGCACTGCTTTCCGGCAAGGACACCCAGGGCGCGATCGAATTCGCCGTGGCGGCTTCTGCTCTGAAGCACTCCATCGAGGGTGACTACAACCGCATGACGGTGGCAGAGGTTGAAAAGCTCGCCGGTGGCGATGCTTCCGGCCGCGTTCAGCGCTGATCCGTTGCATAACAAAAGGACGAGGAAATTTCCTCGTCCTTTTTTGTTGCCAACATTACAGCATCGGCGTGCCGTCCGGGTGGAACAGGGGCAGCTTTTCAAGATACATGATATCTTCCCTGTTCTGTGCGTCCCCCTCGGCAAGCACCGTCATCATGCCGACGATCTCACCGCCCGAGGCGCGCACCAGACTGCAAAGAGCCTCCAGCGATTCGCCCGTGCTGATCACGTCATCCACCACCAACACGCGCTTGCCCTTCATGTACGCGGCGTCAGCACCGTCAAGGTACAAGGTCTGCTTGTGGCTCGTGGTGATGGAGGTCACCTCATGCTTGACGATGTTGCTCATATAAGCCTTGATGCCCTTGCGCGCCAACAGCCAACGGTTCATGCCCGCCTGCTTTGCCATTTCGTAAGCCAGCGGAATGCCCTTGGACTCTGCGGTGATGAGCACGTCAAACGCGGGCGCTTTTTGGAGAAGGGCCGCGGCACACGCCTCGGTCAGCTCCACGTCACCGAACATGATAAAGCCTGCGATAGAAAGATTTTCATTCAGGGGACAGATCGTAAGGTCGCGGGAAAGGCCCGCGATCTGCATGTTGTATACCATAGAAAAACACCTCGTTTTCGTGATATTGGTTAGCCTAAGTGGACTCGAACCGACAAGCCCACCGACGATAAATTTTCGCGTCTTTTGGCGTCACTCGCCTTGAAAAGTCCGCACTTGTCTGCGGCACATGCCACCCAAATCCATCGAAAATTTATTCGTCGGCGGGTGCTTTACAGTTTATATCGAGCAAATATTTAGCAGAGATGAGGCGAAAATTGGAAGCAATATGAGGATATTGCAAGAATTTTTGCCGAAATATATGCAAATATTTGCCGATAGAAACCTTATCGGTTTGAGTCCGCTTAGGCTACCTACAGTATACAACATCTTTCGGCAGATTGCAAGCCCCTTTCCTTTTAATAGTAGAAATAATGGGCGCCGATCTTGAAGGCAAAGGCGCGGTTGTTCGGGATCCAGGCTGAGGTAGCCTTGGACGGCTCAAGGAAATACAGCACATCCTCCGACACCGTCACGTCCTCCAGGCACAGCTTGGCCGCCACCACCGAGAGGTAGTAGGGCTCGGCGTACACCGAACCGTTGAGCACGGGACTGAACTGCACGCCCCATTTGCGGTCAAAGATCACCCCCCAGATCGTGTTCGGGAAATCGCGGCTTTTTTGGCGATTCAGCACCACGTTACCGACGGCGATCTGCCCAAGCAACGGCTCACCGCGGCTTTCAGCCGAGATGATGCGGGCAAGCCAATACACCTCGTCCTCACGGTAGAATTTGTCGCCCGACAGAATGGGGGCGTAGCTCCCCGTGACCGAGATAGATCGGGTGGCAAAATTCCATTCGATCCCCACGCCGAGCGCACGCGCGATCGAACGGATGGGCACGTACATGCGGCCGTCATCCAAGATCACGGCAGGCGTATCAGCGTACAGGTAGCGGCCGTTGGCCACGATGTAATGCGAGCCCTCTGCCACGATCAGCCAAAGTCCGCCTGCGTTCACGTACGCGGTACGGGATGCCGCGTCAAAGCTGACGTCGGCATCGGGGCAGATCGCTTCCGCAAAGGAGCGCAGGGGCGCGTAGGTGATCTCACGGATCAGGTAGCAGTCACCAAGACGCGCGCCGTTTTTTTGTACCGAAACGGGTATGTTTTCATAATGGCTATGTACCCTGTCGGTAATCTCCCCTCGCGGCCAGGCGTTCGTTGCCGCGCCCACGCCAAGCGTGAGTACGGAAAGCAGGCTGAGCAAGGCCAGCATCAGCGCCGTTGCCCCGAGCAGCGATTGCCTTCGCTTGCTTTTGATTTGTTTCTTCATTCATTTCCTCCTTTCATTTGTCACAGGCATATTGTAGCAAAAAAGGCAGGGGGGCGCAAGGTCAAGAAGCTGGAAGGCGTGGCGATCTCTTCCATGGAAGAGATCGCCAAATCCCGACGCAGCAAGGGGATATGGGAAACAGGTGCAATTTTCCTTGGAAAAACAGGGAGATTTTGCCGTCAAGGGATCTGTATACTTGACAAAATCCGCAAAATTTAGTATCCTATTACTATAAAAGGAGGTTTTTCTATGATACGCTTACTTTCTTTTCTGTTGCTTCTTTTGCTGTGCATGGTGATGCTCTCTTCTTGCGTCACCGTCACCACCGGTGGTGGGGAAAGGCCGTCCGCAGATG
>JAZQWX010000069.1:0-6664 GCA_045632565.1 Eubacteriales bacterium | reverse complement strand
AAAGCACCCAGATTGTTTTTCTTGGTATCCGTGCCGATAAAGGTGTTCATCAGCTCGTACATGACGATGTTCGAGTAGATCTTCTCGGGATCACGCTCGCCTTCACCCGTGATATTGGAATTGCCCATCAGGGACAACATGATCGAGGCCATATCCATTTCCTCGGCCTGCAGGGTGATGGGGTAGGAGGAAAGCGTTTCCTGCTGTACGCTGTTGATATACAGCTGCACACCGTTCGATACCGACAGGATCAGCGCAATGCCGATAATACCGATCGAGCCGGCAAAGCTGGTCAGGAAGGAACGCGCCTTCTTGGTCATCAAATTGTTCAGCGACAGACCAAGCGCCGTGAAAAAGGACATGGATGTGCGCTTGGTCTTGGGATCCTTTTTCTTTTTCTGTTCCTCTTTTGTCAGAACAGGTGCGCTTGCCACCTCGGCAAGCTCTGCCGCGGTGCAGGGGTTGGTATCACCCGTGATGCGGCCGTCAAGCAGTCGGATGATGCGGGAGGAATACTGCTCGGCAAGCTCGGGGTTGTGGGTAACCATAATGACCAGACGGTCACGCGAGATCTCTTTTAAGATCTCCATGATCTGCACGCTGGTGGCCGAGTCAAGGGCACCCGTCGGCTCGTCGGCCAGAAGGATCTCGGGATCGTTGACCAGCGCGCGGGCAATGGCCACACGCTGCATCTGACCGCCCGACATCTGGTTCGGCTTCTTGTGCAGTTGGTCGGAAAGTCCCACACGCGCAAGCGCGTCGGCCGCGCGACGGCGTCGCTCCGCCTTGGAAACGCCCGAGAGGGTCAAGGCCAGCTCTACGTTGGAGAGCACCGTCTGGTGCGGGATCAGGTTGTAGCTTTGGAATACAAAACCCACCGAGTGGTTGCGGTAGGAGTCCCAATCCGCATCCCGAAACTCCTTGGTGGAGCGGCCGCTGATGATAAGGTCACCCGCGGTGTACTGGTCAAGGCCGCCGATCACGTTCAGAAGCGTCGTCTTACCGCAGCCGGAGGGGCCGAGGATGGACACGAACTCACTGCGGCGGAAGGAGAGATCCACGCCGTCCAGCGCACGCACCTGGCCGCCTGTCGAGCCGTAGACCTTGGTGATGTTTTTTAATTGCAGCATACTGTTATATCCTTTTTATGAATTTTTATCGGTAACGGGTCGCGTGTCATCGTCACACGCCATTTTGTGAACGTCTTTTTGCAGATACGCATGTATCCATCCCTTGCGACGGAAGGACAGTAGGCCGAAGAGGGATGCTGCCGCCGCGCCAAGTGAGTCTACGATCAGGTCCTTCATGGTATCGGCCAGCGCCGCTTGCCCCACCAGCACCTCACCCGTGGCGGTCACAAATTTCTGCATATTCAGCCCCAGCATGTAGTCGGCTGTAAATTCGTAGATCTCCCATACCGTACCGATGGTGACCGAAAAGCAAAAGGCAAACATGGCCACAAATACGGGGGAAAGCGCCATGCGAAGCTTGATCTCGTGATTGAGAATGGCGATCAGCATGTAGGCAAAAAAACCGGTCATCACGCTGCTCATGGCGTGCAGAATGTCGTCCCAATGCGGCACGCGGTAATAGAACGAGGCGATCTCACCAAGAAAAATGGCACAGTAGAGAAATACCATGTACATGATATGCAGAACCGCCGGGATGTCAATGCGCCATTTGTGTGTAAAAACGGCAGGAATGTGAATGACCACCACGCCCAGAACGCATTGCAGCAGCATCAGCGAATAATCCGCGCGCGGCCGCGTAGCAACCGCCGGGTCATACAGAATGATGGCGGTGACCAAATAGGCGATGGGAAGAAGAAAGCTCAAAAGAATGACGTAGTACAAAAACCGTCGGAGCTTGTGCTTGGTGTTTTCTTTCATAACAGGACACCTCGTGACCGATGAACGGCAATTTTTTGGATGTCACTGTCTGAAATAGAAAAACCTATTGTATTATATACCAAGTATAGCAAGTATATTTTAACGAAATGTTATCAAACTGTTTTTCTTTCAAAAATTTATAAAAATCTCTTGGGAAAGCGAGAAGAAATCATTTTTTGCATTGACAAATGCAAGAAAATGTGTTATAACATATATGATTTTATGATATATACACAGGAGGCTTTTCCTATGAAAGCAGAACAGAGAAGAAGAAGCATTGCGGACATGCTGTTGACCAAGCAAGAGCCAATTGCCGGCGGTGAGCTTTCCAAGATGTTTGGCGTTTCCCGCCAGATCATCGTGCATGATATTTCACTCCTGAAGGCGCGTGGCTTCGATATCCTGGCAACGCATAACGGCTATATTTTGCGCGGCTCTCCCCTTGTTGAGCGCGTGTTCAAGATCTGGCACACGTCCGAGAAGACGGAGGACGAGCTGAACCTCATCGTGGAAAACGGCGGTACGGTCGTGGACGTGTACGTTTGGCATAAGGCATACGGCAAGATGGAAGCCAAGTTGAACATCGGCACAAAGGAGCAGGTTGCCAAGTTCGTGGAAAACGTGCGTGACGGCTCTTCCGTGGAGCTGATGCAGATCACGGGCGGCTACCACTATCATACCATCCGTGCGGAGAACGAGGCCGTTCTCTACCGCATTGAGCAGGCATTGGAGAAGAACGGCTTCCTCGCCCCCGGTCAATAATCGGTGAGAGGGAAACGGTCATTTTGGGAGAATACAACCATGAAACCATCTGTAAAAGCATTTCTTGAAAAACAAAACATCAAACCGTCGGCAAAGCTCTACTTTATTGATGCCATGAGTGCCATGGCGATGGGCTTGTTTGCCTCGCTTCTCGTTGGCACGATCCTTGGCGTATTTGGTAAAATCTGGCCGAATCTGACCTTCTTTTCCGATATCTCAAGCTACGGCATCGCCGTCAGCGGTGCGGCTATGGCCGTGGCCATCGCCTTCGCCCTGAAGGCGCCTCCGCTTGTCATGTATTCCATGCTGATCGTGGGCTACGCAGCCAATTCCCTTGGCGGTGCGGGCGGCCCGCTTGCCGTATTCCTGCTTTCCATTCCCACCATTGAGATCGGCAAGCTCGTATCCAAGACCACCAAGGTGGATATTCTTGTGACTCCCGTCGTCACGGTGCTGGCAGGCTGCGGTCTGTCCGCCGTGCTTGCTCCCGTGATCAAAACGCTGGCGGGCTACATCACCACCTTTATCGACTTTGCTATGACGCAACAGCCGTTTGTCATGGGGCTTCTTGTTTCCGTGGTCATCGGTATGGCGCTCACCCTGCCCATTTCCTCGGCGGCGATCTGTGCCGCGCTGGTGCTGTCCGGTATGGGAGCAAACGGCACCGAGGGGCTTGCCCTTGCGGGCGGTGCTGCCGTAGCAGGCTGCTGCGCGCAGATGATCGGCTTTGCCGTGATGAGCTTCCGCGATAACAAATGGGGCGGCCTCGTTTCGGTTGGCGTCGGTACGTCCATGCTGCTGATGCCCAACATCATCCGCAATCCGCGCATCTGGATCGCACCCACCCTCGTGTCTGCCATTACAGGCCCGCTTGCTACCTGCGTGTTCGGGCTGAAAATGTACGGCGCGGCCATCAATTCGGGTATGGGTACGTGCGGCTTCCTCGGACCGATCGGCATTATTCTCGGTTGGTTTGGCGGGGAATACCCCACTGCTGTCAGCGCGATGGATTGGGTAGGCCTTGTGCTGATCTGCTTCGTCATTCCCGCAGTCGGTTGCCTTGCTTTGGATGCCCTCTTCCGCCGTATCGGCTGGATCAAGAAGGGTGACCTTACGCTTGGCGGTTAATCGTCAAACAAAAAATTCCCACGCGTGGGCGTGGTTATTTTTTTGTTTACAGCGTAAAGGTTTTCGTTACCTTTTTGTTGCTGAAGCTGATCAGCTCGCTTACCTCAACGTTGATATCCGTGGTGGTATCATTCATGATATAAGCAACCTCCACCTCAATCGTGACACCCTGCTTGATCTTTTTGTCTTGATTGTCGGAAGAATAATTCGCGGAATCATCTACCAGATAACAATGCTCAAGCTCCACTCCGTCTTGGTAGACTTCATCGGTCAACGTCCACATAAATGCCGCAGCCTCGTCATCGTTGTTCGTGAAGAGGTATTTGATGATAACGACGGGCTTGCCCTCGTAATCTTCGGCGAGTCGGCAACTGTCGATAACAACGTGATAATGGCCGAGATTGGATGTGCTTGCGCCATCTCCTGCGCCGCCTACGCCTTGATTTTCGTCCCCTGTGCTCTCAAGGCATCCGGTGAACGTGCAAAGGGACAGTGCGAGGATCAAAAGTAGTGCGAAAAGTTTTTTCATGGGTTGTTCTCCTTTTTGAAATGATGGTGAAAAATTCTTGTATATGGCATTTTTCAATAGGATTATAGCACAAATGTGTTCAAATGTCAACATATGTATTCATAAAAAATCAAAAAATGGTGTACCCTTATATCAGGGGTGAAAAAAGTGGCACAAATGTATTTAGATCCTGTGATCGTGGGAGAAGCGATTGCGACCTTTCGCAAAAGGAAAAAGATCTCGCAAGAGGTTTTGAGTGGACTGTCTGATATAGGGAGAACGCATTTGAGTGCGATCGAACGCGGAGAAAGAAAGCCGACTTTAGAAACGCTTTATCGTATAAGCGGTGCTTTGGGGGTGAGTATGAGTGACATCGTGGCAGAGATTGAAAAAAGGCTTCCGTGAGGGAAGCCTTTTTTGTGTGTTTTTCGGTATAAATTCACTTTATTTCAAAAAAGGCTTGACAAGAGTTGCCCTGTATGATAACATGACCTCGCAAGACGCCGACAACACGGCGCAAAGGGGGATTTACGTATGAGTAAGGCAAGCACGAAGACGCACGCTCCCGGTGAACCAAAGGACGTTTTTACGGACGAAGAGGTCATTGCTCTTGAGCAGGACTTTATCGACACCTATCTGATGAACGGGGCAAGCCCCTGGAAGATCCTGTTCCGCATGTACCGTCGCTTCTGGCGCGAGCTGGTCGTGTCCATGGTGTTCTATTTCATCAAAAACAGCCCCGTGCTGTTTTTGCCCGTCATCACCTCCAATATCATCAACGCCGTGACCTACCCCGAGGGCAACGTCGCCCTGAAGCTGGTGGTGAACGTTGGCGTGATGGTGTTTTTGCTTCTCTTGAACATTCCCACACACATGCTGTACGTGCGGTATCACAGTCTGGTCGTGCGAAGGGTGGAGGCGGCGCTTCGCGGCGCAATGGTGCGCAAGCTCCAGCAGCTCTCCATCCGCTTCCATCGGGAAATGCAAAGCGGCCGTATCCAATCCAAGCTGATGCGCGACGTGGAAACGGTGCAGGCACTCTCCAACCAGATCTTTACGTCCATTCCCAGCCTGATCATCAATATGACCACGGCCCTCGTTGTGGTGGTCACGATGAATCTCGGCGTGTTTGCCTTCTTCCTTCTCTGCGTGCCCGTGGCGGCCCTCACGATGCGCGCTTTCCGCAAGAAGCTGGTCAACTGCAACCGTGAATTCCGTCTGCGGACGGAAAATACGTCGGCAGGCCTGATGGATATGGTCGAAATGACCGAGATCACGCGCGCTCACGCGCTTGAAAACCGTGAGATCGCCAAAATGACCTCCCGCCTTAGTCAGGTCGCTAATTCGGGCTACCGTCTGGATATGGTGCAGGCGCTCTTTGGCGCCTGCAGCTGGGTGGTGTTCAGCCTGTTCCAGCTCGGATGCCTTGCCTTTTCGGCATTCCTCGCCTACCGCGGCAACATTCTGGTGGGCGACATTTCGCTGTACCAGTCCTATTTTGCCAGCCTGACCGCCGAGGTTTCCATGATCCTTGGCATGCTGCCCACCATTACCAAGGGCTTTGAGTCCATTTCCTCGATCGGTGAGATCCTTGCCTCCCGCGATATTGAGGACAACGAGGGTAAGGAAAAAATGCCTACGCTGCGCGGTGAGTACGAGTTCCGCGGCATCACCTTTGACTACGAGGACGGCATGCCCGTTCTGCGCGGACTGGATCTGCACGTCCGTGCCGGTGAAACGATCGCCATCGTCGGAGAAAGCGGCTCGGGCAAGACCACCATCCTGAACCTCGTCATCGGCTTCCACCGTGCCAAAACGGGCGAGCTGCTGATCGACGGCAAGAACATTGACGGCATTGATCTGCACAGCTACCGTGAGCATATTGCCATCGTGCCGCAAAACAGCGTGCTGTTTACGGGCACGATCCGCGATAATATTACCTACGGCGTGAAAAACGTGACCGAGGAGCGCATTCAGTCCGCCCTTGCCGCCGCCCGCCTGTCCGACTTTATCGCCACCCTGCCAAACGGCGTGGATACCATGCTGGACGAGCACGGCGCCAACCTGTCGGGCGGCCAGCGTCAGCGTCTGTCGATCGCGCGCGCCATTATCCGCGATCCCGACGTGATCATTCTTGACGAAGCAACCTCGGCACTTGACAGCATCTCCGAAAAGGAGATCCAAAAGGCCATCAACAACATGGCAAAGGATCGCACCACCTTTATCGTGGCGCATCGCCTGTCCACCATCCGCAATGCCGACCGCATTGCCGTTCTTAAGGACGGCGTGTGTGTGGAGATCGGCTCGTATGAAGAGCTGATGGCAAAAGAGGGCGAGTTCTACCGTATGCAAACGGTGGTATAACAACAAAGAAGCC
>JAZQWX010000068.1:0-1527 GCA_045632565.1 Eubacteriales bacterium | reverse complement strand
GGGCATAGCGGTGCGGAATTTTTGAATGACCTGCTCGGCGTTGGTGCCGAGGATGCTGTCCACAGGTCCGCACATGCCAAGATCGGTGACGTAGCCGCTTCCCTTTGGCAGGATCTGCTCGTCGGCCGTGGGCACGTGAGTGTGCGTGCCGAAAATAACCTGCACACGTCCGTCAAAAACGCGCGCCAGAGCCAGCTTTTCGCTGGTGGCTTCGGCATGTACGTCAAGGATGGCAAGGTCAAATTTGCCTTCCTCGCGTGCGAGAATGCGCTCCACCGCTTCAAACGCATCGGCCAGGGGCTCAAGAAAAACGCGCCCGTTGACGTTGATGCAAAGCACGCGCCAGCCCGAAATATCCTGCACCGTGTAGCCGTTTCCCGGGGCTGTGGGCGGATAATTGGCCGGGCGGATGACGCGCGTCTCGTTCTCTAAGAAGGAATAAAGATCCCGCTTGCCGTAGGTGTGGTTGCCCAGCGTGATCACGTCCACGCCGCAGGCAAGAAGGGCTTTCGCGTCGGCGGCGCAAAGGCCGTGCACGTCGGTGGCGTTTTCGCCGTTGGCCAGCGTAAGATCGATCCTCTCGCGGCTCCGTACCTGCCAGAGCTGCGCCTCAAGATGCTCGACCGCTCCTCGTCCTACCACGTCTCCTAACGCTAAAATTCGCATACCGTGTCCTCGTTTTCTATCCGGTCTTTCCGGTAAAGTAGTCTGTTTTTTGACTTACAAACCGGTCTTTCCGGTAAAGTAGTCTTTTTTAATTTGTAAAAAGGCGTCCCTTATCCCGTGAAGGAGTCAAGATACCATTCGCCGTCCTGCAGGACCAGCGTGAGTCGGCGCACGCGCACCTCCTCCGGTCTTCCTGCGGGATAGCAGGGGATCTCCACAAAGCAAAGCTTGTCCGAGCTGGGCTTGACCACCTTCATTTCGGCAAAGCAGTAGATCAGGTGCACCGAGGCCGTCACCTTCTCGCCCGTGTACTGATAGATCCACTCGCCGTCCTCAAAATACCGTCCGTTGGCAAAATAGGGCTTTCCGCTCGCATCGCTGATGGCATATCCCGTGAAGATCGCCGGATAGATGACCTGCTCAAGATACGCCTTGCTGTATACCTTCTCGGCCGCCGCGCGGATCTGCAGCTCACTGTGAAACATGGCGCGCTCGCTGACTGCCTCGTAGATCCCCTTTTGCGGATCGTCGCGGTAGATCTGCATGATCTCGGCGTACTCCGAGTCGGTCGCGTGCACGGGAAGCCCTGCACCGTAAAAGACGGTGTTGAGCGCGTGCGCGTTTTCGACAAGCTCAACCACGCGATCGTAGATCTCCCCCGTGCTCGGCGCGCGGCGCGAGCAGGAGGCAAGCGCAAGAAGCATGGCCGCCGTCAGAAGAAGGAGGGCAAGCCGGGAAAGACGTTTTGAAAATGTGTTCATGGTGTTCCTTTTTTCTTCCCGCGCGTTTTGGCGCAGGGGGTTTTTCGTTTTTGAAAGGGTTACTTCTTTCGCTCCAGGATCGCACAAAGCAGACCGAGAG
>JAZQWX010000067.1:0-9613 GCA_045632565.1 Eubacteriales bacterium | reverse complement strand
GATCGAGAGATCGGTGATGTCCTCGCCGTCAAGGAGAATACGACCCGAGGTCGGCTTTTCGATACCCATGATCAGTTTGGCAATGGTAGACTTACCGCCGCCGTTCGGGCCGGTGATCACGGTAAACTTGCCGCTGTCAAGGGTGAGGGAAATATTATCGATGATGCGATGCTCGCTACCGTCGGCAGCGGGCACGCTAAAACTAACGTTTTTCAGCTCCAGCATGGTGTTTTCCTCTTTAGATTGATTTTGCAGAAATATTGTAGCATAAACCGTAAAAAAAGTCCACCCCTTTTTTTGAAAATTCATCTTATCTGCCGCGCATCTTGACAAAATTCCCAAAAAGGTCTACAATAAAGGGGAAACTTGAACAAAAAGGAAACAGCCATGGAAATACAAAAGATCAAAAGCTTTGAGGTCGACCACACACGCCTTTTACCCGGGATGTACATTTCCCGTGTGGATGGGGACGTGACAACCTTTGACCTTCGCACCCGCCGTCCCAATGCGGGCGAGTATATGGATAACCCCACCATGCACACCTTTGAGCACCTGTTTGCTACCTATATCCGTAATTCGGCGATCGGCTCGTCGGTCCTTTATTTCGGTCCGATGGGTTGTCAGACGGGCTTTTACCTGCTCACGCGTGACGTCGCGCCGACGGCCGTGTATCACGAGGTGCTTGTCGTGCTGGAAAAGATTATCGCGCACCAGGGCGCGGTGTTCGGCGCAAGCGAGGTGGAATGCGGCAACTACCGCAACCTCACGCTCGACGCCGCCAAGATCGAGGCAAAGCGGTATCTCGACGTGCTCCGCGCACGCGGCGAAACAGATTTTTCTTACGAAGGAGAGAAGGCATGATCGGCATTATCGGTGCAATGACCTGTGAAACGGAGGCGCTTTGCGCGGCCACCGAAAACAAACAAACAGAATACATCAGCGGCATTGCTTATACCACGGGACTTCTGGAAGGACAAGAGGTGGTAATCGCCACCTGCGGGGTTGGGAAGGTGTACGCCGCCATTTGCGCCCAGACCATGATCCTATGCTATCATCCCGATCTTATCATCAACACGGGCGTGGGCGGCACGCTGACCGCCGAGCTGGGAATTGGGGACGTTGCCGTGGCATCCGCCCTCGTTCAGCATGATATGGACACCTCGGCGATCGGCGATCCCGCCGGACTTGTTTCCGGAATAAACAAGATTTATTTCAAGGCAGATGAAAAAACCGCGGATTCCTTGGCTGCCTGTGTGCAGGCCGAGGGACTGCGCGCTATGCGCGGTGTGATCGCCTCGGGCGATCAGTTCGTCGCCTCGCGTGAGCGTAAGGATTTCATCACCGCGACCTTCGGTGCGATCGCCTGCGAGATGGAAGGCGCGGCGATCGCCCACGTTGCGACCGTCAACGCCGTTTCGTTTGCCGTGCTGCGTGCCATCTCGGACGAGGCAGACGGACATGCCACCGTGGATTTCCCAACCTTTGCCGCCCGCGCGGCTGAAAATTCGGTGGCGGTGCTTCGCCGCTTCCTTGCCACTCTGTAAATGAAAAAGGGAGAATGAACATTCTCCCTTTTTTGTTTGTCTATGCTTGAAATGTCCGTACATTTTGTCTGTCGGTTGCCCGACGGCTTTGTAGCACGGTGCGGTCCATTCGACCGAGGAGATGTCCGCCGAAATTTTCGATAATCTCCTACCTCGTCAACCGCTTTCGCGGTTCTGGCGCTATCATTGCCCGGATTTTCGGGGTTGTTTTTCCACTGTCG
This sequence comes from Eubacteriales bacterium, assembly GCA_045632565.1. GTDB lineage: Bacteria > Bacillota > Clostridia > Oscillospirales > CAG-272 > UBA1740. The sequence continues at coordinate 7,848 of JAZQWX010000067.1, read as the reverse complement.
ACCCTTGGTGCCAAGGCCGTCAGCGTTTCTTGACAATATTGAAATTGGATTTGAAAATACTCTCGGGGGGCACGTAGCCTCTCACCGAGGAAAGGGGGTACACGTTCGAGTAACGGCCGATTACCGTGCCGGGGTTGAGCACGCTGTTGCATCCTACCTCCACGTAGTCACCCAGCATCGCGCCGAACTTGCGGCAGCCCGTTTCCACGGTTCTGCCAAGACAGCGCACGGCCACGTAGCTTTTATCGCTTTTGACGTTTGAGGTGACCGCTCCCGCACCCAGGTGCGCGCGGTAACCAAGAATGGAATCCCCCACGTAATTGAAATGCGGAACCTGCACGCCGTCAAACAGAATGCAGTTTTTAAGCTCGGTGGAATTGCCGACCACCGCGCCGCGTCCCACGATCGCCTTGCCGCGGATAAACGCGCCGTGCCGCACCTCGGCATCCTCGCAAATGATGCAAGGGCCGTTAATACAGGCACTTTTCGCAATACGTGCGCTCTTGGCCGCGAAAACCGAGGGCGCAATTTCTCGGAACTCCTCGTGGGGCAGGGCCTTGGCAATCTTTTCGATCATCTCACCGATCGCGGAAAGTGCTTCCCACGGATAGGTGAAGGCCGCAAGATGGGGGTAGGCGATCGACTTGTCGGCCTCTTTCCAAAGTGACGTTATCCGTAATTCTTCCATACGCCACCTCACGCAAGCCCAAGCGAACGGATAAGCTCCGTCATGCTGCGAACGTAATGCTCACAGCGCTCGGTCGTGTCGGCCTCCACCATCACGCGCACCAGCGGCTCTGTGCCGCTTTCGCGGAGCAGGATGCGGCCGTCTGCTCCAAGCTCACGGGCGATCTCCTCGGCCCTTGCCTTCACGGCAGGATGCTCGGCCACGGCCCGCTTGTCGGTTACGCGGATATTGGAAAGAAGCTGCGGATAGTTTTTCACGGGCTCGCGCAATTTGGAAAGCGGCAGCTTGCTTGTGATAACGGCCTCCATGACCTTGATGGCGGTCAGAATGCCGTCGCCCGTCGTGGCATATTTGCTTAAAATGATATGCCCGGATTGCTCGCCGCCGATGCAATAGCCGGTGGCCTGCATGTTCTCGTAAACATACTTGTCGCCAACAGCCGTTTGCACGTAGTCGATCCCCGCCTGCTCCAGCGCGCGGTAAAGTCCGAGGTTTGACATCACGGTGGTTACCACGGTGTTGCCGGCAAGGGCATTCTCACGCTTCAGGTCGCACGCCAAAAGGTAAATGATGTGGTCACCGTTCACCACGTTTCCGTTCTCATCCACCGCAATACAGCGGTCTGCATCTCCGTCAAAAGCAAAGCCGACGTCCAGATGATTGTCACGCACGTAGGCGGCAAGTGCCTCGATGTGCGTGGATCCCGCATCACGGTTGATGTTCAACCCATCGGGGGACGCGCCGATCACGTAGGTTTTCGCGCCAAGCGCGTCAAAAACGCTTTTGGCGATCATCCACGCGCTGCCGTTCGCGCAATCAAGTCCCACGCGGAACTGTCTGAAGGAGTATCTTGAGAGGGAAATGAGGTAACCGATATACCGGTTTCTTCCCGCGGCATGATCCACAATGCATCCAACCTGCTTGCCTTTGGCAAAGGGGGCATCGGTACCGCCATTCGGGAAAGGATACGTGCCGTCAAGATAGGCCTCGATCTTGGCAATGGTTTCGTCATCCATCTTCTCTCCACGGGAATTGACCAGCTTAATGCCGTTATCCTCATAGGAGTTGTGGCTGGCGGAGATCATGACGCCAACGTCAAAGCCCTCGCTTGCCGTGACGTAGGAAACGCTGGGCGTGGTGGTCACGTGCAGCATATACGCGTCAGCGCCGGAGGCCGTCAGTCCCGCTACGATCGAATATTCGAACATGTAGCTTGAGCGTCGCGTGTCCTTACCGATCACAACGCGAACCTTGCGCGTGCCGTCCTGCCCATAGTACCAGCCAAGGAAGCGACCGATCTTGTAGGCATGCTCGGAGGTCAGGGTAACCCCTGCCTCTCCGCGGAACCCGTCGGTTCCAAAATATTTGGACATGTTTTTTCTCCTTACTGTGGTTTTATGCACCAATCAAGCATCACCGCTAAAGGAAAAACAACTATCCTGTATTATACCATAGAGTACCTCTCTTGTCAATATAAGGAAAAGGGAAAAGAAAAGCGACAGCCGCCGACTTTTGTCAGGGGCTGTCGCTTGTTTATCAAATTACACGCGCTTCGAAAGAACGTCCTGTTCGTATGCCTTTACGGTCTTGAACCAGCTCTCGTCAGCGGGAACGCCCTGCGCCTCGCAGTAAGCCTCCCAAATGTCGGAGAAGGGCAGGGTCTTGCACTCCTCCTCCAGCATCAGCATCTCGGTGAAGTTGCCCGCATCCTGCAGAGCCTTCATGCGTGCATGGGGGAGAAGCAGTGCCATAAGCAGCGCCTTTTCCATATTGCGCGTACCAATGACCCAAGCGGCCACACGGTTGATCGAGGCATCGAAATAGTCAAGGCCGATCAGCACCTTGTCAAGAGCGTCGCAACGAACGATCTCCTTGGCGATTTCCTTGAGCTCGTCATCCAGCACGACCACGTGGTCGGAGTCCCAACGAACGGGGTGGGTAACGTGCAGCGGCACCTTGTCAAAGAAGGTGAGCAGGGCAGGGATCTTGTCGCTGACTACCTCGGTGGGGTGATAGTGACCGTTGTCCAGCAGGTTGTATACACCGGGGTGGCGGGCTGCATAAGCGGTGTAGAACTCGTTAGAACCTACGGTGTAGGATTCTACGCCGATACCGAACACCTTGCTTTCTACGCAGTCGATCACACCGTCCAGCTTCTCAGCAAAGATCTGGTCAAGCGAATCGGCAAGACGCACGCGCGGACCAATGCGGTCGGCGGGGTTGTGCTTGTAGCCGTCGGGAATCCATACGTTGTTCAGCACGGGCTCACCAAGCTCCTTGGCAATGGCGGCTGCAATGCGGCGGCAGGCAATGCCATGGCGGATCCAGAATTTACGCACCTCTTCATCGGGGGAGGAGAGGGTCAGGCCGTCCTTGACCATCGGATGGCTGAAATAGGTGGGGTTAAAATCAATACCGTAGCCGCGCTCCTTGGCAAATTTTACCCATGCCGCAAAATGCTCGGGGAGCAAGGCGTCACGGTCAACACGGTTGCCTTCAAAAATGGCGTAGCAGGCATGCAGATTGATGCGCTTCTTGCCGGGAATCAGCGATGCGGCCATGTCAAAGTCTGCCATCAGCTCGGCAGGCGTGCGTGCCTTGCCGGGATAGTTACCCGTGGTCTGGATACCGCCGGAAAGAGCCTCGCCGGAGCTTTCAAAGCCCACAACGTCATCTCCCTGCCAGCAGTGAATGCTGATTGCCTTATTTGCCAGCGTCTTCAGCGCGGCATCCACGTCTACGCCAAGGCGGGCGTAGCGCTCCTTTGCACTCTCAAAGCACATAGTGATCTCCTTTTTTTGCTCTTCTTTTAGAAGAAATTGGTTTTTCACCCGAAATTATACCATAATTGCATGCCGCCTGTCAACCGCAAGCAGGAAAATAGTCACAATAAAATTTGTTTCTTTCGTGATGCTTTTCGTTGACAAGACAGAACGAATATGGTATAATAATATAATACCAAGGGAAAGGGGGCTGCAAGATTGGACAAACGCGATCTGATGAATGACCGTGACGCATTCTGGGATCTTGACTCCCTGCTGCCGCCCCGTCGGCGCACGCCGCCCAAGTCCGCTTTCGCTTCCTCGGTATCAACCGTAGAGGTCAGCGCTGTACGGGAAGAAAACAAGACGGCCGATGAGGCTGCATGTCGATTTTCTTCTCCACCACCGTCCGCTCGGGAGAGGGAGGGGGATCTTGTCACGGAGCTTACGCGCTCCGACAATCGTTTCCTCTCGCGCGTTCGCCTGTTTCACCGCTCCTCGGACTATCGGTTCTACGGTCAGTTTTGCCGCGATGCGGTACGCTTGCTTGAAAAAGAAGGGGAAGCGTGCCCCTTTACCCCCTACTTTTCCTACATCCCGCAGTATGCCCATCTGACGCCTGAGCAGCTTGCCTATTACCTGTATTGGCGCAGCTGTGTGCGCCGCGGTGAATTTTTGAAGACGGAAGAAAGCTATTTCTTTCTGTACGTTTATGAAATTATCAATCTGCCCGAATTTATTGAGCCAAAAGAAGGTGTTTTGCAGCTGTGCGACGTGTGGGCTGCGTATCGGAAGGATCTTTCCCGTATCGATAAATTCATGACGGAATGGTTGATGGATTACTGCCTGATCCACAATCTCGCCTGTCCGCTTGATCGCCTTGGCCCTTTTCTTTCCGAGATTCTTTCCATTGCCTCGCATAAGGAATTTTACCTCGGAGCAATTGGTGATTTTCATGGGGATGGGACGGAAACAGCCCTGGCATTTCTATCGCTCTATCGGTTTCGGGAGAGTCGCTATGCCAAGGAGCATCCCGCAGCTTTTGAAGAGCATATTCCTGCCGTTATGGCGCAGGTTCTTGCCAAGCTGCAATCTCAAAAGGATATTCTCAAGGAGGCTGCACGCACCGTTCGCGTACATGAATCCTTCTGTGGGGCGCTTTGCGCGCAAAACATCCGTTGTCGCATCGAGCTCACCTACTATTCCGTGCGCGACGTTTCCTCTCTGCGCGGAGCGGTGACCGCTGCTGTGAAGTATGCCGAAAACAAGCTGCGTGCCGCCTTGTCTATCAAAAGTCGCCTGGCCGTTCCGCCCATGGATGCGGACCTTCGGGATCTCATCGACGCCTATTTTGACCGCGCAAGTGGATCTCTTCGGCCCGCCGCGGCAAAAGAAGAGCCCGTTTATGAACGGCTGTATGACGCGCCGGAGGGGAGTGCCGATCTCTCGCGTGCCGGTGAAATCGAGCAGCAATCCTGGTCCAACACGCGCGCCCTCGTGTCGGAGGAAGAGTGGAACGAAATTCAAAATACACCAAAAACAGAAATATATTTTGCGGCAGATGCGATTTTGGCGGCAGATGAAGAGCTGTCGAATGAGGAAAAGCGCTATCTTGCATTGCTGCTTGCCAAGGATCGCGCCGGCATTCGTGCGCTGCTTTCCGGGTGCGGCATGTTAGAAGAGGAGCTTGCCTCCTCGATCAATGAAAAAAGCATGGAAAAATGGCAGGACGTCGTTCTCGAACCGGCCGAAGAGGGGTATCTGCCAATTTCCGACTATATACAGGAGGTATCGGAATGGATACGGTAAAAGAAGAGATCAAGCTCCCCAAACGAATACTGAACACCCTGCTGTCCTCCCTTTCGGCAGGCGTTGTGCCGCGCTCCGGTGCTCCCTATATTGCCATCGGTCGCCGTGATGAGATCGCCTCGCTCCTTTCCAGCATGGAAACGGTAGGGGACGGCGGTGCGGCTGTCCGTTTTCTGATCGGCCGCTACGGTAGCGGTAAAAGCTTTCTCATTCAACTCATGCGCGGGTATGCGCTTGAGCGCGGCTTTCTGACGGCCGATGCCGATCTTTCTCCCGAACGCCGCCTGTCGGGCGGTGCGGATTACGGCCTTGCCACCTACCGCGAGCTGATGCGTAACCTCGCCTCGCATGCTTCGCCGGATGGGGGCGCGCTCTCCGTCGTGCTTTCCCGCCACTTTTCCGCCATGCGCTCGGAGCTGGCGGCATCGGGTGTTCTGCCCGATTCGCCTGAATTTGAAAAACGCCTGCGTGCACGGATCTATGAAACGCTCGCAGATCTCGAGGGCGGTGTCGGCGGCTTTGATTTTTCCCGCGTCCTCGGGGAATACTACGCCGCATCTCTTTCGGATGATCAGGCCAAGAAAAGCGCCTGCCTCCGTTGGTTGCGCGGTGAATTTTCCAATAAGACCGAGGCAAAGCGAGAGCTTGGCTTTTCGGTCAGCCTAGTGATCGATGACGATAACTGGTATGACTTTATCAAGCTTTGGGCCATCTTCTCTCGTCGCCTGGGGTACAGCGGCCTGATCCTCTTTATCGATGAATGCGTGAACCTGTATAAGATCCCCAATCGCATCTCCCGAGAGGCCAATTATGAAAAGCTCCTTGCCATGTTCAACGATACCCTGCAGGGGCGCGCCTCCTCTCTCGGCATCATATTTGGCGGTACGCCGCAGTTCCTTGAGGATACCCGTCGAGGGCTCTTCAGCTACGAGGCCTTGCGTAGCCGTCTTTCGGACAGCCGCTTTGCAGAGCAGGGATATACCACCCTGTCTACCCCCGTTATCCGCCTGCGGCGCTTGGGGGATGACGAGCTGCTTGCCCTGATCACGCGCCTGACATTCCTGCACGCCCAGCAGACAGGAGAAGCCCCGAAGGTCAGCTCGGAGGACATGGTTTCGTTTTTGCGCGCCGCCCTTGCCCGCGCAGGGGCAGGGGAATTGATCACGCCGCGCGAGATCATTCGTGATTATCTTACGCTGCTCTCCATTTTGCACGAAAATCCGAAGCTTTCCTTTAACGAGCTGATGGCAAACAACGGACAGCAAGCACTTGCCACCCCGCCTGCTTCCGACGAACCGACACCCCAAAAGAAACCTGCTTTCTCTCCTGCTGATATTGATTTTTGATATATAAAACAAGGCAGACTACAAAAAACGAAAGGATAGCCCATGACAGAAGCGGATAAACTGTTTGCACGTTTTCCCGGATTTGTGCAGGAATATATTTACAGCCGCGGCTGGCAGGGGCTTCGCCCCGCCCAGCTTTTTGCGGCGCGCGTTCTCTTGGAAGGTGAGGATAATTTGCTCCTCACCGGCGCAACTGCCTCGGGTAAAACAGAGGCGGCCTTTTTCCCGATCCTGACCGATCTGTATGAAAATCCCCCCTCCGGCGAGGGGATCGTTGTGCTCTATATCGCGCCCCTCAAAAGCCTGATCAACGATCAGTTTGCCCGTATGTCTGAGCTCTTGGAGCAAAGCGGCATTCCTGTCACGCATTGGCACGGAGATGCTTCCATTTCGCAAAAGGAAAAGCTCTTGAAAGATCCGCGCGGCATTTTGCAGATCACGCCGGAGTCCCTTGAGGCCATGCTGATGAAGCGGGGCACGGACCTGCTTCGCCTGTTCGGCGCGCTCCGCTACGTCCTGATCGATGAGGTGCATACGCTCATCTCCTCCGATCGTGGCAATCAGATCCTATGTCAGCTCAAGCGACTTTCTCGCATGATCGGTCACTCTCCGCGTCGCGTGGGGCTTTCCGCCACCGTTGGTGATCCCGCGCTTTGCGCCCGTTGGCTTGGGGCTGGCAGCGACCGCGAAACCGCCGTGACCCCTGCCGAAAACGAAAAGCTTCGCTGGCGACTTGCCTTTGAGCATTTTTACATAGGTGATCCCCGTGAGGATCAGCGCCCCTCTGCCGCAAAAGGGAAGAGTGGCGTGGCCGACGTGGATGCAGGCTACGAATTTCTCTACGATGCGGTCAAGGATCAACGCTCGCTTGTCTTTTCCAACTCGCGTGAGGAAACCGAGTACGTGACCGCCACCTTGCGGCAGATCGCCCGTCGCCGCGGTGAACCGGATGTTTTCTATATCCACCACGGCAACCTGTCCGCTGCGTTACGTGAGGACGCCGAGCGTCGCATGAAGGAAGGGGACGAGATCGCCGTTACCTGTGCGACCGTCACCATGGAGCTTGGGATCGATATCGGCAGACTCAAGCGCGTCGCACAGGTGGATGCTCCCACCTCGGTCAGCGGATTTTTGCAACGCCTCGGCCGATCCGGCCGGCGAGGTGATCCGCCTGAAATGATCGAGGTCTTCCGTGAAGAAATGCCCCTGCCCAACACCCCCCTGCCACAGCTTATTCCGTGGG
>JAZQWX010000066.1:0-8942 GCA_045632565.1 Eubacteriales bacterium | reverse complement strand
ATGACCGCCACGGGGGCAATGAGGCGAATATACCGCCCGGCCTCCGCGTTGCCGTAAAAAAGCGTCCCGATCTCGGCGGCCGAGGCGGACAGCACCCCCGCCGAGAGCATGGAAAACAAAAGTGTAGCACCAAGGGCGCGTTCTGTCATATACCGAACACGGGTGCTCTCCCCACGCGCCTGCGCCTCGGCCATTTCGGGCACCAGCAGACCCGAAAAAGCGGAAGAAACGGCGGTGGGAAACAGCACGACGGGCAAAGCCATGCTGTGCAGCACGCCGTAGGCGGCAAGCGCCGCGCCGCGGTCTGCGCCACCAAGCGACAGGCAGATGGGGATCAGAATATGCTCGACCGTCAGAAGCCCCGACCGCACGTAAGTCGAGAAGGCAATGGGCAGTGAAATGTGCAGAATTTCGGGCATGATACGCCGTTTTGCAACACACGGGGTGGCTTTTACGTGCTTTCGGCGGTCAAAGAGGTACTGCATGAACAGAAAGAAAAAGGAGAGAAATTCTGCGAGCGCCGAGCCGCCGACCAAGGCAAGACAGGCATAGCTCAGCCCGGCGGGGGCAAGGGCCAGCAGACCATAGACCGTCAAAAAGATCCGCGCCCCCTGCTCAAACAGCTGGGTGGCGGCATTGCGCCCCACGCGCCGCACGGCAACGAAGTAGCCCGAGAAGACCGAGGAGAGCGCGATCGGCACCATGCTGACAGACAACAGGCGCAGGGAGGGAACGGTGCGCGCATCCCCAAGAATTCCCGTGCCGATGGGAGAGGCAAAGAAAAACAGAACCGCCGAGGCCGTGCCGCCGAAGGTGAGCGCGTAGAGGACGGCGCGCCGCAGAATGCGGCGCACCTCGCCCTCTCTTCCCTCTCCGATGGCCGCGGCCACCAGCCGCGTGACCGCCAAATTGATGCCCGAGGTGGCAAAGGTAACGGCAAAGCCGTACACGCTCATGACCAAGGTAAAGAGTCCCATCCCCTCCGCCCCGATCTTTCCGCTGACGTAGGCGTTAAAAAAGAGCGACACGCTCCGCATGAGAAGCGAAGCCCCCACGAGTACCGTGGCATTTTTGAGATAACGGCCAAGTCCCGACATGATTTTCTCCCCTTTTTCTTCCTTATTTTAAAGCCTATGAAGCGGGAAGCGAAAAATATGCCTTGTGTACAAAAGTGCCGAAAAAATATTGACTTTTCCTATTGCTTTTCAAAAGTCTTCATGTTATAATAATGGCGTTTGCAAAAAGTCGCATATCATAATGGAGGAAATCATGAAGCGTTTTTTGACCCTTGCCCTGTGCATTCTGATCACCCTATCCCTGTTCGGCTGTTCGGCCGCAGAACAGACACCCACAAAAAGCATTACCGAAAACGGCCACACCGTGGAGTTTGTGGAGATCAAGGAGGTAACGGTGGACGGAAAAACCGTTTACGCCGCCGTGTTTACCTATGAAAACGCTTCCGGCAAGCCCGTCACCCTTGTGGGCAGCGGCTTGATGATCAAAGCCGAGCGCGACGGTCAAAGCGTTTCTCTCTCCCCCGTCGTATTCGATCAATCCGGCGTTTCCGTAAATCCCGCCAATGATCTTTTGGCCTCCGGCACCTCGCTTACCGTCGAGTGTTACATGGAGGGACCTGCCGAGGGCGTTGCCTTTACCCTGTCTATCGGCGACAAGGCCGTGACCTTTGACCCGTCGGCCTCGGGCGGCTCGATGTCGCTTTTCGTGCTGATCCAGAATTTCCTGGCCCTCAATTGGCGTCAGGTCGTGATGTGGATCGTCGGCGCAACGCTGATCTTCCTGGCCATTCACAAGGAAATGGAGCCCTCTCTGCTTCTGCCGATGGGCTTTGGCGCGATCCTCGTCAACATTCCCGGCGCGGACGCGGCGCTGGAGCACGGCCCGCTTGCCAGCCTGTTTAACGCGGGTATCGCCAACGAGTTGTTCCCCCTGCTTCTCTTTATCGGCATCGGTGCGATGATCGACTTTGGCCCGCTGCTTTCCAACCCCAAGCTGATGATCTTCGGTGCGGCGGCGCAGTTCGGTATCTTCTTCACGCTCTGCCTTGCCTCGATCTTCTTCCCCGACATCAAGGACGCGGCCTCTATCGCCATCATCGGCGCAGCAGACGGTCCGACCGCCATCGCGGTGGCCAACGTCCTGCACTCCAAGTATCTTGGCGCGATCATGGTCGCCGCCTACTCCTACATGGCGCTGGTACCGATCATCCAGCCGCCTGTCATTCGTCTTCTGACCACCAAAAAGGAACGCCGCATCCGCATGGAATACAAGGCGGCGGGCGTATCCAAGCTGACGCGCATCCTGTTCCCCATCGCCACCACCGTGATCGTGGGTATGTTTGCCCCGAATGCGGTTTCGCTCGTAGGCTTTTTGATGTTCGGTAACCTGCTCCGCGAGTGCGGTGTGCTGGATTCGCTGTCCGAAACCGCACAAAAAGTGCTGGCTAACCTCATCACGCTGTTTTTGGGTCTGACCATCGCTTACCAGATGAAGGCCGATGACTTCTTAAAGGTCGACACCCTGCTCATCATGGGTCTTGGTCTTGTGGCCTTTGTGATGGATACCGCAGGCGGCGTGCTGTTTGCCAAGCTGCTCAACGTCTTCTCGAAGAAGAAGATCAACCCCATGATCGGCGCGGCGGGTATTTCCGCTTTCCCGATGTCCGGCCGTATCGTGCATAAGATGGGCCTTGAAGAAGACCCGCAGAACTTCCTGCTCATGCACTCGATCGGTGTCAACGTATCCGGCCAGGTTGCCTCGGTTATCGCGGGCGGCCTGATCCTGAACTTCTTTCTGTAATTAGGAGGTAGAACCAATGCACGGTCTTCAGTTTGAACCTATGGAATTCGTCAAGAACCTCGGCTATATGGGCACGGGGATGCTGGGCATTATGATCGTGATGGGCGTTGTCATCGGCTCCATCGTGCTGCTCAACTACCTCACCAACCGCCCAAAGAAAAAGGACGGGGAATAAATAAAAAAGAAGCACCGCCGCGGCGGTGCTTCTTTTTTATTTCTCCACAAAGTAGGTCGCTTCCATGTCTGCGATGTACAGGGCCATGGCAAGCGGGTAGGCGGCAAACGCCGCGCTGACGTTGCGTGCGTCCGTTTCCTGCGAAAAGCCCATGTGGTAGCGGATGGCAAAGGCCTCCTCCCGCGACAGGCGCATGTACCCACTGGCGATATACACGGATTTTTCCCCATGCCCGTAGGGAAGCTGATCGTCAAACTCAAAATAGGGCACGCTCTTCCAGCGGCCGTCCGCATCCTTGACGTTTCTTTGGCTGACCTTGTAGCAGTTGACCTTGCAAAGATCGTGGAGCAAGGCCACGATGGCCACCGTTTCCTCGGGAACGGACAGGCCGTACTGCTCCTTGACCTCGGGGCGGGCAAGGTAGGCAGAGAGGCAACGGTACACGTTGACGCTGTGCTCACACAGTCCCCCCTCGTATGCGCCGTGGTAGCGCGTGCTGGCGGGGGCGGTGAAAAAGTCCGAGGCGGGGGAGGTCAGGTAATCGAGCAATTTGTCCGCGCCCTCACGCGTGACGTACTTACGGTAAATTTCCAAAAACTCTTCTCTTGCGCTCATGCGGGAATCCTTTCTTTTTTCTGTTCTTCAAGCTTGATGCGATCGGTCAGGCGGTGCTTGACCAGCAGGTACAGAACGAATTGCATCGCGGCGGTGAATATCCACGTAGCGGGATAGGAGAGATACAGGGAGGCGGGGGTGCGGAAATAGGCAAACACCGTGTAGATCCAAACGATACGGATGCCGCACACGCCCGTGACCGAGGCGATCATAGGCGTCAGGGTACTGCCCATGCCGCGCTGACAGCCGACCAGCGTATCCATGATGCCGCACAAAAAGTAGGTAAAGCCGATCAGGTACAGGCGGGATGCGCCGAAGGCTACCGCCTCGGGTGAAGACGGCAGATAGACGGAAAGCAGCGGATCGGCAAAAACAGCCGAGGCCGCACCGATCGCAAGGCCGACCACCACCACGGTCGCCACACAATTCCACATAACGGGGGCGATCCGCTTATATTTACCCGCGCCCACGTTCTGCCCCACGGCCGTGACGGCGGTGGTATACATGGCGTTCATGGCGTTGTAAATGAAGGACTCCACGTTGACGGCGGCGGAGTTGCCCGCCACAAGCATGCCCTTCACGTCAAGGGCGTTGTCCAGCGAGTTAACGGAGGACTGGATCATGGTATTGGACAGGCTGAACACCAGGCTTTGCACGCTGCCCGGCAGACCCATGCGCAGAATATCGAACGTTTCCTTGCGGTACAGGCGAATCTTCCGAAGCGACAGTCGGCAGTCGCCGTCGTGACGGAAAAGACGGATCACGACCAGCGTAGCCGAGATCGCCTGCGCGATGATGGTAGCAAGAGCTACGCCTGCGGCCGCCATATCGAACACGATGACGAAGAACATGTTTAAAATAACGTTCGTAATACCCGCCACGGTCAGGTAATACAGGGGGCGGCGGGAGTCGCCCGAGGCGCGCAGAATGCCCGCGCCGAAGTTGTAGGTCAGCGAGAAGATCGCGCCGCCAAGGTAGATGCGCATATAGGCAACGGACATATCGATAAAGTGCGTCGGAGTGTCCATCAGCTCAAGAAGCGGACGGCTGAAAAGGATGCCCAGCACGGAAACGAACGCCCCGAATATCAGGGCAAGCGTTACCGTAGTATGCACCAGGCGCTGCGTTCTCTCACGGTCGCGCGCGCCAACGGCGTTTGCCACGGTGATGATGACGCCCGAGGCCATGCCGATAAACAGGTTCAGACACAGATTGATGACCGAGGCAGTCGCGCCCACGGCGGCCAAAGCAAGATCGCTTGAAAAACGCCCCACCACCACGATATCGGCGGCGTTATACAGGCATTGCAGAACGTTTGAGATCAGCACGGGCAAAGCGAAGGCGAGGATCTTCGACAGAACCTTTCCCTCCGTCATATCCACTTCCAGCTTCTTTTTTCGACGAACAGCTTCCATGCTTTTCACCTCAATCGGTTTCTTTCAAGGTTATCATAGCACCCTTTCCGCGCAAAGTCAAGGCAAAGAGAGAATTTTTATCGACTTCCTTTTCGGGAGGCCTTGACAAAATCCATTTTCATGTTACAATATAATAGAATAGATATATCACCTTGAATGATAAGCGGAGGTATTCGCATGAAATGTAAAAATTGCGGCAGTGAATGGCATAGCGCGGGCAATATCCAAAAGTGTCCCTTTTGCGCGCAGGATTGCACCCTGCCTCTTCGTGACGTAGAGATCCTTTACGCCATCGCACAGGGCATTCCCGAAACCCAACTGCCTGAAAAGGCGGCGGCCTACCGTGCCGCGGCCGAATACGGTTACGCGCCCGCCCAGTATCAGCTTGGCCGTTGCTATGAATTTGGTGACGGTGTGGAGCTCAGCCCCTCGCGCGCCACGGTCTACTACCGTCTGGCAGCCGAGCAGGGACATGCCGAGGCGGCCTATCACCTCGCCTTCTGTCTGCGCGAGCGTTATCTCGGCATGCCCGAGGCAGACCGTGCCTACTTCTGGCTGCGTATCGCGGCCGAGCTGGGTGTGGCCGGTGCGCGCCGCATGGTGGGTGACTGCTACTCAAAGGGTGAGGGCATTCCCGAAAATCCCGTGCGCGCCGCTTACTGGTACACGCTGGCAAGCGAGGACGGCGATTTTGAGGCAGCTTACAGCCTTGCCAAGCTCTATCACGAGGGGCGTGGCGTACGCAAGAACCCCGCGTTTGAGAAATATTACGCCGAGATCGCCTATAACGGCGGCATCCGCGCTGCCGATCGCCTGATCGGACAGCTTGGCGGACACGTGTTCTCCGAGGTTCCGCCCGCAATGGACGTGAAGTACCGCAACGAGGAGCGTTTTGAGCTCGGTTACCGCGCGTATGCGGAGGGCAAGTACACCGTTGCAGCCCTGATGTACCGCCTGGCGGCCGAGGACGGCTACGCCCACGCGCAGAACAACCTGGGCGTTTGCTGTGAAAAGGGGCATGGCGTGCCGCAGGATGAGGTGGCCGCTGCCGGCTGGTACGAGCTGGCCGCACACGGCGGCTATGACACCGCCTGGCTGAACCTTGGCGACTGCTATCGCTTTGGTCGCGGCGTGGAAAAGAATGAAGTACGTGCCTTTGAATGCTACCTGACCGCCGCCAAAAACGGCTTTGCCCGCGCACAGTTTATCGTGGCAGGCTGCTACTTTAACGCACAGATCGTGGAGCGCGATATCCCCACCGCGATGGACTGGTACAAGAAAGCCGCCACGCAGGGATATGGCGACGCCATCAAGAAGGTCAACGCCATCCGTGCCGACATGACCGGCATTTACAACAGCGGCGTGGAGGCCTATGAGCGCGGCAACCACGAGGAGGCGGTGAAGTATTACGAGATCGCGGCCGAGTGCGGCCATCCGGGCGCACAGTGCAACCTTGGCTACTGCTACCAGAACGGCCTCGGCTGTGAGCGCGATATGCACCGCGCCGTTCACTACTACAAGATGGCGGCCGAGCAGGGCAACGGCACGGCCGAGCTGAACCTGGCCGTATGTCATTTGCGCGGCGAGGGCGGTCTTACCTACGATTACAAGACGGCAAACGCGTACCTTGCCAGTGCCAAGAAGCGCGGCGTGGCAAAGGCGGATGAGATCATGGCTGAAAACACCGCACGCCGCCGCAAAAAGGTCGGTCAGCGCGTGTATGCCGCTTCCTGTGCCGTGCTTTCGCGCGGTGAGGAGGGGGATACCCTGCTTTCTCTGCAGTTCCGCCGTCTGGCCGCCAGCCTTGGCAACGCCCGTGCGATGAGCGCGCTGGGCTGTCACTATGAATTCGGCTACGGCGTCGCACAGAACGAGGAAACGGCCACCATGTGGTATGCCCGTGCGGAGGCCGGTGGCTACACCACCCACAGCCGCATGAAGAGTGCGATCCTGAAGCAGATGCGCCGCCCGCCCGCAGGCTTCCGCCGTGTGAACACGATGGAAGAAAACCGCCGCGAGGCCGATGCGGTACAGAACGAAGCGTCAACCGAAGCATAACACACGGGCGACCTGCCCACGGCAGGTCGCCCCACACTTTAAAGGAGAGAAAGACATGGATCTTTCCACCAAAATCGCCGTTGTGGGCGCGGGGCATGCGGGCGTGGAGGCCGCGCTTGCCGCCGCACGCATGGGCGTGGATACCGTTCTCTTTACCCTGTCGCTGGATGCGGTGGCCAACATGCCCTGCAATCCCTCGATCGGCGGAAGCGGCAAGGGACACCTCGTTTACGAGATCGACGCCCTTGGGGGCGAGATGGGCTACGCCACCGACCGCGTGACCCTGCAATCCCGCACGCTGAACCTTGGCAAGGGCGCGGCGGTGCACGCGCGCCGCGTGCAGGCCGACCGCATGCTCTACCGTCAGATCATGAAGGAAACCGTCGAGCGTGAGCCAAACCTGCGGCTCGTGCAGGCGGAAATTACCGATATTTTGTTTGAAGAAGCCGAGGGCGGCCGCCGCGTGCGCGGTGTGCGTACCGCACTTGGAGAGGAATGGTGCGCCGAGCGCGTGATCCTGGCCACAGGCACGTACCTCGCGGGCGCGATCTTTATCGGCTCGTATACCGTGCCGTCAGGCCCTGACGGCATGCTGCCCGCGAATGCGCTGTCCGCCTCGCTTTCGGCGGCAGGCGTTCGCCTGATGCGCTTCAAGACGGGCACGCCCGCGCGCGTGGCGCGCCGTTCGATCGATCTTTCGCGCCTCGAAGAGCAGAAGGGCGAGGAGAACACCGTTCCCTTCTCCGTCCGCACGGACGAGAAGAAATTTGCCCAAAAAGAGCAGATCCCCTGCCATATCGTCTATACCAACGGGCGCACGCACGAGATCATCCAAAGCAATCTCGACCGCAGTGCCATGTATTCGGGCAACATCACGGGCACAGGCCCGCGCTATTGCCCCTCGATCGAAACCAAGATCGTGCGCTTTGCGGACAAGGAGCGCCATCAGCTCTTCGTTGAGCCGACGGGCGCGACGAGCGAGGAAATGTACCTTGGCGGTTTTTCAACCTCGATGCCCGCAGACGTACAGCACGAGATGATCCGTTCGCTGCCCGGTTTTGAAAACGCGGAGATCATGCGTTACGGCTACGCGATCGAGTACGATTGTATCGACCCCCTGTCCCTTTACCCCACCCTCGCCTTCAAGGATATCGAGGGGCTTTACGGCGCGGGGCAGTTTAACGGCACCTCGGGCTATGAGGAGGCCGCCGCGCAGGGGCTTATCGCAGGTATCAACGCCGCGCTCTCAATCAAGGGAGAAGAGCCGCTGATCTTGCCGCGCGCCTCGTCCTACATCGGCACGCTGATCGACGATCTGGTCACCAAGGGCACGGACGAGCCCTACCGCATGATGACCTCGCGCTCGGAATACCGCCTGCTGCTCCGTCAGGATAACGCCGACCTGCGCCTCTCGGAATTCGGACACCGCGTAGGACTGCTCTCGGATGAGCGTTACGCCGCATTCTGCCGCAAGCGTGAGCAGATCGAAGAAGAGATCGCGCGGCTCGAAAAGCTGAGCGTACCACCCTCGGAGCAGGTCAATTCCCTGCTCGCCTCGCTTGGCTCGACCAAGATCACCACGGGCGCGCACCTTGCCGACCTGCTCCGCCGCCCGGAGGTCAGCTACGCCGCCCTTGCCGAAATTGATCCCACCCGCCCCAACCTGCCGCGTGCCGTGTGTACCACGGTGGAGGTGCAGGTGAAATACGAGGGCTATATCCAGCGCGAAAAGGCCGAGGCCGCGCGCACGGCGAAGCTGGAAAGCAAAAAACTCCCCACGGATCTTGACTATCTTTCCCTGAAAGGCCTGCGGATCGAGGCCGCCGAAAAGCTCCCCGCCATCCGTCCCCTGAACGTCGGAC
>JAZQWX010000065.1:0-3449 GCA_045632565.1 Eubacteriales bacterium | reverse complement strand
GAGCATCCTTGTCGCAATCAGCGGTAATAGACACGATGTGCTGGAAGTTTCCGCTGGTCTCGCCCTTGAGCCAAAGCTCCTGACGTGAACGGCTGTAAAAGCAGGTCAAGCCCTTTTCAATGGATATTTCAAGGCTCTCGCGGCTCATATAAGCCAAGGTGAGCAGTCTTTTTGTCTTATTGTCGATCACAATTGCGGGGATAAGACCCTTTTCGTCAAATTTCAGTTCATCGATATTCAGCATAGTATTCTCCCCGGCACGGCATTGCCCCCACCCAAGCGGGTGGGGGCAATGCTACGCCTTGTTGAGTGAATTATTCCTCGTCCTCGGCACGGTCACCACGCAGAGCGGTTTCGGTCACGTCTACGTTGTTGGGGGTTGCGATGTAGGTGGTGTTAGCCACGCAACGGATCTGACCGCCGATGGCATGTGCCACGCCGTTCAGGAAGTCGCGCAGACGCAGAGAAACGTCCTTGCTGACAGCCTCCATGTTCAGAACGACCGTGCGGCCGCTGAGCAGGTGGTCTGCGATCACCACGGCATCTGCCAGTGCCTCGGGACGAACGACCTTCAGCTCAATGCTGCTGCCGCCGATGTTGATACCGCCAAAGCCTACGTTGTTACCCATATCCATTTCTTCTTCTCCTCCTACGCCCACTTCTGCGTCATCGTAGTAACGGGCGTTAAAATCGTCCTCCTCGGAACGTACGGGTCTTTTGTTAAAAATAGCCATGTTTGTTTCCTCCGAATACGAAATTTATACTTTCAGTTTTTTGATTACCGAATAAACAGCCGTCTGCCGACACGCACCATCGTAGCCCCCTCCTCGGTTGCCACGCGGAAGCTGTCGCTCATGCCCATGGACAGAATGCCCTCTCCCGCGAAGCCGCCCTGCGAGGCGATCTCATCAAAGAGCGCACGCGTCAGACGGAAATAGGGACGGTAGTCCTCTTCCCTTTCGAGCACCGGCCCCATGGTCATCAGGCCTGCCACGGCAAGGTGCGGATACGCGCCGCCCACAAGAGCCGCGTGAATGGGAAGCACGTCATCGGGGGCAAAGCCACCCTTGTTCTCTTCCATCCCGCTGTTGACCTCGATCAGCACGCGGAGCATGCAGCCAGCCTTGGCCGCCTGCTTTTCCATTTCCGCCGCAAGACGGAGCGAGTCCAGCGATTGCACGGTAGCGGCATCACGCACGATGTATTTGACCTTGTTGGTCTGCAGCGAGCCGATCAGATGCAGAGGCAGATCATACCCGTTTGCAAGAAGCAGCTCACGGCGCGCACGGAAGCAGGGAACGCGGTTTTCCGCCATGTCCACACCGCCAAGGGCGGCCAGTGCCAGCACCTCGTCATCCCCTGCGCTTTTGGTGACTGCCACCAGCGTGGGTACGGGACGGCCCGATCGGTCAGCGGCTGCACGCAGCTCTGCGCGAACGGCCTCCAGATTGCGGCGAATGTAGGCAAAATCTTCCATGGCATCCTCTTTGTGCGACAAAAAAACATACCGTTTTCCGTTATTATAGCATATTATATCATAATTTTCTTACCATTGCAAGACCGCTTGCAAAAAAACTTAGGAAAAATTGCGATATTTTTTGGCAGATGCCGTCACGTGCCGTCAGCTGGTGGCTCGGGCGGGGCAGGCATCTCGCTTTCCTGCATCTCGGCGGGATCGGGCGGCAAAGGGGGCGCGGAGGCAAGATCGGGCAAGATCGCCTCTCCCGCGAGCAGGGAGGCAAAGCAATCCTCGGTATCCGGCACGCGGATGCGTACCCCCTCCACGTGCAAAAAGCGCGCGTAATCGTAATCGTAGGTGGAAAGCGGCCTGTCAAGCGCGTCATCCGACTGGGCGGCGACCAGAATATCCTCTCCCTGTCGCCCGACCACGAGCAGCGAGTGATAGTATCCCGTTTCCTGCCGCGCCAGCTGCACCACATCCCCCTCTTCGACCTCGTTCGCCCCTACCTCGCGGGCAAACGGGCCGACGTTCTCGTTTTTGGTGATGAAATCGTAAAAAAACCGCACCCCCGTCCAGGAGGCGGTGCGCTCCGCGGGGGAGAGATAGTACCACCCGTAAACAGGAGTATAGTTCATGGTGCAGCAGCCCGCGTACACGCATTGGGACACAAAATTGGTGCAGTTTCCCCCGATGCCCGTGTAATCGTAATAAAGCGGATTGCGATCCAGCGCCCAACGGCGCGCGTATTCCACGGCGCGCGCACGGCTGTATTCTCGTTGTGCCAGCATAAGATCTCCTTCTTTCTTTTGGATTCCCTATCAGCGTATGCAAAAAAATGCGGCGCGGCTCTTGCAACGCGGGCGTTTTTTTGCTAAAATGGAGAAAAAGATTCAAGGAGGAGATCATGTTCAGCGAACTGACGGCATTTCTCGATTCCTTCGTGCGGGACGGCGCGCCCGGCTACGATCTGGCCGTTTTGCAGCACGGCCGCGAAATTTTCCGCCACCAAAGCGGCTATACCAACGTCGAAAAGCAAATTCCCGTTGCGGGAAACGAGCGCTACAACCTGTATTCCTGCTCCAAGCCCATCACGGTAACGGCAGCCCTGATGCTATACGAGGAGGGGCTTTACCGATTGGACGATCCCCTGTACGCCATCCTACCCGAATTCCGTGAGATGACCGTGCGCGAGGGGGATGCGGTACGAAAAGCAAAGAACCCCATTCGCATGCGCGACCTGTTTTCCATGACGGCAGGCTTCAGCTACAATCTTGAAACCCCCGCCCTGAAGCGGGCAAGAGAGGAAACGGGCGGCCGCTGCGGCACGCGAGAGGTCATGCCCTACTTTGCCGAAAGTCCCCTTTCCTTTGAGCCGGGCACGCATTGGCAGTACAGCGCGTGCCACGATATTCTGGCGGCGGCCGTGGAGGTCTTGGCGGGCGAGCGCTTCGGCGACTTCGTTGCACGGCGCATTTTCCGTCCGCTCGGCATGACGCGCTCGACCTTTTGTCTTGACGATAGCGAGCTTGATACGGTCACCGGGCAGTACCGATACGACGGCGAGGCGGGAGTTGCCAAAAATTGTGGTAAATCGCTTGGCAAATTCAAGCTCGGAACGAAATACGAAAGCGGCGGCGCGGGCTGCATTTCCACAGTGGAGGATTACCTGCGCTTTATGGAGGGCCTTCGCACGGGAGTGCTCCTTTCCGACAAAACGCTGACCCTCATGCACACCGATTGTCTGGATGAGAACACACGCCCCGACTTCTGGCATCATAAAACCTACGGATACGCGCTTGGCGTGCGTTGTCCCATCCCCGGCGGCGCGACCGATTTCGGCTGGGACGGTGCGGCCGGCTCGTATATGGCGATCGAGCGTGAACTTGGCCTTTCGATCTTCTACGCCACCCATCTTCTGAACCCGCCGATCGCCCTGCCGCGTTTGCAGATCATTGACATCGTTAAGAAAGCTATTTCCTAAAAAAAG
>JAZQWX010000064.1:0-2065 GCA_045632565.1 Eubacteriales bacterium | reverse complement strand
GAAGACGTAAAAGACGAGCCGCCGGCGGTGGCCGCTGTCTTTTGCGTTTATGCCTTCGGGAAGCTGTCCTTGAGGCTAACGGTGCGGTTGAATACGTTGTCCTTCTTGTTGTCCTTGACGAAATAACCCGTTCTCACGAATTGGAAGTGGTCGCCCGCCTTGGCATCGGCCAAAGAAGGCTCCAGCTTCGCGCCCGTCTTCATTACGCAGGACTCGGGGTTCATGACGTCCTCGGTGGTCTGTCCGTCGGGGAGATTGTTCGGATCGGGAACGGTAAACAGGCGGTCGTAGAGCGCCACGTCAGCATCCACCGCGTGTGCGGCGGAAAGCCAATGGATCGTGCCCTTGACCTTGTGGCCGTCTGCGGGCATGCCGCAACCGGTTTCGAGATCCGCCGTCACGTGGATCTCCTTCACGCTGCCGTCCTCGTTCTGTACGATCTCGCCGCAACGCACGATATACGCGCCCATCAGGCGCACCTCACCGTCGGGCTTGAGGCGGAAGAATTTCGGGGGCGGAACGAGCGCGAAGTCCTCACGGTCGATATACAGCTCGCGCGAGAAGGGAAGCGCACGTGTGCCGGCTTCGGGCTTCTGCGGATTGTTCGGCAGATCAAAATACTCTACCTTGTCGGCAGGATAGTTGTCCACAATGACCTTGATCGGATCAAGCACGGCCACGCGGCGGGGCGCGCTTTCATTCAGCTCCTCGCGGATGCAGGCCTCCAGCAGCCCAAGCTCTACCGTGCTGTTCGATTTGGCAACACCGATGCGGTCGCAGAAATCCAAGATCGAAGCGGCAGTATAGCCGCGGCGGCGCAGACCGCAGAGGGTAGGCATACGCGGGTCGTCCCAGCCGTCCACAAGTCCGCTTTCCACCAGATGACGCAGAAAACGCTTGCTCATCATGGTGTAGGTCATGTTCAGACGTGCAAATTCGATCTGCCGCGGCTTAACGACGGGGTATTCGAGGTCTATGTTGTCGATCACCCAGTTGTACAGCGGGCGGTGGATCTCATATTCCAGCGAGCAGAGCGAGTGGGTCACGCCCTCCAGAGCATCCTGAATGGGATGGGCGAAGTCATACATGGGATACACGCACCACTTGTTGCCCTGGCGGTGATGCTCGATATAGCGGATACGGTAGATAACGGGGTCGCGCATGCAGAAGTTGCCGGACGCGAGGTCGATCTTCGCGCGCAGGGTGTAGCGTCCCTCGGGGAACTCACCGTTTTTCATGCGTTCAAAGAGGTCAAGGCTCTCTTCGATCGGACGGTCACGGAAGGGAGATACGGCCGGGTGCGTCAGGTCGCCGCAGTATTTCGGGTCGCGCATTTCCTCGGCGGAAAGCTCACAAACGTAAGCCAGTCCCTTCTTGATCAGCCCAACGGCCAGCTCGTAGTCTTTTTCAAAGTAATCCGAGCCGTAGAAGAAGCGATCCTCCCAGTCAAAGCCCAGCCAATGAATGTCCTCTTTGATGGCATCCACAAACTCGGTGTCCTCTTTGGCAGGGTTGGTGTCATCCATACGGAGGTTGCACAGGCCGTTATACTTGCGTGCCGTGCCGAAGTCGATGACCAGGGCCTTACAGTGACCGATGTGCAGATAGCCGTTCGGCTCGGGCGGGAAACGCGTGTGGATCTTGAGCGAGGGATTTTTCGAAAGATCCTCGTCAATGATGTCGTGAATAAAATTCGATCTTGTTTCTTCCATGTCAAACTTCCCCTTTTGCATAAGGATTGTATTTCTTTTCTCGCAGGAGCGTGCTTTCCGGACCATGGCCGGAGTAGAGAATTGCGTCTTTTTCAAAGGAAAACAGGCGGCAGAGCGATTTTTGCATATCGACGTCCCGTCCGCCGGGCAGGTCGGTGCGTCCGATCGTTCCCGCAAACAGCGTATCTCCCGAGATCAGCATGCCGTCGGTATACAGGCAGATCGAGCCGGGGGTGTGCCCCGGTGTGTGCCATACGGTAAAGGCTTCCTCCCCAAGGGGAAGCGTATCTCCGTCTGAGAGCAGGATCTCGGCCTTGTCCGTTCCACCGTCACGCCCTGTGAACAGGCGGTAC
>JAZQWX010000063.1:0-13909 GCA_045632565.1 Eubacteriales bacterium | reverse complement strand
ACGTATGATGCGATCGTACCGACCTCGCTCCTCTCCCCCGACGACCGCGTTCTGCTGGTCGACGACTTTCTGGCGCACGGTGCGGCGCTCTGCGGCCTGCTTTCGATCGTGGAGCAATCGGGCGCACACCTGTGCGGCTGTGCCATTGCGATCGAGAAGGCGTTCCAGGGCGGCGGGGACAAGCTGCGTGCAGAGGGCATCCGCATAGACTCGCTTGCCTGCATTGCCTCGATGAGCCCCGAGGGCGGTATTGTTTACCGCTGATTTTGATTACTCGGCGCGCCCCTCGCGCCTCGTAATATATTATTATTTTTTTAGGAGGAACATGAAAATGTTCAAAAAGCTTCTGGCTCTGGCTCTTGTTGCCATCATGCTGGTTTCCGTTGTTGCTTGTACGGATCCCGGTGCTGAACTGAAGGGCATGAGCGAATCCCCTCTGGCTGCTGCCCCCATCGTAAAGGATTTTGAGATCGCCGACAACTTCAAGCTCGGTGTTATCTGCCTGCACGACGAGCAGTCCACCTACGACCTGAACTTCCTCAATGGCGTTGAAGCCATGCAGCAGGCTCTCGGTCTTTCCAACGATCAGGTTATCATCAAGACCATGATCGACGAGACTGAGGAATGCTACGAGGCAGCTGCTGACCTGGTTGACCAGGGCTGCACCATCATCTTTGCAAACTCCTTCGGTCATGAGGACTTCATGATCCAGGCTGCAAAGGAATTCCCCAACGTACAGTTCTGCCATGCTACCGGTGTAAAGGCCGCCGCTGAGAACCTGTCCAACTACCACAACGCATTCGCTTCTATCTACCAGGGTAGATACCTGGCCGGTATCGCCGCAGGTTTGAAGCTGAACGAGATGATCGCAGCCGGCAAGTTCACCGCTGAAGAGGCTAAGATCGGTTACGTTGGTGCCTTCACCTACGCCGAGGTTATCTCCGGCTACACCTCCTTCTACCTGGGCGCAAGATCCGTTTGCCCCACCGTTACCATGGAAGTTACCTTCACCGGCTCCTGGTTCGACATTACCGCTGAGAAGAACGCTGCCGAGGCTCTCATTGCCCGCGGCTGCAAGCTGATCTCCCAGCACGCTGACTCCATGGGTGCTCCCTCCGCATGTGAGGCTGCAGGCGTTCCGAACGTTTCCTACAACGGCAGCACCTATGAGACCTGCAAGAATTCCTTCATCGTATCCTCCCGTATCGACTGGGCTCCCTACTTTGCATACATTGTAAAGTGCATGAACACCGGTGCTGCTATCGACACCAACTGGTGCGGCGGCATTGCCGAGGGCTCCGTTGCTCTGACCGGTATCAACCTGGACGTTGCTGCTGACGGCACCGTTGAGGCTATCAAGGCTGCTATCGACCAGTTCAAGGCAGGCACGCTGAACGTATTCGATACCAACAAGTTCACCGTTGCAGATGCCAAGGTAGAGACCTACCTGGTAGGCGGCGTTGAGGTTATCGAGAACGGTATCTTCATGGAATCCAAGATCCAGTCTGCTCCTTACTTCGATCTGCGTATCGACGGTATCACCCTGCTGGACGAGAACTACGGCTAATTCCGTAGTACCGAAAAAGGCGGAGAATTTTCTCCGCCTTTTTTCTTTTTCATCTTTTTTTGCAAAATGTGACAAAAGATCGGTTTATATCTTGATTTTTGTTTCTTTTTTTGATATAATAAGATGTATATTTTTGTTGAGTCAAGGAGATGCCATGAACAACGATCTTTGCCTTGCAAACGGAGCACCCGTGGCGGCGCTGGAGCTGCACGGGGTAACCAAGACCTTTGGCAGTGTTATCGCCAACAACCACATTGATCTGACCTTGCGCCGCGGCGAGATCCTTGCCCTTTTGGGTGAGAACGGATGCGGCAAAACCACACTGATGAACATGATCGCGGGCATTTACTTCCCCGACGAGGGCGAGATCCTTGTGGGCGGGCAGCCTGCCGTGATCGCCAACCCGAAGGATGCCTTCCGCTACGGCATCGGTATGATCCACCAGCATTTCAAGCTGATCGACGTTTTCTCGGCAAGCGAGAATATCGTACTGGGCATCAAGGACGGAAAAAAGTACAAGCTCTCTGAGGTAAACGCGCGCGTATCCGAGATCGCGGACCGCTACGGTTTCCACATTGAGCCGACCAAAAAGATCCACGCCATGCCGGTATCCGAAAAGCAGACGGTGGAGATCATCAAGGTGCTGTACCGCGGTGCGGACATCCTGATCCTGGACGAGCCGACGGCCGTTTTGACACCGCAGGAGACTGAGAAGCTGTTTGCCGTGCTTCGCCGTATGCGCGACGACGGCAAGTCCATCATCATCATCACCCACAAGATGCACGAGGTGCTTTCCATTTCCGACCGCGTGGCGGTACTGCGGAAGGGCGAGCACGTGGCGACCGTGGAAACGGCCACCACCAACGAAAACGAGCTGACCGAAATGATGATCGGCAAAAAGATCGTTCTGAACATCGACCGCTCCGAGCCGGAAAACACGACCGACCGCCTGACTGTCAAGCATATTTCAAGCGTGGATGCGGACGGTGTGACGACGCTGGACGATATTTCCTTTACAGCACGTGCGGGCGAGATCCTCGGTATTGCGGGCATTGCCGGCTCTGGTCAGCGCGAGCTGCTGGAATCCATTGCGGGCCTGCACCACGTGAACGAGGGTGAGATCCTTTACACCGATCCCGCAACGGGCGAGCAAGAGAACCTGTGTGACAAGACGCCCCTGCAGATCCGCGAGCTTGGTGTGCGTCTTTCCTTTGTTCCCGAGGACCGACTGGGCATGGGCCTTGTCGGCAACATGGACATCATCGACAACATGATGCTGCGCAGCTACCGCCGCGGCAAGTCGCTGTTCCTTGACCGCAAGAATCCGAAGGATCTGGCGCTTTCCATCATCAACGAGCTGGAGGTCGTGACCCCCGGTGCGACCACGCCTGTGCGCCGTCTTTCGGGCGGTAACGTGCAAAAAGTGCTGGTTGGCCGCGAGATCGCCGCAGCCCCCTCCGTTCTGATGGCGGCATACCCTGTGCGCGGTCTGGATATCAACTCGTCCTACACCATTTACAACCTGCTCAACGAGCAGAAGAAGAAGGGCGTTGCCGTGATCTTTGTGGGCGAGGACCTGGACGTACTGCTTGCCCTCTCCGACCGCATTATGGTCATCAGCGGCGGCAAGATCAGCGGTATTGTGGACGCCCGCACGACCACCAAGGAAGAGGTTGGTCTTTTGATGACAAGTGACGTGCCGATGGCAACGAATGAAAAGGAGGAAGCGTGATGAAGGCAACGGAAAACGTAAAGCGCGAGCCGCTTATCCATTTGACGAAGCGCGATGCGCTCCCCTGGCAGAAGGCCATGCTGATCCGCGGTGGCGCAATCCTTTGTGCTTTGCTGGTATCGGCTGTGGTGATCATGCTGCTGATCAAGGAGAACCCGATCTCCATTTACAAATCCATGTTCCTTGGTGCGTTCGGTACCTCCCGCCGTATCTGGAACCTTGCCAATCTGACCTGCATCCTGCTTGGCCTCGGCCTTGCCGTTACCCCCGCCTTCCGCATGAAGTTCTGGAACTGCGGCGCGGAGGGACAGGCTCTGGTTGGTGCCATGACGGCGGCGGCCTGCATGTATCTTTTCGGTGACAAGATGCCCCTACCCCTCTTCTTTGTTGTAATGACAGTGCTGAGCATTCTGGCCGGTGCTATTTGGGGCTTGATCCCGGCGATCTTCAAGGCGTTCTTCAACACCAATGAAACGCTTTTTACCCTGATGATGAACTACATTGCCATTCAGATCGTTATGTATTTCCTCAAGCTATGGGGCAAGAGCGGATCGGGTGTGCTGCCGACGATGCCCGAATTCCGGTTCCCGCGCATCCTTGGCAACGATTTCCTTTTAGCCATTATCTCCATTCTGATCCTGACAGGTCTGCTTTACGTCTACCTGCGATACAGCAAGCAGGGATATGAGATCTCGGTCGTGGGCGAGAGTGAGAACACGGCAAAATACATCGGCATCAACGTAAAGAAGGTTATTATCCGCACCATGGCGATCTCCGGCGGTCTTTGCGGTCTGGTCGGTCTTTTGCTGGTAGCCAACGGCAGCTGCACGGTGTCTACCACGCTGGTTGGCGGTCAGGGCTTTACGGCCATCATGGTTTCCTGGCTTGCAAAATTCAACCCGCTTTACATGATCCTTTCCTCTCTTTTGATCGTATTCCTTGGCCGCGGCGCCTCTCAGATCTCCACCGATTTCCGCATGGATACCTCGATCGGTGACATCATCACGGGTATCATCCTGCTGTTTATCATCGGTTGCGAGTTCTTTATGAATTACAAGATCCATCTGCGCAAAAAAGCAAAGGAGGAGAACGACGCATGACAACACTCATCACCTTTCTTGTCAGCGCCATCCGCCTTGGCATGACACTCCTGTTCGGTGCAACGGGTGAGACCATCACCGAAAAATCCGGCCACCTGAACCTTGGTATTCCCGGCACGATGTGTGTTGGCGCGGCCTTTGGCTGTGTGGCAGAATCCATTTACTACACCTCTGTGGGGGGACGCATGGTTCCCTTTCTGGCAGTGCTGATCCCGATCATCGCCACCTTTATCGGCGGTGCGCTGATGGGTCTGCTGTACAGCTTCTTTACCGTAACCCTCCGTGCCAATCAGAACGTAACGGGTCTTGTGCTGACCACCCTTGGCGTTGGCATTTCCAACTACATGATTGCCCAGGTCAAGATAAAGGCGTTTACCTTTGCGGTAGCAAGCAAGTATTTCACGGCTTCCCTGCCCTTTGCCAAGAGCCTTGGCTGGTTTGGCGAGCTGTTCCTTAACTATGGTGCGATGATCTACCTTGCCATTGCAGTGGCGCTTTTGACCTCCTTTGTGATGAACAGAACGCGCCTTGGCCTGCACCTGCGTGCGGTGGGTGAGAACCCTGCCACGGCAGACGCCGCGGGCATCAACGTGGCGGCCTACCGCTACGGCGCGACCTGCATCGGCTGCGGCGTAGCTGCGCTGGGCGGTCTTACCTTCGTGATGGACTATCTGGGCGGCAACTGGGAGTACGTGATCGACCAGATCGGCTGGCTTTCGGTAGCTTTGGTTATCTTTATGGCTTGGCGTCCGAACTACGGCATCCTGTGCGCGATCATTTTCGGTGCGTTCTACGTGGCGAGCAGCTACATTCCCGGCATCAACCTGCAAACCAAGGAGCTCTTTAAGATGCTCCCCTATCTGGTCACCATTACCGTACTGGTCATCACCAGCATCCGCGACCGCAAGGAGGACCAGCCCCCTGCGGGACTCGGTCTGAACTACTACCGCGAAGAGCGATAACAACCAAAAGCACCCAAGCGGACAACCGTTTGGGTGCTTTTTTGGCCATTTAATTTGCACGATTGGTCAAATCTCTTTACTTTTATCAGTCTGTATGCTACAATGAAAGCAACTTCCCGCAAAGGAGAACTGCCATGCCTTCTTACATTTCCGTGCGTTGCGTATCCGGCCTGACCAAGGCCAAAGCAACCGACAGCATCGAAGCCTTTACCGAACGTAAGGGAGGAACTGCCCTCTGCGGCGACCGCCACTTTTTCTCGGCTTTGGTCGCAAGCAATGCTTCCCCTTGCGGTCAGCGCTTGAACATCACCGTAAGCTCACCGATCGCCGTCAATCTTTCCCTGTACACGGTAGAACACGTGCCGGTTCTGATGCCGAGCTATGCGGATTCTGATGACGATTATATGGGCAAAGCGCCCGGCATATATCCCGACATCTTGCGTCCTGCCACAGCAGTCTATACCATGAGCGGCTTGCTTTCACAGGTGTATGCAGAGATGCACATTCCCCGCATGCTGACACCCGGCAAATATCCGATCACCCTGCACTTTACTTGGGACGGAGAAGCGGAAGAGGCTGCCTCGGTGACCTATACGGTTGAGGTGCTGGATGCCGTCCTGCCGGAGCTGGATATGACGGTGACGCATTGGTTCCATTATGACAGCCTTGCCTTGGAATACGGCGTCAAGGTCTTTTCCGAAAAACACTGGGAGCTGATTGAAAACTACCTCGTGGAATACGTTTCCCGCGGCAGCAACGCGCTTCTCACGCCCATTTTCACCCCGCCGCTTGACACCAAGGTAGGCGGCGAGCGTCCGACCGTACAGCTCATTGACGTGTCGGTGAAAAACGGAGAGTATCATTTCGGATTTTCAAAGCTCCGCCGCTTCTGTAATATGTGCCGCCGCGTGGGCATACGCGATCTGGAGATCGCCCACTTCTTTACCCAATGGGGAGCGGCTCACGCGCCCAAGATCGTGGCGACCGTGGACGGCGAGAAGCGCCGCATCTTTGGTTGGGACACCGAGGCATCGGGCGAGGAATATGTGCGTTTTCTGCGTACGCTGATCCCGAAGCTGCGCGCGCAGCTTGACAAATGCGGCTATCGCGGGCACTACTTCTTCCACATTTCCGACGAGCCGACCGAGGAGCATTTTGAGCAATACACCAAGGCCAAGGCGGGCATCATCGATCTGATCGAGGACTGCCCTGTGCGGGATGCACTCTCTCATGTGGACTTTTACAATCGCGGGATTATTACCGCCCCCATTCCCGCAACCGACCATGCAGAGGACTTCCTTGCGGCACAGGTGCCCGATCTGTGGGTATATTACTGCTGCGTTCAGCACCAAGAGGTTTCCAACCAGTTCCTTGCCATGCCGGGATACCGTACCCGCGTGATCGGTGCACAGCTCTTTAAGTATGATATCAAGGGCTTCTTGCAGTGGGGCTACAACTTCTATTTCAACCGCTACTCCATCGACAAGACCAACCCCTTTGTCAATCTCGAGGGTGATTTGTTTACCCCGGCGGGTGACTGCTTCCTTGTTTATCCCGGAAAGAATGGTCGACCCTTACACTCCCTGCGCGAGCTGATCTTTGAGCAGGCACTTTTGGACGTGCGTGCCATGCAGGCTGCCGCGAAAAAGGTGGGGCGTGAGGCGGTGATCGCCGCCATCGATGCCGAGGGCGAGATCGACTTTAAGCATTATCCGCGAAACGAGGATTATCTTCTCCGTCTGCGCGATGCCGTCAACCGTATGGCAGCAAAATAACGAACAAAGAAGGCATCTGCCGCACGGCAGATGCCTTCTTTGTTATCCAAGGAACTTGTAGCCAAGCCCCTCTACGGTCTTTTGCAAAAGGGCGAGGTCAAGCGGGGCGGACGAGGTGACGGTGGCCGTGCCGGCCTTGTGGTCGGCCGTGCAGGACACAACGCCTTGAAGCGCCTCTATGGCGGCTTTGACGTGGGCTTCGCAATGGGGGCACATCATGCCCTCGATCTTGATGACAGTTTGCATATGGGTTTCTCCTTTTGACGGTGTTTTGAGTTCGGAACGGAAGAAATTCAGGCGCAGGGCGTTGCTGACCACAAAGAGGCTGGAAAGCGACATGGCGGCAGCAGCAAACATGGGGCTAAGCTCCCAGCCGAGCAACGGGGCAAAAACGCCTGCGGCGAGAGGAATGCCCGCGCAGTTGTAAAAGAATGCCCAGAAAAGATTTTCACGGATATTCCGCAGCGTTGCGCGGGAAAGACGCACGGCGGTGACAAGCGAGGCGGGGCGACCGCCGACCAGCACCACGTCGGCCGAATCAATGGCCACGTCCGTTCCCTCTCCCATGGCGATGCCAACGTCAGCACGCGCGAGGGCCGGAGCATCGTTGATGCCGTCACCGACCATGATGACCTTGCCTGCCTTTTGCAGATCCTGCACAACGGCTTCTTTGCCGCTTGGCAGAACGTCAGAGATCACCTCGTCTACCCCGACCGCGCGGCCGATGGCACGGGCGGTGCGGGCATTGTCACCCGTGAGAAGGACTGTTTTCATACCCATCGCACGCAGGGAGGCAATGGCGGCCGCGGCATCCTCCTTCGGGCGGTCCGCCACGGCGATAAGGCCAAGCGAGAGCCCGTTTTTGGCAAAGAAGAGGGGTGTTTTTCCCTCCTCGGCAAGGGTGGCGGCACGTGTGGCAAGTGCCGCGGGGATAGCAGCGATCTCCTTCACGTAGGTCATACTGCCGCCTACCAGCGGCTCGCCGTGTATGTCGGCGCGTACGCCGTTGCCCGCAAGGGCAACGAAGCTGTCGGTTTCCATGGCGGCAATGCCGCGCTCCTCTGCCGCAAGGCAGATTGCGCGGGCCAGCGGATGCTCGCTCTTTTTCTCAAGAGAATAGGCAAGGGCAAGCAGCTCGTCTTCCCCTACACCGTCGGCGGGAAGAATATCGGTGATGCGTGGCTTTCCCTCGGTCACCGTGCCCGTTTTGTCGAGTAGGACGGTGCGGGCGCGCCCCGTTTCCTCGAGGGCTGCGGCGGTTTTGAAGAGAATGCCGTTTTTGGCCCCCATACCGCTACCGACCATAATGGCCACAGGGGTGGCAAGGCCGAGCGAGCAGGGACAGGAGATGACCAGAACCGAAACGGCACGCAACAGGGCGTGACCGATATCCCCCGAAGCGAAGAACCATACGCCTGCCGTTAAGGCAGCGATCAACAGAACGACAGGAACAAAGATCGCCGCAACGCGATCCGCGATCTTGGCGATCGGAGCGCGGGTGGCCGCGGCCTCCTTGACCATGCGGATGATGCCCGAGAGGGTGGTATCCTCTCCCACGTGGGTGGCGCGGCAGGTAAGATAGCCATACAAATTAACCGTAGCGGCCGAAACGGTCATCCCCTCCGCTTTATCGACAGGCGTGCTTTCTCCTGTCAGGGCGGCCTCATCCACAGCACCCGTGCCACTGATTACCACGCCGTCCACGGGAACACGATCTCCCGGATGAAGCACGAACACGTCGCCCGTCTGCACCTCGGCGATCGGGACGATCACCTCCCGACCGTCCCGCAGCAGGGTGGCCGTGGGAGGTACGAGGGCGGCAAGCGAGGCAATGGCATCCGTGGCCTTTCCCTTGGCGCGCGCCTCCAGCAGCTTGCCGACGGTAATGAGGCACAGGATCATGGCTGCTGACTCAAAATAGAGGCCGTGCAGGGCGTGGCGCTGTGCTTCCATATCCCCTTCCATCCAAAAGAGCAGGACGGTACTGTATGCAAAGGAGGCGAACGAGCCGAGAGCCACCAGGGTATCCATATTCGGCGCACCGCGAAAGAGGGCACGCGTGCCGCCAACGAAAAAGGCGGCGTTGAGAAGCATCACAGCCAGCGACAGGACAAGCTGTAAAAGGGCGATCACAAGCGGCCGCTCCGCCAAGCCAAGCGGCAACGGCCAAGAAAGCATCACGTGTCCCATGGATAGGTACATAAGAGGGAGCAGGAAGCAAAGAGAAAGGATCAGGCGGAGAAGGATGGGCTTTTCCTCTCGAGCAGCGTGTGAGACGGTAGCGGCCTTCTCTTCCCTTGTCTTGGGGGCAATGCCGTAGCCTGCATCACGCACAGCAGACAGGATACTCTCTTCCTCTGCCGTTCCCGAAACGAAGAGGTCGCCTGTGAGCAGATTGACCGAGCATTCCTCTACCCCGTCAAGACCGGAAACCGCGCGCTCCACGCGTGCAGAGCAGGCGGCACAATTCATGCCCGTTACGGTATACCGTTTCACAATCTCACCTCATTTTCGTTCTGCTTCAAAACAAAGCCTGTTTTTCTGATGTATTGGTATAGAGGCAACCTTGATAAAGGCCTCTTTCGCGCATTTTTTGCGTTATGGCGGCAAGCACCTTGTGCTTTTCGGTGCACCACAGCGGTGCAAGAAGACTGCCCTTTTCAGGGTCGCCTGTCAGGCGATGGATCACGAGATCGGGGCGCGCATGAGAAAGCATGTCCACCACCGTTTCGATATATTCTTCAAAGGAGAGCGGGGTGTACGCACCGTGAAGGTAATCTGCGGCAAGGGCACTGTTCTGCGTGACGTAAAGCGAATGAATCTTGATCCCCGTGACGGGCAGGCCGTTCACCAGATCAAGGGTCGCGCGCGCTTCCTTTCTCCCCTCCTCGGGCAAGCCGATCATGATATGCGCTACCGTATCGATGCCGCGCGAGGAAAGAAGCTGTACGGCACGGGAAAAAGCGGCCCGCGGGCAGGCGATATTCATGCGTGCGGCCACCTCGTCCGAGGCCGTTTGCAGGCCAAGCTCCACCGACACGTAATGACGCGCGGCATATTCGGCAAGCAGGTCGGCCACCGCCTCATCCACGCAATCGGGGCGGGTGGCAACGGCAAGACCAACGATGCGTGGGTCACACAGGGCGGCATCGTAGTGGCGGCGGAGGGTATCGATCGGCGCGTACGTGCCCGAAAAGCTTTGAAAATAGGCGATATAACGGTCGGCGCGGCGGCCGCCAAGCGGATCGGCGAGTCGGCGTTTGACGGCGGCCGTGATGCCGTTTTCCGTGTTTTCAGCAAATTCGCCCGCGCCTTGCTCCGAGCAGAAGCGGCAACCGCCAAAGGAAAGCGTTCCGTCACGGTTCGGGCAGGTAAAGCCACCGTCCAGCGCGATCTTGGTGGCCTTGCCGCCAAGGCGCTCTTTGAGGTAGGAGGCAAGGGTGCGGTAATACGGATAGTCCATCATTTGATCGCTTTGGGAAAATTCCAATGGAAGATGGTGGCCAAAATACGCAAAATAAACACAAGCAGAACGGAACCGATTGCCGAAACAATTTCACCCGCACCGTAGTGCAAGAGAACGCAATAGGCAAGCGTTCCAACGAGTGCCGCGATCGCATACACGCGCTTTTTGAGGACCGAGGGGATCTCGCGGAGCAGAACGTCCCGCAAAACACCGCCGCCAACGGCCGTGATGACGCCCGAAAATACTACCACCACAAAATGCCCCTCATAACCCACGGCGCGCGCCACGGCCGCACCGCCGACAGCAAAGGCACCAAGGCCAAGAGCGTCGAAAACGTTGTTGATGCGGTCAATAAGCCCCTCCTCCTGCACGTAACGTGCTTGCAGGATGTAGGCAATGAGAAAGACCGCAAGAGGGGGCAGCACAGCCGCCGCAAGGTAGGCGGGGTTTGAAAAGCTGCGCGGCACGTGCCCGAGGACCACGTCACGCATCACACCGCCGCCAAGACCCGTGACCATGCCGATCAGGACCACGCCGAACAGATCCATCCGTTTATCAATGGCCAGCATCGCCCCGGAGAGGGCAGCCGCCAATATACCAATAATCTCAAAGGTTGTTAAAATTTGATTCATACCGTTCCTTTCCGCATGAGCCGAGCGGCCTTGGAAATACTAACTTGGAAAAAGCACATTCATTGTATCACAATCCAAAAAAAGATGCAAGGTGTTTATTCGTTTTTTTCTTCTTTCCGCGCTTCTTCGACTTTTCTCGAGGGGGGTTGACATAGATGGAAGAATATGCTATAATATTCTGTAATTATGATGGAATTTTGCGGCCTTTCGTCTGCATGCCATCCATTTTGTCCGCAAAACGAAAAAGCGGATACATCAAACGCAAAAGGATGGAATATCCCCTTTATGTGCCCTGAAAAATTTTCGGTTGCCATGGCCGTTTACGAAAAGGACGACCCGTGGCACTTCAAAATAGCAGTCGACAGCATCCTGAACCAGACCTGTCCGCCGAGCGAGGTGGTTCTGGTAGTGGACGGTCCTGTCCCCCTCTCTCTTGACGAGCTGATCGTGGCTTACGAGGCAAATCCCCTTTTCCGCGTGATCCGTCTGGAGAAAAACTGCGGCCACGGACATGCCCGCCGCACGGGTCTGTCCCACTGCTCGTACGAGCTGGTTGCCTTAATGGATGCCGATGATATCAGTCGCCCCGACCGTTTTGAAAAGCAGCTTGCGTGCATGACGGCAGACCCCAGGCTTTCCATTGTAGGCGGCACGATCGCAGAATTTATCGGCTCGCCCGATCGCGTGGTCAGCTACCGCTACGTAGCGCAACAGGATGAGGATATCAAGCGAGATCTTCGGATCCGCTGCCCCATGAATCAGGTCAGCGTGCTGTTCCGAAAAAGCGACGTGAAGCGCGCAGGGGGATATTTGGATTTCTTCTGTGAAGAGGATTACTATTTGTGGGTCCGCATGGCGCTTCTTGATATGAAATTTGCCAACGTTCCCGACGTTTTGGTGGACGTGCGCGTAGGGCAGGATATGTACCGCCGCCGCGGCGGCCTGCGCTATTTCAAAAGCGAGGCGCGCTTGCAGCAGTTCATGTACAAGAACCGCCTGATCGGTCTGACCCGTTATCTGTGGAACGTCAGCAAGCGTCTTGTGGTGCAGGTACTGCTCCCCAGCCGCGTGCGCGGTTACGTTTTCAGAAAATTCGCCAGATCCTCGGAAAGCCCCGAGGGAAAGAGTCATTATGCGTCATAAGCTCCTGTATTTTCTCAAAACACATCCGCGCATCCTTTCCTTTTGTTGGAGCGTGGCCAAGGTGTTTTTGCGGGTAGTGGCCGTTTTCGTACCCGTGCGGAAGAAGACGGTGCTCTTCTCCTCCTTCGGCGGACGCGGTCTGCATGACAGCCCGCGCGCGATCTATGACGAAATGTGCCGCCGTCCCTTTTTTGCGGATTACGAGCTGATCTGGGCTTTGGACGATCCCCAAAAATTCAATCTGCCGCGCGGTAAGGCCGTTAAAATCGACACGCCCGCCTTCTTTCTTGCACTGCTTTACAGTCGCGTTTGGGTCGGAAACTCCGAGATCGACCGCGGCATCAACCTGGGCGGCCGTCGCCACATACGCGTGGAAACCTGGCACGGCACACCGCTGAAGTGCATTGGCGGCGAGGAAAAGCAAAATTCCATTCTGGCCAAAAAGCGTGTTCGGGGAAAAAAGGATTCCCTTACCCTGCGCTGTGCACAGAGCGACTATGACAAGAAAATCTTCATGCGTATCTTTGATGCGACCGAGGATAGCTTTCTCTTGTGCGATCTGCCCCGCAACGATGCATTGACCGCGGGTGATATAGAGGCACGCGCCGCACGTACGAAAGAGGCACTTGGCATTCCCGCCGACCGCCGCGTGATCCTGTACATGCCGACCTACCGAGAGTACCTGGTGGACGAAAAGCGGCGTCATTATATCACCCCCCCGATCACCAAGGAGCTCTGGAGAGCCGCACTTTCCGACCGCTACGCCATTTTGGTACGGGCGCATTACGCGGTCAGCGCCGCCATGCAGCTTGACGGGGACGGACTGTTTTACGACGTATCAAGTTACCCCGATCTGACCGATCTGTACGCAGCAGCGGACATTCTGCTCTCGGATTACTCGAGCGCATTTATAGATTATTCTATTCTCGAACGCCCCATGCTGTGCTTTGCCTACGATCTGGACGTATATCTTGAAAAGCGCGGTCTTTACGTAGACCTGCAAGAAACGCTCCCCTGCCCCGTTTGTCGGGATGAGGATGCCCTGCTCTCTTGCATTGCCGAAATGGACATGGCAGCCTACGCCGCACGGACACGGGATTTCCGTTTGCGCTTTGCACCCCATGCAGGACATGCGGCAAGCACGGTAACCGATGAAATTGAAAAGAGGCTATTAGCATGAAGCGCGTGATCACCTACGGCACCTTTGATCTGTTACATTACGGACACATCAATCTGCTTCGCCGTGCCAAGCAGCTTGGCGACTATTTGATCGTGGCACTGTCAACCGACGAATTCAATTCGGACAAAAAGAACAAGGTGTGCTATTTCTCCTATGAGGAGCGCAAAAAGCTGCTGGAGTCCATCCGATACGTGGATCTGGTAATTCCCGAAGAAAATTGGGAGCAGAAGCGCACGGACATTCCCCTTTACCACATCGACACCATGGTGATGGGCGATGATTGGGAAGGCAAATTCGACTACCTCTCCGATCTGTGCGAGGTGGTGTATTTGCCGCGCACCAAGGGGATCTC
>JAZQWX010000062.1:0-1509 GCA_045632565.1 Eubacteriales bacterium | reverse complement strand
GGTGGCAAACGCCACGTCGCCGAAGCGGACGGTATGCGTTTCCACGGGATAGATCTCCTCGGTCTGCTGACGGCGGTAGCGCGCGATCAGACCCGCGTACACGTAGACCTTGGCGTTATCCTCAAAGGTGAAGGTGGGCTTATCCGCATTCTTCTGCACGTAATACTCGATCTCACGCACGGCATTGTTGTATTCTGCCATCGTCGCCTTGCGGAGCGGCAGGTTCAGGGTGTTGACGTGGTGGATGAGTTTTGCCTCGCTCTTGTATTCCGTGATCTCCTCATACACCGAGAGGATCTCGTTTGCCACGCGGCGGCCGACGCGGTTACAGCCCGATATGTCAAACATGGAGGGATCTGCCTTGCGGCGGATGGGGTTGGGACGCTTGACGTGCGGATCGTCGATGGGGGTTTCGGGCTCTACCCAACGAATGAGGTCGCGCGGGCACTGGTCACCGCCCGCACCGGGAAGACCGAGCAGGTAAACGTCCGCACCCAGCTTTTCACGCAGAATGGCCTTGGCTCTGCCCCAGAAGTCGGCAGAGATGAAGCTGCGCTGCTCGAGGATCTGCGCGGGGCAGGCGATATTCGCCACCACGCCCGTGAGCTTTTTATCGGTGTCAAAGGTGTAAAGCAGCTCGACGCCCGAATCGTTGCCGCCCTCCATGGCAACGAAATTGGCGGTGTTGGTATCGCCCCACATCTGGGACGTGCCGTCATCATAATGAACGCGGCGACACATACCGACCGCAGCACGGCCGAACTCGTTGGCGTACAGCGCCTCGGCGCGGTTCTCCCATGCGCGTGCGGCGGCACGGGCGATGCGCTCGGCGACGAAGGCGGTTGCCTCCTTCGGGCTCATCACGCTGTCATCTGCCGTGACAAGCGCCGTGTATTCCTTATCCTTCGGTACGAATTCACGCAGAATATCGCGGGAGGATGCGAGGGCGCCCATCGCCGCCGAGCCGGCGGGCTCCGCCATCATGTGCGAGGTGTGGGTGTGGGTGGCACCCGCGATGATCTTTTTGGGGTCTACGTCGGGCACGAGTGCGGCAAAATTCTTGCGCACCAGATTAAGGAGATAGGTCGGCACGCTGCCAAGGTCGGCAGACACCAAAATCATCTGCTCCCCGTCCGACTCGACTGCCATAGCGGTGGTGCTGATCTCGGATTCCACATACTGGGAAATTCTCTCGTAAAACTGCCCTGCCAGGCTGATTTTCTTTTCGGGCACAAGGCTTTCCTCTGCCCAACCGATATAGATCTTGCTCATAAAGCACCTCTTTCTTTTATTGCAAATCCATTATAACGAAGCCGCACGGGAAAGTCAATCTACTTTTATTAGATATACAGGGAATCTATCCACGAAGGTCACGGAAATATCGGCACAAGGGGCAGCGTTTCCATGGGGGTGATGCCAAGGCTGTGCAGGTATGCCTTTCCCCTCTCCTCCACCTCCGCCTGCATAAAGGCCGACGGGCGGTGGGCATCCCAGCCAAGGATCACACGG
>JAZQWX010000061.1:0-2751 GCA_045632565.1 Eubacteriales bacterium | reverse complement strand
GTTCTTTTTTTGCATAAAAGCAACAGAAACGGTTTACACTATGGCTGTAAATTCTTGAAAGGAGCAACAAGCTATGGAAAAACCGTTTGAATCCCTGAAGGCCAACCGCATTCTGTACGTGTCGGTGGTGGCCGTTCTTTGTGTGGTGGCGATCGTGATCGGCATTGTGGCCGCGGCAAGCCGCCCCACCGAAACCAAACCGCCCGTCGACGTGAACCCGCCCGCAGAGAACCAAAATCCCCCCGCGGAGGAGAAGCCCACCGGCGGCAAGGAGGCAGAATTCCTTTGCCCGCTGTCGGGTGCTGTCAGCCGCCGCCATGACACCGACACGCTGGTCTACTCGAGCACCATGGGAGATTGGCGCATCCACACGGGTGTGGATATTGCCACCTCTCTCGGGGCGGTGGTCAGCTGCGTGGCAGACGGCACGGTGAAGGAGGTCTTTGACGACGCCATGATGGGCAAATGCGTATCGGTCGCCCACGAGGGTGGCGTGGTGAGCGTTTACCGCAATCTGGACGAGGATCTTTCCGACGGCATTACGGCGGGCGCCTCTATCTCGGCAGGCGATCCGATCGGCACGGTGGGTGAGTCCGCCCTTTGCGAGCTGGCGGACGAGCCCCACCTGCATTTTGAAATGACCGTGGACGGCAAGCCTGTAGACCCGCTTTCCCTTCTCTCGGAGGAAAGCCGCGAAACCTGCCTGACCGAAAAAGACGAAGCCTACGAGAACTGAATGAATTGGGACTGCCTTGATTCAGAGCAGAAAGCGCCGTTTGCAAACGACGGCGTATAGCATACGTCGAGCGAGCAAACGGCGGTAAAACAAAGAACGGAGGCACCGGGTGCCTCCGTTCTTTGTTTGGTTATGCCTGAATCAGACAGTCCCTTATCCAAGCATATTGACGTACTGATAAATCAGGTTTGCCAGCGAGCCTTCTACGCTCTCACCGGCGGACAGAATGTCCTTACCTCTTGCCCAATAGTCACCCGGGGACAGGCCGGGCTCTTCCATCGTCAGATAACGGAAGAAGGCGTGCAGGTGACCGTCGCGGCCCTGCGGGTCGATCCACAGGTCGGCGTGGTGGTAGGTCACAAAGTCATACACACGGCCGTTAATGATCATGTCGATCATTTCCTCGTCCTGCAGGTTACGGGTGGAGTTGGTTTTCAGCATCGTGTCATAGAACTCTTTCTTCACCACCTGATGGGTACGGGCGGAAAGTGCCTCCATGGTGACACCGATGATCTCATACCGTTCGGGGGCGATCATCAGCGGGATGGAGAATACGGAGCAGTGGTCATCCGAGCCGGTCAGGTATTCCTTCTGCGCCTTGTTCAGCTTCGGATAAGGCAGAACGCCGTAGTCATCCTCCATGCCGTGCATGGTAGCGGTACGCAAAGCGGCCAGCTTCATGGTGGCAAAGTAGGCGTGACGCTCGGCAAAGAACTTATAGTCGGTTTCGGTATCCAGCATGTCGATCGCGCCCTTGCTGGTACACAGCTTCACCACATCCTCGGCGGCGGTGGTCAGGGTCTGGTTCATGGTCCACAGCTGGGGCATATTCTCACCGTCATTGACGATGCACTGGAAGCCCAGCGAGTTGATAAACGCGTCAATACCCGTGGTTCTCTGGTACATGAAGCCGTAGGTATCGGCCTGATCGGGCTGACCGACCGTACCGTTGAGCGGGTTATCCTGATAGGTATCCTTGGTCAGATTGTAGAACAGATCCAGGGTCCAATCGCCCTTTTTCACAATATCGTACATATCGCGATAGCCAAGGTTCTCGGCAATACGCTCGTTGGTGACCATATTGAAATTGTAGACGATCGAATACGCAGACTCCATCGAGGAGATGCTCATATCCGAAATGGCGATGTACTGGTGTCCCATAACCGTGCTGGCATCGTTGATGCCGGCAGGCCACCAAGCTGCCTTGTTCGCAAGGCTCTCGCCCGTGTAAGGCAGAATGTAGTTGCCACTCTCGTCCTGCATACGC
The DNA here is from genome assembly GCA_045632565.1 of Eubacteriales bacterium. GTDB lineage: Bacteria > Bacillota > Clostridia > Oscillospirales > CAG-272 > UBA1740. Next base: position 748 of record JAZQWX010000061.1, on the reverse strand, counting down.
CAGTCAAGGTAGTTCATACCCTTTACCAGCTTACCGGACTGGAATGCCCACATAAAGATCACGTCAAACTTGAAGCTCTGCTTCTGCAGGGCCAGCGTCACGTCGTTAAAGTGGGTGGTGTGGTCAAGGTCACCCGTGCAGAGCGACTGCAGGGGCTTGATCTTGAAGTTGAAGCGCTTTTCAATGCTGTTGTTGCGCTTGTAAATCTCGGGGTCAATGCCCTCCTGGCTCTTACCGTCTGCATAGATCTCGTACACGAAGTCGTTGCGGATGGAGATGGAAAGGTTGTCGCCGCCGAAATTGTACTGTCGGTCGATGTTGTCGATGAAGTTTCCGTCATTACACACGCAGGGATACTGTCCGCAGATCGAACACGGATCATCATCCGTCGTGCTGCCGGGGCAAGCACACAGGGCAAACACCGTGCAGGCAAGCAGCAGCAACGCAAGAATTTTTTTCATACCGTACTCCTTTTTTGATTTGTATAGATACTGATACGTATATATTTTACCATATTTTCTGCGCTCTTGTAAAGGGCTAATTCAACAAACAGACAATAGTTTACATTTTTGGCTCGGTAGGCATCTTAGGAAATAAGAAAAAAGGGCTTTCGCCCTTTTTTCTTATCCGAGCATATTGACATATTGATAGATCAAGTTGGCAAGCGAGCCCTCTACCGATTCACCTGCGGAAAGCAGATCCTTGCCGCGATCCCAATAGTCGTTGACCGACAGCTCGGGATTGAGCG
>JAZQWX010000060.1:0-3038 GCA_045632565.1 Eubacteriales bacterium | reverse complement strand
GTGCCCGTCAGCGAGATGATGACGTTATCCTTTTCGTGGATGATGACGGTGTCCTTCATACCAGCACCTTGCCTTCGTTGATGGCGGCTACGTTTGCAAGAACCGCGTCCACGAAGCCGCAGTAGCGGGAAAGATCCTCGCCCCAAACGGCGGTATCCTTCATAAATTCAGCGATCGGCTTCTTGGCGGCAAAATAGGCCAGATAGGGCGCGTCATCCTTCATCTCGATCTCGCGGCCCGTAACGGCGGCTACGTACTTGCCGTCCTTTTCCACGATGCGGCTGTAAAGCGCCATCAGATAGGAGAAGCCAACCGTCATGTGCGCGGGAAGCTTGCCGTGTGCCTCATAATAATCCTTGAAGGACGGAAGGTTTCTTGCCTTCCACTTGGAGATGCTGTTGAGCGCGATGCTGGTCAGCTGGTGATTGAGGAAGGGGTTGAGGAAGCGGTCGGTCACGCTCTCGGCAAAGACGGTGGTAGCGGCGAGATCGTCCGACACGAAGGGGTTGATCTCCTCACGCAGGGTATCCTGCACGAACGCGCAGAGCTTTTCGTCCTTCATGCAATCGTATACGGTTTCCATGCCGAGCACAAGTCCGGCGGGCACGAGGTTGGTGTGGCTGCCGTTGAGCACGCGCACCTTGCGCTTCTTGTAGTAGCCGATATCGTTTGTCAGCACCACGTCGATATTGTGGTGACCCTCGGCGATATACTTGGCGATGTCACCCTTGCGCTCGACCGCCCACAGACCAAAGGGCTCACCGACCGAAACGAGGCTGTCCTCTTCCCCGATCAGCTTGGTCAGGCGCGCCTTGGTTTCCTCGTCGCGCGGATGGCCCGACACGATGCGGTCAACGAGGGTGTTGCAGTAGAAGTTCTCTTTTTCGTTCCACGCGGCAAAATCGGCAGGGAGATCCCACAGCTTGATGTAGGCATCCACGCAGCGCTTCAGCTCGTCAGCGTTGTTTTCGATCAGCTCTACGGGGAGCAGATATACGCCGCCAAGGCCTGCTTCAAATCTCTTGTAAAGGAACTTGGTCAGCTTGGCGGGGTAGGTAATGCCCTCAAAGTCCGAGAAATTATCGGTTTCATGATAGCAGATGCCTGCCTCGGTGGTGTTGGACACGATGATCTTCAGATCCGCATCCTCCGCAAGGGCGTAATAGGCCTCGGGATCAGCGAAGGGATCGATGACGTCAGAGAGAACGCTGATGGGGTATACGTTCTCAACGTCCCGACCGTTCTCCACGCCGCGCAGGACGATGTGGTAGCGGTTGTTCTGCTTTTTGAAGCTGTCGAGATTGCCGAAGGTGATCGGCTTCACGATCGTGACGGCGTACTCGCCGCCCTCCTCGTTCAGGGTGTTGAAATAGGCGTCTACAAAGGTGCGAAGGAAATTGCCCTCGCCGTACTGCATTACTTTTACCATGATATTTACCTCTTATCTTTTTAAGTCGTTGACGTTGCGGAATTCAAAATCGGGGCGCGCATCGGGGCGGTAGGTAGACACGGTAACGTTCTCTACCGTCAGGCCGTCGATGTGGCGGAAGAAGATGCCCTTCGCCGGCAGAGAGTTTCCGTAAACGTTGATTTCGGGATATCCCTGTGCGCCGTCCGGCACATCGGTGGAATATTCCTGTACGCCGCCGTCCAGCTCCATTTCGATATTCCGCAGAGTGATGTTCTCCAAATGACGTTCGGGCAGACCGCACATATTCGAGGTGAACTGCCAAACAATGCCCTCGGCATTGTCCTCGGAGGGGTTGGGAACGTCCTCGTGGCAGGTCAGGCACTTATGCAGACCGCCGAAATGCCAAGGATATTGCCGCCATTCATCCAGCTGCCAGGTCCAATAGTAGCAGGGGATGATATCGTAGGGCTGATAGGGGCCCTTAACGGAGATGTTTTCCAGGGTGATGTTGCGGATCTGACCGACCGCCAGGTACTTCGGGCCGCGCATACGCTTGCCAATGTGAATGAAGAAGGGGCCGTTGACGTTGGTCATGGTCACGTTTTTGACGGTGACGTTCTCGATCAGGGCGCCGTCCACGCTCTCGATGGCAATGCCAGAGATGCGCGTGTCGTAGATCTCAAGATCATGGGCATGGATGTTGATAAAGCCGCCGTTGGATTCCGTGCCGAATTTCAGCGCACTACAACGGGTCTTGATGCGGCAGTTCGAGATGTCGATATCCTTGCACACGTCCGTGCGGTTGAGGGTGTAGGAGGATTTGAGCACGATGCCGTCGTCGCCCGCCTCGATGTCACAGTCGCGGATGCGGACGTTTTTGCAGTTGTCGGGGCTGATGCCGTCGATGTACACGCGCATGGAAAGGCCGTGGATATCCACGTTCTCACAGCCCGCAAAGTAGACGGCAAGGCAAGTGGCGTTATCGATGCGAAAATCGGCAAACTCCACGTTTTTGCAGTTCTTGAACGCGATGGGCTTCGCGCCGCGATAGGTATCGTCACGCGTGTCCTCGGGCTCCCAGACCGAGCGCATGTCAATCAGTCCCTTACCCACGATGGCCACGTTGTCGCAATCGATCGCCACGAACATGGAGGAATGAAAATAGCTGTGCGAGGTGTCCTGATACAGGGGAAAATCCAGCTTCTCATCCGGCTCAAAATCATAGAAATTGGGTGCACCGAGGATCTTCGCTCCCTCAGCGAGCTCTATCCGAATATTCGAGCGCAAAAATACCGTGGCCAGCACGTACTCACCTGCGGGAAAGAGGATAGTACCGCCGCCATTGGCAGCCAGCTCGTCAACGATCTTCTGCACGTCAGGGCTGACGATGGTCACGCCGTCGGCAACAATGCCGCGATCCTTTACGTTTACAATACTCATAACGATCTCCTTTGAGGACGTTTTTCTTACACTATTATATCAAGAGTGACGGTTTATTTCAATACACAAGATGAAAAAAGTGGAAATTTATGCGTCCGCACGGTGCAGGCCGCGGTTGAGGATCGCCGACAGAACCAGACCCACCGCGATCGCCACGATCAGGTTGAAGATCACGGTCAGGGCAAAG
>JAZQWX010000059.1:0-8766 GCA_045632565.1 Eubacteriales bacterium | reverse complement strand
GGAGGGGTATGACCCTCTCCGCCTTGCCGTGTGGGTTGGCCCCGGACATATTCAGGAGTTTACGGCAGGGCATCCGAACTGCATGCTGATCGACGGGTACGATCCCGCCCTTGTCCATCGCCTGGCTGACAGCCTGAAAAGCAATCTTATCCGCTTTTATTACGGAGAGGATATCATTGGCAGCGAGGTGGGGGCGGCCGCCAAAAACGTCATGGGCATTGCCGCAGGTATTTTGGACGGCGGCGGATATTCTTCCCTGAAAGGACCGCTGATGGCGCGCGGCGCACGCGAGGTCGCGCGGCTCATCCTTGCCATGGGCGGCAGCGAGCTGTCCGCCTATGGTCTTTGTCATCTCGGTGATTATGAAACCACGCTCTTCTCGCCCTATTCGCACAACCGCCGCTTTGGCGAGGCATTGTTCAAGCGGGAAACGTTTGAAAAATTGGCCGAGGGCGTGTACACCGTGCGCGCCATGTGCCGCCTTTCGGACAAATACGGGGTAGAGCTTCCCATTTGCCGCGCCGTGTACGAGATCATCCACGCGGGGGCAGATCCGCTTGCCGAGCTGCTCTCTCTCTTCTCTCGCAAAACGGTCACCGAATTCAAGAAATAAGAAAACAGACCGCCGCGGCGGTCTGTTTTTCTTATGGTTTATGTAACGTGCGCTTGATCACGCCGATGACGGCATCAATGCCCAGCGTCTTGACAAGCAGACCCAAAAAGGAGCTTGCCAGCAGCGTCAGGCCGGACAAAAGACCGCCGAAAATGACGATCAGCATGTCCGTGATCAGGAGCGCGCGCCCGATATGAATGGGGAAGAACTTCTGTACGATCAAGGCGATGATGTCCGTACCGCCCGAGCTGGAATGCACGTAGAACATGATGCCGCTGGCCAGCGCAATGATGGCCGCGCCCGCAAGCGCCGAGAGGTAGATATTAGCCACAGGCGGCGCGGATATGGGGATCAGCTTCTCGCACACGCCGATCGAGATCGTGGTGAACAGCGAGCCAAAGAACGTTTTGATCGCCATATCCTTGCCAAGCACGATAAAGGCAACCACGATCAGGGTGGAATTGAGCACCACCGAGATCTCCCCGGGGGTAAAGGGAAGCAGGCGGGCAAGGATCACCGCAATACCGCTCGTTCCGCCCAAAAGAAGCGCGTGGGGAAATACGAACAGCACTGTGCTGATGCCGTACAGGATACTGCCCAGCAGGATCAGGGCGTAATCGCGCATAAACGGCATGAGCGAAATATGGGGATGATGCGCGTGGACGCGGTGACGCCGCGCGATATGTGTGTGTGCCATGATACACTCCGTTTATAAAATCAACAGGAGGTATTATAGCATGACAAAATGCAAAAGTAAAGTAAAAAACGCCAAAAAGTTGGCGTTTTTTACTATATTTTATCCATTATGCTAACCGATCGCGGCGCAGCGACAAAAGACGCAGCAGCGCGGGAGAGAGGATAAGATTCGAAAGCAGCTCAAACACAAAATTCAGTCCCACGAAGAAGATGATCAGGTAGGCGAACAGCCCCATTCCCTCGGCGGCGGCCATAGAGGTAACGGCATCCATAAAGAACACAAGACAGCCAAGCAGGAAAATACCCGTATTGACCACAGGACAAACGATGGCTGCCAGCAAAACGGCAAGATAACGGTTGATCTTTTCGGCCGCACGGAAGGTAAGACCTGCGGCAAGACCGGAGAGAATACCCTTGACCATGACCGTGATGATCGTGCCGGGGATGCTGAGCCCCAGCCAGAAGGCGGCATCCGCCGTCAGAAAGAACACCGCGCCCGCCACGCCGCCAAGCCAAGCACCTACGGCAGGGCCGAGCAGGGCAGAGCCAAGCACCACGGGAATGAGGGTTAAGGAAATAGAGGCAAGGCCTCCGATCTTAATAAATCCGCCGAAATAGGCGAGCACCGCTACAAGCGCCGTAAACAGCGCCGTCAGTACCAATTTTTCGGTTTTTTGTCTTTGAAGGTTTTCCATTTGAAGCTCCTTCCGTTTTTTTCGCTTTATTATATACCCTGTTTTCTTTTTTGTCAAGAGAAAATACGGCGATCATATCATCAGATCCGCATACGAAGAGATTTCCTTCACCGTCTTTTCAAGGGTTCTGGCATCCACGCGGCGCACCTTGGGGCAACGGGTCATCGTATCCTCGCTCATATCCGTGCGGTAGTAGGCCTGCTCCACGATAAGCGGCTCTTTTACCGCTATCAGCGATACCTCTCGGTAGCCCGCAAGGGCAGCTTTGACCGTATCTGCCAAAATCTCATCCGCATTTTCGTAGCTTGTTGCGTGATTGCGGCAATTTGCCTCTTTCAAAGCCCCTACAAACACATTCGGCACGTACTCCCGCGCCTGCAGGCAGGCCGCGCGATCGCCGATCACGGCACACAGCGGCACGCCGTATCTCGCGCACAGGGTGGCCTGCAGGGCAAACTCGCTCATCTCACGGCCGTTGTGCTTGATGTAATAATTTTGCTTCGAGGAAATGGTGTGATCAAGAAAGCCGCACGCCGTGCCTGCACGCGCGTGACTTCCCAACTCCATCTGGCAGTCGATCTCACCCGCGCGGAGCAGCTCCTCCCAACGGGCAACCGAGCAAAGCTCGGCGCGTGCATCAATTTTTTCGGCGTACACGTTTCCGCCACCGCCGTGGCCGTCCATATAATAAACTGCCGTTGCGCCTGCTTCAAAGCAAGCGGAAACAGCCAAATTGATACTGTCTGTCAGCTTTTGCCGCGCGGTGGCAAAGCGCGGCGAGGTGCGGTCAATATCCGCGATATCGTCCACGCCCGCGATTCCCTCCAGATCCGTGATGATAAATACATTTAAACGATTTTTCATGGGGCATACCGCCTTTCTTTTCCATTTTCATTATAGCACAAGCGGGCGCGAAAGTAAAGAGAGGGGGAAAAAATTTCGGCGTGTCATAAAGGGCAAAAAATTGTGAAGATCGGGCAACCTCTTGACAATGCCGCGCATGGAATGCTACAATAAAAGCACCAATTCACAAGAAAGAGGGCAAGTCTTATGTACAGAAAAAATCCCGAACATGCAGCCACTCTGACCCTTACTCCGCGGACCGAGGTCGTGATCCCCGCGTGTGATTATGACGACTATATCAAAGAGCAGCTGGGAAGGCTTTTTGACCGTGCTCCTGCGGGTGAAGGTAAGACATGCCGCTCACTCACCTTTGCGCTCGGCATTCCCCAAGATATCAAGGACGAGCTGTACACCCCCATCAAGCTAAAGTCGCAGGGAGATGCCGCACAGGTAAGCAAGGATGACTTCCTGGAAATGGGCCGGGTCAGCGGTGTTGTGGAGCTTTACCGCGGCGAGGAAGAGGAATACGTCATTTCCTACGGTGAGGATACGAAGGTCTTTGCCACCACCCCCATGGGCTTTTTGCGTGCGCTTTCCACGATCATGGGAGATGTGGATGCGGGCGGTATCACGGAGGGCGTGCTGTATGATGCCCCTGCCACCCCCATGCGCGGCTACCGCGTGTATCTGCCGGGGCGTGAAACCATGCAGGAATTTATCGGCATGCTGGACTTTTTGGTCTACTACAAATACAATTATCTGATCCTGGAGATCGGCGGCGGCATGGAGTATAAGCGCCACCCGAGGATCAATGAAAAATGGGTAGAATTCTGCACGGATATGAATCAATACTCCAATCGCTCCACCGAGATCCAGAACAGCCAACAGTGGCCGAAGAACTCGATCCATTCCGAGAATGCGGATGGCTCGTTCCTTTCGCAAGAGGAATGCCGCGCCATCGCCGCAGAGTGTAAAAAGCGTGGCATCGAAATCATCCCCGAATGCCCGACGCTCAGCCATACCGACTATATCTGCCTTGCCTACCCGGAGCTTGCCGAGCGGGATAACGATCCCTACCCGGATACCTACTGCCCCTCCAATCCCCGTTCCTACGAGATCGCCTTTGACGTCTTGGACGAGGTGATTGAGGTCTTCCATCCGAAGGCCATCAATATCGGCCACGACGAGTGCTATTCGATCGGTCTTTGCCCCCGTTGCCGCGGCAAGGACAGAGCCCGCCTGTATGCCGACGATATCCTGAAGATCAAGGACTACCTCGCCGAGCGCGGCGTGTCCGTCTTTATGTGGGCAGAAAAGCTGCTCAAGGCGCGCTATACCAACGGCAACCGCATCGGCGGCTGGAACGAGGTACAGACCTTCCAAAACGGCGTGCGCTACCAGATCCCCTGGCTCTTCCGCTGTGCCGATATGCTCTCGCCCGATATCACCTATCTGCATTGGTATTGGAGCTTTGGCGAGCATCTCGACGATGAGTACCACGCCCGCGAATACCCCGCGGTGTTCGGCAATTTCAGCGCACTCTCCTGTGAGAATTTCCGCGCGCGTATCAATCGGGGTATAAAGGGTGGCTTCGTGTCCAACTGGGGCTCCTTTGCACCCGAATATATGCAGCGCAACTTCCAGTATTATGACCTCATCAGCACGGGATACGCGCTGTGGAGCGATACCTACGATTCAAACGATGCCGCTTGGCTCGGGGAGCATACCTTTGCCACCCTGTACGAGCAGTACTGTGCGACGGTACGTCACCCACTCATCGTGCGCCATGCCGCGCACCACTCCGTGCCGCAAAGACGCTTCTGGTGCGGCGTGTTCGTAACGGATGACAAATACCTGCTCGGCCACTATCAGTTGACCTACACGGACGGCACGGTGGCCACCCTGCCCGTCAAGCTTGGCACGAATATCGCCAACAGCGCGGCCAGCGAAGCAGAGCGCAAGGAAGCCTCTTACAGCACCCTGCCGATCAAAAACGGTGAAACCTACCTCTTTGAGCATACCTACGAAAACCCGCATCCCGATAAAAAGATCGCCTCCGTCACCTACGTCCCCGCAAAGGGCAAGGAGGATATCAAGGTGGATTACACCTTCCCCGAGATCTGATAAATAAACAAGCCCCCAAGGCACTTGCCTTGGGGGTGCTTTTACGTCACCAAAGATCCTGTTCGGCAATGCCGCCGACCTCACCCTCGCGGAAGCCCGCGGCGGCAAGGTAAGGCTCTACCCGACGGAAATTGTCGGAATACGTGTTGTGCGCGTCCGAGCCGTAGGTCACGGGAATGCCCATCTCAAACATCCCGCGCAGATATTCGGCATATTGGTGGCGGAATTTCTCGCTCGTGCCTGCCACAAAGAAATGCGAATTGCACTCCACGTACTTGCCGTTTTCCTTCAGGGCGGCGGCGATCTCCTCGTTCATCGAACACGGGATCACGGAAAAATCTTGATACCAGATGCCGCGGCTCTGATACCACGGGTGTCCCAGCACCGTCACGCGTTCGTCGCACGCCATGAAGAGCTGCTGGCGATACCATTCGCGGATGCACCCCTCAAGCTCGGGGGTGAATTCCTTTGCGCCCGGCTGATCGATGCGCCAATGCGTCGCACCGATGGCATAGCGTATGCCAAGGGCAAGCATCTCTTCCTTTGTCATGGGCAGCTCGATCGGCAAGGGCGTTTTTGCTGCGGGCCACGAAAAGCCCACGCGCGAGGTGTGCTCCCTGATGTACCGATATTCATATATGTCAATGGGGGTAAGCTCTACGCCAAGCACCATAAAGGGATACTTCTTCTGCGTCTCTTTGACCGAAACCGAGGAACGGTAGGCGTCGCGCAGGTAATTCGGCTCGTTGGTGTTGACGTGGTCGGTGATGCCCACGTGGGAAAAGCCCCATTCCAAAGCCCTCTCGGCGATCGTTTCAAGGGAGAGCGAGGAATCGTAGGAGGCCTCGCTGTGGATATGCCAGTCGGAAGAAATCAACATAAAAAACACCTCACAGTTTTTCGATTATAGTATGTGGAAGAGAAAAAGTCAATGCGTGTTGGCCTTCGTTTGCTTGGGCGAGTACCCGAAAAAAGCGATATAGTTGCGGTAAAAGGTGGTGTAGTCCGAAAATCCGCACCTCTCCGAGGCAAGCGAGGGCTTTTCCCCCTCCGAGAGCAGCTTTTGCGCGAGAAGCAGCCTTTTTTCGCAAATATACTGCGCGGGCGATTGGTGAAGCTCCTTTTTAAAGAGCCTGAAAAGGTAGCTTTCGCTGATGAAAAGACGCTCGGCAATTTCGCCTACATCCCCAAGCGAGGAGAGATTTTCATTGATGTATTGCAAGGCCGCGGATATGATCGGGGAAAGAAGCGAGCCTTCCTTTGGCGGTGAAGCGGGAAATACGTGCAGGTTGTAAAACAGCTCGGAGAGCAGGTGGGGCAGGATGCGGGAAAAGATCTCCTCCGAGCAGCTTTGACGGTAAAGATCGCATCGCTCAAAGATGCTCCTTGCAATGGCATTGTCCTCAATATTGATGATCTCCACACCCTCGGGGATCAGCGAAACGCCATCAATGCCGTTTGCGCCGTCCTCAAACAGAAAATCGTATCGCTCGTACCGCGAGGTCGAATCGATCTGGATGAAGTGGTACTGAAAGGGGCGGATCAGGATCAGATCATGCTTTTTTAATTTGTATTTTCTGTCCTCGATCACGTGTGTGGCATCACCGTCCATAAAATAGATCAGCTCATAAGAGCCGTGAACGTGCATGGAGTAGGCATCGCGGGGGAGATTTTCGGATATAACGTGACCAAAAAACATCTTCTGCGCCTCTCTTTTTCGAATTTGCCTCTATTTTAGCACACGTGTTCATGTTTTGCAATATAAAATACAGTTTTTGCTATTTACTTTTCAAAAAAAACATTTTATAATAGCAGTAGCAACCCCAACAAGAACATATTTCCCCATTATCATTAAAGGAGTGTGTATCATGAAAAAATTGAATCTTGCCATCATCGGTCAGGGTAGAAGCGGAAAGGATATCCACGGTATTTACTATCGCAGCGCCGATAATACGTATTACAACGTCAAGTACGTGGTGGATGCAGATGAGTTCCGTCGCAGCGTGGCCGAGGAAATTTATCCCGGCTGTAAGACCTTTGCAAACTATGAGGCGCTGTTTGCGCTGGATGACATTGATCTTGTGGTCAATGCTACCTATTCCGAAATGCACTATGCCATCACCCGTGATCTTCTTCTGCACGGCAAAAACGTGCTGGTGGAAAAGCCCTTTGCCCGCACGAGATTTGAGTGTGACGAGCTGATCAAGATCGCAAAAGAGCAGGGTGTTGTGCTGGCCGTCTTCCAGCAGACCTTCCTGGCTCCCTTCTATACGTTTGCCCATGACCTCGCCGCCTCCGGCAAGCTGGGTGACATTAAGCAGGTCAGCGTCCGTTACAACGGCTTCTCCCGTCGTTGGGATTGGCAGACTCTGCAAAAGAAGTGTGCCGGTAACGCCTATAACACCGGCCCGCACCCCATCGGCATTGCGCTTGGCCTCTTGGACTTCGATCCCGAGATCAAGGTCGTGTACAGCAAGCTGGATAACACGCCCCTTTGCAGCGGCGATGCAGACGACTACGTGAAGATCCTGCTCGCAGCGCCCGGCAAGCCGCTGGCGGATATCGAGATCTCGTCCACGGACGCATACTCGAACTACAACGTCAAGATCCAGGGCACCAAGGGTACTTTCAAGGCAACGCCCGCATCCTATGAGATGACCTACATCAAGGATGGCGAGAACGTTGTTCGCCCCGTAGAGGAAGAATTCCTGAAGGGCGAGAAGGGCGAGCCCATCTACTGCCGCGAGGAGCTTGTGAAGCACGTGGAATCCGGCGAGTTCAAGGGTACGGCCTTTGACGTCGGTACCGCAAAGCTCTATGAGCAGCTCTATTTCAAGATCACCGAGGGCAAGGACATGACCGTCACGCCCGAGATGGCCGCCGCCGTGATCTCGGTTGTCGAAACGGCTCACGCCGAGAACCCCCTGCCGCTGAAGTTCTGATTAAAAGGGAGGAGAATGCTATGCATTCTCCGCCCTTTTTGGCATCATCCCCATTTTTCCGTAGGGCGGGGGGGAGCGAACCTAACTCCGCTTCGCTTTGCTCGCGGAGCGAGGTCCGGCGCGCGAGTGCCGCAGCCAACGCAAAAAGGACACCCGAAGGTGTCCTTTGCGTTGTCAAGAGTCTACGAAAAAGATATTTTTACGTTTTGCATTAAGGTTTCGAACTCCCACGGTATTATGGTATGGAAGCTTAATAAGATAATATGTTTATCGTTTACTCAAATGAATTTTGAATTGGATCGGAAAATTTCCAACTGATAAGTTTCAATTTGTATTGCTCCAATAACGGTTCAATATCTGATGCTCCAGACGTAGTTTCACCAAACTCATTAAGTTTAATGTAATATATAGAAGGAGTATTTTCGGACCATTGGCAGATTGGGTCACTCATATAATATTCAGGAGAGCCGACACTGACAGCAAATTTCAAGTCGCCGTCCTCAAGCAATATCAGTTCTTCTGATCCCGAACTTTTTATGTATCCTTTCCATTTTCTGTGTTTTCCTCTGCCTTCATTCCAATCGTATCCGTCAAACTCACAAACGTAAATGTCATTAACAGTTATGATTTCACCATCTATTTCATATACAATTTCAAATGGGAATTCGCCTTCTTTAATTTGTGGTTCGGGAACGGTTTCACAACTCGAAAAGCTAAACACAATAATTATGACAAGCAGTATTATAATACTCTTTTTCATATCTCAACCTCCTTTTAGAATTATTTATTGCCTTGATTTGCTTTTGTTGTATTCAGCGAAGAAATCAACATTCTGCGAATCTGACCGCATTGA
>JAZQWX010000058.1:0-4704 GCA_045632565.1 Eubacteriales bacterium | reverse complement strand
GGTGTTTTGGAAGAGCTGCTTTGCTTCTTTTACCGTTTTGCACCGCGAGAGGACAAAGGGAATGACCTCAAAGGACGCGATATTACAGCAGCCTTGCTTGGGTGGATAATAGACGGCGTTATGCGGAAAGTTCAGTCCTGCGGCGGCAAGGCCCGCTTCGTTCACCGCGTCATAATAGAGCGGCATCCCGTCAACAACGCATCCCACGCCGATGATAGCGAGATGATGTTTTGTTGATTTTTCGTGCAAAAATTCAAGGCAGACGTCACGAGGTGTGATAATCACCTCTTCTCCATAGGAATATTCAAGGTCAAGTGTTCGTCCAAAAAAGCAGCCGTTCCCTTTCATATGCAGGGCAGTACACATAACGTTCCTTCCTTTCAAAAAAGCAAAAAAGAACCGACACAAGTGTGTCGGTTCCTTTGCGGTCAGATGATTATTTACCGAGCGCGAACATTGCCATGGCATCCTTGACGTTTGCCTTGATGCCGCGGATCGCGGCCTTTTCCATATCGTGCCAATAGGTCTGATCCTTCATGGCCTTAACGGCATCGGCGCCTGCCTTTGCCATGTACGCATAGTAGTTGACCTTGCGGATACCGATACGGATCACGCGCTCGAAGTCCTCACGGCTGACGCCGCTACCGCCGTGCATAACCAACGGTACGTCTACCAGCTCCTTGATTCTTGCAAGGCGATCAAAGTCCAGCTTGGGCTGCTTGAGGTAGATGCCGTGTGCCGTACCGAACGCGCAGGCAAGGGCATCCACGCCGGTTTCACGGACGAATTTTGCCGCTTCCTCGGGATCGGTATAGATACTGCCGCCGTCCATGGCGTCACCCGACTCACGCGTACCCATAGAGCCGACCTCGGCTTCTACGGATGCGCCGTATTTGTGTGCCATTTCGACCACGTATTTGGTGTTCTTGTAGTTCTCTTCGGGGGAGAGGGCAGAACCGTCGTACATGACGGCGGTGAAGCCAAGCTCAAGGCCGCGTTTCACATAATCCAGATCCTCACCGTGGTCAAGCATGGTGCAGACCGGCACTTTTGCTCTTTCAGCAAAGAAGCGCATGATAGGAGCAACCTCCTCCATGATGGCAACGTCCTCTTCCTCGTGGATCTGGGCGTGCATCAGGATAACGGGCTTGTTGAGCTCCTCGGCCGCGGCGATGATCGCCTTGGCGTTGACAAGGCTGGGTACGTTGAAGGCGCCGACGGCGTAGCCGCCCTCATCGGCGATCTTCAGAATTTCCTTCATGGTAACTAACATGATGCTTTATACCTCTGTAAAAATAAATTGCAGGTGATGGGTTTTGGATGCGCCGGGAGCAAGGAATTCGAGCATTCCCTTCTCGCGCATGACGTTTCTGCCGTCGGGCAGGCAGTTACCGGGCTCAAGGCCCATGACGTACTCATACTCACCCATCATCTTCCACTGGGTGAAGCAGGGCAGCTCGGCGGTGTCATAGGCAATGGTCAGACCTTTGCCGATTGCGGGGTTCTTAATGGATACCTGCGTTTTGCCCGAAAGCTTATGATAGAAGCACATTTCTTCATAGCCGTTCTGGGGCTTTTCGCAAAGCAGGCAGGTGGCAATTCCCTCTTTTGCGTGCTCGTTACGGGGTGCAACCTCGGTCGAGGGGATCTCAATGATCGCCTTTTCCGAGAGGAGCGGGTAGCCCATATTGCAGTGATAGAGCATTTCAAGGGGAGATTCGGACGAGCCGATATTGGTGACCTTATCGGTCATGGCGATCTCATTTTTGTCAAGAGATACAACGTATTCTCTCTCTAAGACCAGCTGACGGCCGAAGATGGCGGCGTCACGAATGATGGCCTTGATATGGATGCCGTCCTCTGCCGTCCAATAACCGAAGCTCTCGGCAGGCGTGTTGGAGATCGTGCCGTGAAGCGGCAGATCCTCGCCCGCATCGGTGCAGGGGCTACCTACGGCAGTCAGGCCGCAGGTGGTGATAAAGCCGGCCGTAAAGGACTTCAGGAAGCCTGCGCCCTTATCATCGTAGTACTGGGGCGCGACGTAGCCGCAGGGGGCAAAATAACCGAAGTTATCGCCTTTCAGGGTCAGACGGGAGATGTCGGCGCAGCGGTCAAGAGATACGAAAAATTCAAGGCCGCGACCGTTGCGAACATGCAGCATACGCATGCTGTCGCCCTTGCCGCCGACAAGGCGCATCTCATCTACGCCATAGGTTTGCTTTTCATGTCCAACGTACGTATTATTCATCATATGCCTCCTTGACAATTCCGCGAACAGACGGATAAATGCTTCTGTACGCGCGGTAATATTTGGCATAAGCGGCCGCGCGGGCAGGATCGGGCAGGTAGGTTTCCTTCTCTTTCACGAAGTATTCCTTCGCCTCGTACAGATCGCAGTAAAGACCGATCGCCACACCGACCATCATGCAAGTGCCGCACGCGCCTGCTTCCTTCGCAAGAAGCGCGGTAACAGGGCGGTTCAGGATATCTGCCTTGATCTGCAGCCATACGGGACTGGATGCACCGCCGCCCGTTGCCATGAGGCGCGTCGGTTTGATGCCGAAGCCTTCGAGATGCTCAACGTTCGTCATGATCTCGTAGGTAACGCCTTCCATGAGCGCCTTGTAGATATCCGCGCCGGTATGCTCCAGCGAAAGACCGATCATGGCGGCGCGAGAGCCGTTATCCATATAGGGGTTTGCCGCGCCTGCGAAGTGCGGCAGCACCAAAATGCCCGTAGGATCGGCAGGGGCGTTCTCGTCCAGCTTGGCATAGGATTTTTCAGCCGAAAGGTTATCGCGGAACCATTTGATGACTGCGCCGCCCGTGAAGGAGAGCGCGTAACAAACGTAAGTGCCGTCGAACACGAACGGAACGACCGAGTAGCCTTCCTCGTACAGCGTTTTGTTTTCGGGGATCGCGTCAAACACAGGAGTTACGCACTCTACCGTACCCGTGCCGTCCACAGCCTGACCGACCTCAAAGACACCTGCACCGATCGCGGCAGCCACCTGATCGTGCGCGCCGTTTACAATCTTAATGCTATTCTTGATGCCAAGCTTGGCGGCGATCTCCGGCTTCAGCTCACCTGCCACGTGGAAGGCGGGAACGGGAGTGGAGAGCAGGCTTTTGTCAATGCCCGCAGCCGAAAGGATCTCATCGCTCCAGCACTTTTTACGGATATCCAGCGCCATGGTACGGGCAGCAAGCGAGTAATCGATGCAGGCCGCGCCCGAGAGAAGATACACGATGTAGTCTTCCATGAGCATGATGCGCTTGATCTTGGCAAACACCTCGGGGCGATTGTTCTTGATCCACATGATCTTCGGCAGGCTATACATCTGGTGAGGCTTGACACCCGCGATATACGTCAGTCTGTCCTCGCCGAGTGCCGCGCACAGGGTGCGGCACTCCTCTTCCCCGCGAGGGTCGGTATAGAGCATGGACGGAAGAAGCACGTTGTCCTCTTCATCCAGTGCCACGAAAGTTTCGCCAAAGGTGGTGACGCCGATCGCGGCGATCTCGTGCTTCTCTGCTGTGTCGGCAATGACTGCCGACACAGCATCAAAGATCACGGATGCATCGATCTCGTGCTCGCCGCCACGGCGGCTGACCTCATATTCCTTGTAGGAGTTATATACGAAATTTCCTTTATCGTCGTAGGAGGTGAGCTTACACCCCGTTGTGCCGACGTCCAGTCCGCATATAATCATAGCTTAGTCCTCGATGCTGACAACGTCGTAGCCGAGGTAGTACTTGAAGGCTTCCTCGAGGATCATCTTCACGTGACCGTTGGCAACGGTGGTGTGGTGCTTGAAGCCGCCACGGGCCAGCTTGATGAGCTTCTTCTGCAGGTTGTCGATCTTGGCAACGCCGCCGCAACCGAAGAATTCCTTTTCGATATCCTCACCGGTGAACTCACCCTCGCTGAAGTAAATGGTGATCTTGCCGTCCTCGGTCTTGCAGTTCGAGAAGGTCATGGGGAATGCGGCAATTCTACCCTCATTGGTACCCCAACCGCTTCCGGGGTCGCCCTTATCGAACATCTTGTGGGAGGTAACCGTACCGGTGGAGGCCATCAGCTTTTGAGCGGTAGAGCCGCAGTGGAAGAGGATGACCTTATCGGGATCGTCGCCGTAGTTGTTGTTCCAGTCAAGGCACGCGGCAGGGCCCTGGGTTGCAAGGGACAGGGCGCGCATGGTGATGGCGGAGCACATATCGATCTCGCAGGAAGCCACGATGCCGCGATCGTTCAGCTCGCTGATCAGGACGCAGGGGCAAACGCGCAGATAGGTTTCCATCTCGTTCCAGCAACGCAGGGAGATGGCGTCGAGGTGATAGGTTTCGATGTACTCGTCGATGACTACACTGATCTTCGACAGCATGATCTTCTTGTCCTCGGGAACGTTCGAGAAGTCGGTGTAGGCCTCAAGAGCCTTCTTCTTTGCAAGAACCTTGGCATCGTCGTCGGCTTTTGCGCGAACGAGCTCAAAGAGCTCGGAGAGGTCGAAGCTCTCTACGTTGATGCCGTGGCGCTGCATGGTGACCTCGTCAAAGCGAACGGTCTTGAACGCGGTGGTTCTCGCGCCGATGCAGCCGATGGTGAAGCGCTTCATGCCCTTGACAACGCGGCAGATAGCAGCGAAATCGTGCAGGTTCTTCTCGAAGGCAGGGGCCAGGGGATGTACAACGTGGGGGGGCATA
>JAZQWX010000057.1:0-18014 GCA_045632565.1 Eubacteriales bacterium | reverse complement strand
GGTGACGCTGCCCTTGCTCTCGGGCTGACGGCCGATAGCCTCACACGCCTTTGCAACGGCGTTACCTTCACCGATACCGGGGCCGATACCTGCGATCATTGCCGTACCTGCGCCAAGAGCGCAGCAACCCAAAATAATACCGATAGCCAATTCCATGATAAGTTCCTCCAAAAATTTATAGTGATTTTTTTATTTTGCTTGTTTTGCGGCCTTTTTTGCGGCCTTTTTGCGTTTTCTTGCCTCATACTCATCGGCGGGGAAGCCGTTTGCCACGTACAGCATGGTCAGCATGGCAAAGATATAGGCCTGCATGAGCGAGCTGAACAGATCAAAGTAAACGGAGAGGATGGCGGGAATACCGATCTGCAAAAACGGGATATCCCCCAGCACACCGGGAAGCCACCCCAGAACGAGAGCGGAAAGCCCGGAGAGCGCCGAGCCAACCAAGATCGACACGACCATGCCCGACATGATGTTACCGTAATGACGGAAGGCCATGGACACGGGGGTAGCCAATTCCCCCACGATATTGAACGGCGTGAACACGGGGATCGGTTCCAGAAAGCCCTTGAGGTAAGGGCCGACGCCGCCCTTGAGCTTGTAGTAGGTGATCAGAATAAAGACGAGGATCGCCCAGCCGCCAACGATGTTGACGTCCGAGGTGGGGGCAAACAGACCAAGCAGCGCGAGCAGGCTGGAGAAGGCCGAAATGCCCAGAATGGTCATGATAAAGGGAACAAATCCCATAAATCGCTCGCCCATGTTATCCCGCACAAGCCCGTCCGCCTTTTCCACGATCCACTCGGCCACCAGCTGGCGGCGGGTGTTCGGCTTTTCGGCAAGGCCGTGCGTGAGGTAAAGACACAAAAAGAAGAGCGAGATCATCACCGCGGCGGAGTGGACCTGCGATTCGGTGATCGGCAGTCCCCCAAGCGGCAGGGGCAGCGTAAAGAAAATGCGCGCACCCGAGATGGTAATGCCCTCGCTTGGCAGATAGGTCAGGATCTTTAAGATCATGACCGAGAGGATGGGCAGGATCATCATGGCGATATACAGCACGTCCAGCGCAATAAACGAACGGCTTCTTTTAGGCATTCTCATCCTCCTCCTTTCCCTCTTTTCTTTTGGCGGCGCGGCGCAGTACCAAAGGATACAACGAGATCGCCACGCGCGGGAACAAAAACGGAATCAACACGGCAACGGTATGGAACACGGGGACAAGCGCGCCGACAAGAGCGAGCACGAACTGCAAAAACAGGCGTCCCGCCTGTGAGGCGCGGAGCATCTGCCCGGCCTGCTTTTCCTCTTTTTCCACCGCACGCATAACGGTAAGTGCCAAGAGGAAAAAGTTCAGAATGGCAACAGCCATGCCATACAGGTTGCCAAGCAGCACGGTATAATCCCAATATCCGATGACAAGGAAGACCGCCTGCAGCAGAACGGACAGGATCAGCGTAGCGGCTGCCACGTACAACAGCTGGGCGCGCACGGCGGGATCGAATTTTTTCACGGCGGTACTCCTTCCTTTTTCTCGTTACTTTATATTTTACCACAATTGTAAGAAAATGACAAGTTTTCTCGCATCTTTTTCGTTATTTTTTGTAACATTTTTCGCAGGATTGTTCTTTTTTTGCGCCATGCCTTGCCTTTTTTCCTTTCCTGTGCTATACTTGTAACAAAAAAATACCCGAAAGGATCACATCATGGACGCAAAAATTCTTGCCGCCGTTGGCGGCCAAAGCATTACCGAGGCAGAGGTGGAGCAGTTTCTTTCCGCCCTTGGCCCGCGTGGGGACGCTTACCGCAGCCCCGAAGGAAAAGCCGCTATTCTTGAGGAGCTGATCAACCGCAAGCTCTTTCTGATGGAGGCACAGAGAAACCTGTTTGAGGCCGAGGCCGCCTTCAAGGCACAGCTGAAGCAGGCAAAGGAATCCCTGCTTGTCAATTACGCGATCGAAAAGGCCATCTCCGGCGCGCGCGTGAAGGAAGAGGAGATCGTGGCCTTCTACGAAGCAAACAAGGACAAGATGGGCGGCGGCGACACCGTGAACGCCAGCCACATTCTGGTGGAGACCGAGGAAGAGGCACTTCGCATTCTCGATGAGATCAAGGGCGGCCTTGCCTTTGAGGAAGCCGCGAAGAAGTACAGCTCCTGCCCCTCGAAGGAGCAGGGCGGCAACCTGGGCGACTTCGGCCGCGGTCAGATGGTGCCCGAATTCGAGCAGGCTGCCTTTGCGATGGAGGTTGGCGAAATTTCCGCCCCCGTCAAGACGCAGTTCGGTTATCACCTGATCCTTCTGATCGGCAAAAAGGTCGGCGAGCCCACGCCCCTCTCCGAGGTGCGTGACCGCATTGAGGCAGAGCTGCTCCGCCAGGCACAGCAGGCCGCTTACCAAAGCAAGGTCAATCAGCTGAAGATCCTGTTCCCCGTAGACAAATATTAAGAAAGAGCCGCCCCCACGCAGGGGCGGCTCTTTCTTTCACTTTTATCCATCCTTTTCTCTTTTTTTTCCTATTTGTTAATTATTTTAACAAAGTCCTTGACAAACGGTTTTTCGGCGTGGTATAGTGAAAGAAAAAGCAAAAAAAGGATGCAACATATGAACAAAAAAAGCATACAGGGCCTATCGGCCCCTCGCCTCTCACTGCTGCTTGACCGCATGAAGGATTGCCGCGCAGTGCTGCTGGGCGATATGTGTTTGGACATTTATTGGTTTGCCGATATGACGAAGAGCAAGCTGTCGCGCGAAACACCGCATTTCCCCTTGCCGGTAATGGAGGAGCGTATGTCTGCAGGGGCAGGCGGTAACGCCCTTGTCAATCTGGCGACCCTTTGTGATCGCGTAACGCCCGTGGGGGTAATCGGCAACGATTGGCGCGGACACTGCCTGCGCGACGTATTTGCACAGCGCGGCATCAAGACCGATCTTCTCGTCAGCGTGGCGGGGCGTGTGACCAACGCCTACTGCAAGCCGATGCGCCGCGGTTACGCAGGCGTGGACGTAGAGGATCCGCGCCTTGATTTTGAAGCCACAGAGCCGCTTGACCCCAAAGCCGAGGATGCACTGATCGCCAATTTGGAGCTTGCCTGCCGTGACGCAGACCTCTTATGCGTCAGCGACCAATTTCTCTTTGGCTGCGTGACCGACCGCGTGCGGGCACGTGTGTGCGAATTGGCGAAGAACGGACTTCTCACGGTAGTGGACAGCCGCTATCGCATCGGCCTGTACAGCCACTGCATCCTAAAGCCCAACGAGATCGAGTGTGCCCGCGCGCTGGGGCAGGAGGATGCGTACCTTGACAAGCACCACAGCAACGGCAACCGTGCCGAGGAGGCGGCAAAAGCACTTGCTGCCAAAACCGACTCGGATATCTGCCTGACACTTGGCGAGCGCGGCAGCCTTTTCCTGCGCGGTGAAAGGATCACGCGCATAGAAGCCGTTCCCACCGAGCCGCCGATCGACGTGGTGGGGGCGGGCGACTGCTTCCTCTCCGCCTTCTCTCTGGCGCTTGCCGCAGGAGCAAGCGATGCCGAGGCCGGCATCACAGGAGCTATGGCTTCGGCCATCTGCGTGAAAAAGCTAAACATGACGGGCTCGGCGAGCCGCGAGGAGCTGCTGACACTACTTAACGAAAAAGGGGTATAAGATGACGGCTTTTCAGATCATGAAGCAAGCCAACGCGATGCTGGTGCTGCGTCTTTTGCGAGAAGAACCGCTTTCCCGCGCGGAGCTTGCCCGCAGGACGGGGCTGACACGCGCGACCATCACAGGCATCGCGGACGAGCTGATCGAGGAAGGGCTCTTGCGCGAGGGCAAGATCACGCGCACCACGGTGGGACGGCATCCCATCCTGTTGGAGCTTGACCCGAACGCCTATTTTTCCGTTGGCGTGGATATCTCCCGTGAAGGCGTTTCTATCTCGGTCACCGATTTTACACTGAATCGCGTGGAAGAGCAATGTTTTTCGGCAGATCTTTCCAAAAAGGACGTTCTCGAGAAGCTGTGTGAATTTGTCAAAAAGCAAGCATCCTGCCGCCGTATATTGGGCGTAGGGGTCGTTGCGCCCGGCCCCTTGGACACGGCGCGCGGCTGCGTGCTGACGCCGCGCGGCATGGATGTCTGGCACGGCTTTTCGGTTGGCGAGCTGGAGGAGCGACTTTCTCTGCCCGTTCTTCTTGAAAAGGACAGTGCCGCTTTGGCGATCGCCGAAAAGCGCTACGTGGGCGCGCGGGCGAGCTTTCTTTCCCTGCTCGCCGACCACGGTCTTGGCGCAGGATTTATTTACAACGGACACCGCTTCGGCTCCCCTGAGGGCTACGGCTGCGAGATCGGGCACGTTTCCATGGATGCAAACGGCCCGCTTTGCTCCTGCGGCAATCGGGGGTGCGCGGAGCTGTATGCCTCTATCCCCGCTATCCTTTCCTATGCCAGATCCTGCGGCAGAGAGCTAAGCTGGCAAGAGCTGCTTGCGGGCGCAAAGCGTGGGGACTCCTTTTGCCTTGATCTGCTTTCACGGCAGGCCGAGGCGCTTGCACTTGCCTGCATCGGCGCTGTCAATATGTTAGAGCCCGAGCGTATTTTGCTGGAAGGCAAGCTGAGCGCGGCACACGCCTTTGTGGCTGAGCATATGGAAAAAGCCTTTGCCACACGTTGCTTTACACAGAATGGCAGGCGGGTACGGGTAGAGCCATCTTCCCTGCCATGCGGCGCACGTGCGATTGCCGCCGCAGCTCTTCCTATTGAACATTTTTTTGAGGGGTAAACGATATGATCATATTGCATGAATGTAAAAAAGCACCAATTAAAACGGCGGTATTTGATTTTGACGGCACGATCTCCACGCTGCGCTGCGGCTGGGAGGGCGTGATGGAGCCGCTGATGACGGAGATCCTTTATGGAGATCATCCCACCACGCACGAGATCCGGCACGTGCGCGATTACATCAGCGCATCCACGGGAATTCAGACCATTTTGCAGATGAAATGGATATGCGAGGAGCTGACTGCCATGGGACGCGAGCCGCTTTCCCCGTGGGATTACAAGGCAGAATACAACCGCCGTCTGCTGAAAATGGTAGAGCTGCGGCGCCAGCGCGCCGCAAACGGCGAGACTGACAAATTTCTGATGAAGGGCAGCCGCGAATTTCTTGCCGCGTTAAAGGCAAAGGGCGTGCGCCTGTACGCCGCCTCGGGCACGGATGATGCGGACGTAAAGCGCGAGGCAGAGATCCTCGGCATCGCGCCCTTCTTTGACGAGATCGCAGGGGCACTCCCCCGCTCCGAGGACTGCTCCAAGGAAGCAACCCTGCGCCGCCTGATCGGCATGGGCGAGGGAGAGGGTCTTCTCGTGGTGGGTGACGGCCCTGTGGAAATCCGTCTTGGCAGACAGTTTGGCGCTGCCACGTTGGGCATCGCGGGCAAGGAGCGCGAGCTTTCGGGCTTTGATGACGTGAAGATCAAACGTCTCACCGATGCAGGCGCGCATATTTTGTGCGACTGCTTTGAAAACAAACAGGAAATTTTTGAATTTTTGGAGGGACAAGTATGAGTGCAAGAGGTAAGATTTACGGAAGCGGAAAAAGCCGCTATCTGGATTTTTCCGAGATCAGAACCTATGACGCCGCCAATCGGCGCAATCTCGTGACCATCGACAACCTGATGACCCCCGGCGTGACACCGCACGAGGAGTACGTGCATCCCGATTTTGACACCCTGATCGATAAGATCGTAACGGCTCGGAGAAACGGCCGGCCCGTGATCTGGTCGATGGGTGCTCACGTGATCAAAAACCGCCTCTCTCGCTACCTGATTGAGCTGATCAAGGAGGGCGTGATCACGCATATCGCCTCCAACGGCGCAGGCAGCATCCACGACTTTGAGCTTGCCTATCTCGGCGGCACCAGCGAGGACGTTCCGACAGCGATCGAGGACGGCTCCTTCGGCATGTGGGAGCAAACGGGCGCGTGGATGAACGAGGCGCTTCGCGAGGGGGCTTCACTTGGCATCGGCTACGGCGAGGCACTTGGGAAATATATCGCAGAGCACCCCGAGCGCTTCCCGAACAGAGAGGACTGCGTTTTGTATCAGGCATACGTAAACAATATCCCCGCCACCTATCATATCGCGCTCGGCACGGATATCATTCATCAGCATCCCACCTGCGATATGGCGACGATCGGTGCTTGCTCGGGCATGGATTTCAAAAAGATCTGTGCCTCGGTATCCGACCTGGAGGGCGGCGTGTTCCTCAATTTCGGCTCGGCCGTGATCGGTGCAGAGGTGTTTTTGAAGGCACTCTCGATCGCACGCAATCTCGGACACGAAACCTTCCACATCACCACGGCAAACTTTGATCTGGTGGATCTTGGCGATTACCGCTCCAAGATCGGGTATGAAGATCCGAACTATTATTACCGTCCGCGCAAGAACATTGTCAACCGTCCCACCAGCCGCGGCGGCTTTGGCTGGCATTTCGTCGGCGACCATCAGGTAACCATCCCCACGCTGTATGATAAAGTAACCAAGGAGATGAAAAAATGAAAGGCAAACGAAACCTGCAAAAGCTGGTGTGGTCGGCCTTTTTCCTGGCACTTGCCTACGTGCTGCCTTTTTTAACGGGGCAGATCCCCGAAATCGGCTCCATGCTTTGCCCCATGCACCTGCCCGTTTTGCTTTGCGGATTTTTGTGCGGCCCTGTTTGGGGTGGCGCTGTCGGCGCGATCGCGCCGATCTTCCGCTCGCTGACGCTCGGCATGCCGCCCCTTTTCCCAAAGGCGGTGTGCATGGCGATCGAGCTTGCCGCCTACGGCGCAATTGCAGGGCTGTGCCACAAGCTTTTTCCGCGGCGGCGCGTGTTTTTGTACGTGTCACTCCTCATTGCCATGGTCGCAGGACGGCTGCTCTACGGCGCGGCAATGGCCATATGTCTGGGAGCTTCGGGCGGCGCGTATACCTTCTCTGCCTTTATAGCCGGCACGGTGACGGAGGCGATCCCCGGCATTCTGTTGCAAATACTGCTTATTCCCTTGATCGTTGACCGCGTAGCCTAAGTGGGATCGAACCAATAAGCCCCTCGGCGATAAATTTTCGCGTCTTTTGGCGTCGCTCGCCTGTGACGCATGCCAAATAACAAAACGACCGCCCCCTCTGCGTTCCTGCCACATGGCAGGAACGCAGAGGGGGCGGTTATTGTCTGTTGGAGTTCTTATAGACCCTGCAGGTCAAAGTTGATGCCGATGATGATATTCTTATCGCCGCTGCGCGCTCTGAAGAACACGTTATAGGATTCGGAAACAAGAATGTATTCAAAATCAAAGTCTGCATCATAGTAATCGATCACGCACTCGTAGGTGTCGGTCAGGAAAAGACCTTCATAGGTCGATACCAATTCATCCGAAGCAAAGGTCATGCTGCCGTAATCTGCCGTTCCGTATCTACCGACCAATTCCCGGGCGTTGGTATCCGACAGGCGGTAGTTGCCCCAGAAGATCTCGTCGCCCACGTGGAATATCTCACGCGTGTGATTCATAATGCCGTAATCGTTCTTCTCAAACACGCTTTTAAGAGCCAACGTGTCGGCATCGAAGTAATACAGGGCACTTCCCGTGCTTCCCGACTCTCCGATATACAGGATCCTGTCTTCCTTATTCAGATAAATCTTTGGAAAAATGAAGGAATAGCGGTTTTCGGTCCGCACCTCTTTGGTCTCGCCCGTGGAAAGGTTCTTCCGAAACACCTTGCAGTGCTGATCCATCTCCGAATAGAAGATGTAATCGCCGTCAAAGCAGAAGGAAGCAACCTCGTGCTCAAAGTGGAGCGAGGACAGCTTGGTGCAGTCAGATTTTGAGAACACGTCGATTTTGCACAGATCGGGCAAGGAAATATAGATCTTATCCCCCTCAAAATTGATCTCTGCGGGAACGCCGGCAAGGGGCACGTTACAGATGGGCGTCATATTTTCAGAGTTGATGACGACCAATCGGTTATTGCCCTTGGTGATGACGTAAATGAGATCGTTTTCGGTCTTCCAATTCACCACGTCGCCGTCAAGGGTGTACAGAACCACCGTGGCCGTGATGTTGTCTGCGTTTTTTTCCTCCGTGGCGTTGCCGGTTCCGAGAAACTTCATATTCTCGGGAACTTGCATGGTTTCGGGAGAAACCTCCTCAAGCACGCCGTTGTTGACCTGGCCGAGAGAACCGGTGTTGTTTTCATTATTCCCCGAATTTCCGGAATTTCCGGAATTTCCGGAATTTCCGGGATTCCCCGGAACAACGGGATCATCCGAAGCAACGGGAGGGAAATATTGGAAGCCGAAATCACGGGCATCGATGCCGAGGAAGGCAAAAGTTGCATTGATACCGTTGCACACTTCCGAGATCAGCAAGGAGGCGAATTGGCGGTAATACATCAGCATATCCCGGTCGGTTACCGTGGTGACCGTGTGTTGCAAAAGCGTATCCACGGTATAGGTATCGGGGGAAAGGAAGCCGTACATATAGGCTTCTTCGGTATCCGAATATTCCCATTTGTACATCCCGTCACCGTTATTGTCGATATGCAGCGCGACGGTCATGTTGTATCCCGTATCCTTCATCGTGAAGGACAGAATCAGATCGATCACACCCGTGTCCGGATGATAGAGCACTGTGAACTTCATCGTGCCCGTTTCATCGGTGTAGTTTACAAACTGCTTGACGCGCACCTGCGAGCCTTGCCCCTGCTGCATCATATAATTGACAAGGATCCCGTATCCGTTCTTCGGCTGATAGTTGGGATCGGGCGTGGGCGTAGGTGTGGGTGTGGGCGTGGGATCGCTTGGGGTGTTTGCGTGCGGCAGATCCGCAAAATCATAGCTGCGGCCAAAGCTGAGGCTGTCGAGCTCGGCGATCGCGAGGGCATAGCTGGGCGTGCCCGTTCCGCGCGTGGTCATGGTGTTGATACCGATCACCTCGCCGTATTCGTTGAACAGCGGGCCGCCCGAATCGCCGCCTGCCAGCACGGTATCGTGCTTGACGTAGCAAACGCCGTCGATCTCATGGCGGGACTCTGTGATCTTGCCGCGCGCGAAGCTGGAGAGCAGGGCGTGCGACGTACCGAACGCGAACACGTTTTTCCCTGCCCCGTGGTACTGCCGACAAAGGGGCAGCGGGGTAAGTCCGATGGCATCGATCTTCAGAACGGCCAGATCTGTATCCACGTCGTAGGCAAGGATCTTGGTGACCTGATAAGGAACGCCGTTCAGCCGCACCTTGGCAGAGGCCGCACCCTTGATCACGTGATAGTTGGTCAATAGACGTCCATCCTCTTCATATACGAAGCAAGTGCCCTGTGCAAGCGGCGAGCCGTTTGCGTTGTAGGTAAGCACCTCGCCGATGGATTTTCCGTACATGGCATAGATCCTCTCACCCGAATAGGTGGGAAGCGCGTAGTTATCCGTGTAGGAATCCCCGCAGACCGAGCAGGTATATTTTACAATGCCGGACAGCGAGCAGGTAGCCGTTCTTGTAATCGTGGAAGAATAGCTGTGCGTGGACAGGCGCGGGATCACCTCATCGTAGGAATATCCGCAAAGCGTACAGGCGCAGGTCTTTTTTCCCTCTTCCTTACAGGAGGGCTGCGCGATCACGCGCTCGCTGATGGTGTGTTCTGTCGAAAGGGGGATCGCTTCTTCGTAGAATTCCCCGCACATACGGCAGGTGAATCTCTTTGTTCCCTCCTCTACACAGGTAGCCTTTTTCTGAAGCGATTCGTTATAGGCATGCACGCCCGTGGCGGGCAGAACCTTTTCATATACGTCCCCGCAGACCGTGCAGGTGCTAACGGTCTTGCCGTCCTTTTGGCAGGTGGCATCCTCATGCGCAGTCTGCTCGTACGCATGATTGCCCGTGGCGAGGATCGCCTCGGCCTGTATGTTATGGCAGATCGAGCAGGTCAGTGTCTTTAATCCGTTCTCACCGCAGGTGGCCTGCTGAACGACAGACTCCGTTTGCTGATGACCAAGCGGCTCGCCTGCCGTTTCCCCGCACAGCGTGCAGGTCGTGGGGGTGGTACAGGTAGCCGTTTGCCACGCGTGCTCACATCCGCAGGAGCAGAGCAGCAGCACGCCAAAGAGAAACAGGCATACGGCAAAGAGTTTTCTTGCGTTTTTCATACGTTTCCTCCCCTAGGGCAACAAATTGCAAAAGAAATTTTACATATTTCTTATCTTTAACACAATTTTATCCCCAAAATGTGATATTTTCAAGAAGAATTCCGATCTATATCGCATGACTCTCGGGAGCTGTGTCAAAATTCCCCTCTGTCACCATCATAGCACAGTTGGAAAAAAAGGTAAAGAATTTCTCACTTGCGCGTGTCAAGCGCTGCTTGCGAGAAACGTAAATTCTGATTTTTAACACAGAACTTCTTGATAAGATTATACGAAAAATACCGGCATCTGTCAAGAGAATTCTTATCTTTCGCACATTTGGGGGACGTATGAAGATCTACGATTACGAGGGGCGAAAAAATCTTTGCGGTGACCGCGTGCACGAGGCACGCGCCCGCCTGCACCTGACACAAAGCGAGCTGGCAGCCAAGCTGCAGGTGGCGGGCATTATTCTGGAGCGCGACAGCATTTCGCGCATTGAGATCGGCACGCGCTTTGTCGCGGATTACGAGCTGCGGGAGCTTGCCCGCGTGCTGGAGGTCTCTCCCCTTTGGTTGCTTGGCATGGAATAAAAAAGGCCCCTGCACGGCTACCGTGCGGGGAATTTTTTCTTTTGGGGATTGACAAGGACGGTATTTTTTGGAATAATAAAAGTAGCATAGCAAAAAGGAGGCCGACTCATGAAAAAACACGTAGGAGCACATTCTCTCATCCTTCTCATCCTTCTCTTGCTTTTCCTGTGCCTGACCTCCTGTACGGCAAAACTGCCAAACTCGCCGGATGGGAAGGACGGAACACCCCTTGCACCTACTGAGCAAGGCACAGCACCACCCAATGAAACGCCCACCGAAGAAAACAACACGCCACCAAGTGAGCCCCTTCCCGAAAAAAGCGACTATCCAACGGGCAGAGCGCACATAAAAAGCATTGCTCACCGCGGCCTTTCCGAAAAGGCACCCGAAAATACACTTGCCGCATTCCGTGCGGCAAAGCAGCAAGGCTTTATGTACGTGGAGTGCGACGTTTCCTTCACGGCAGACGGCGTTGCCGTGTTGCTTCACGACAAGAGCGTAGACCGCACCTCAAACGGAACGGGCTTGGTCAGTGAAATGACCTACGCCGAGCTTTGCGAGCTGGATTTCGGAATTTGGTTTGATCCTCTGTACAAGGGAGAACGAATTCCATCTCTTTCGGAATTTATGTTGCTTTGCAAGCAGCTTGGACTACATCCTTACATAGAACTTAAAACGGGTACGCAGGAGCAGATCCGATCGGCAACCGAAACGGTCAGGCGGTACGGCATGAAGGAAAACGTTACCTTCATATCCTTCCGCACCGACCTGTTGGATGCCGTAAGGCAAGAAATGCCCGATGTGCGCCTCGGTCTGGTCGTAGAGGCCATAACGGAAAGCACCCTACAAAAGGTGACGACCATCCTGCAAACTCCCGAAAATTCAGTATTCATCGATTGCGCTTACCAAAACGCAACAAAAGAAGCCGTCCTGCTTTGCGCGGCGGCAGATATCCCGCTTGAGGTATGGACTGTTAATGAGGAAAGCACAGTTTTTAAGCTTGATCCGTATATAAGCGGTGTTACAAGCAACTGGCTGCAAGCAGACATCCTGCTTTACAACAACGCGATCGCCGATTTGGAAGAGGATAACTAAAAAACCCGCCACCCACAGGGTGGCGGTTTTTTTCAGTTGCCGTACATTTTTGCCATGTCGGCGGTGATACGCAGGAAGCGGTCGATATCCTCGCGTCCGTGGCAGTGCATGGGGGACACGCGGATCGCGCCCGTAAGCCCGAGCGATTCCACGATGCGCTTGGAGTAGATGCTGGTATTGACGCGCTCATAGACCGTCACTCCGCGGCGCTGATACTCGGCCACGCACTCGGTGAAGTCCACGCCGTCGATGGCGATGGCGGCGATGAGGTCACGCGCGGTCAGATCCTCGGTATCCACGCACACCCTCACGCCCTTGATATGGCGCAGGCCGGGTACTTCTTCCGTACCCTCCAGCATGCGGTACAGCAGGGCGCGCTCCTGCAGATGGATGCGGCGAAGACCCTCGTCATACTGGGTCTTTTCGTCCGCCTCGCCGATGAAGTGGCGACCGATCTCGCATACGTACTTGATAATTTCCATAGTGGCGGCAAAGTTGCCGGGGGCACAAGTGCCCAGCTCAAACACCTGCTGCGGCTTGGCGATCAGCTTATGGTGCGGGAGCGCTGCCACGCGGTCGGACACGTAGGCAAAGCCGCAGCCACGCACGCCGAAGAATTTGTAGGGGGCGAAGTTCATGCCATCCACGCCCAGCGCCTCGACGTCCATTTTGCAATGGGGTGCGTGCTGAACGGCATCCGAGATCACGTACAGATCGGGCTTGATGGCTCTTGCGCCGCGGATGATGGCTTCCATATCCATGATGTTGCCCGAAATATTCGAGGCAGACATGATGCTGAGAAGACACGTATCCTTATCCACACAGGCAAGTACCTCTTCGGGATCAATGCCGCCTGTTTTTGGGTTGGCGGGCACAACGCGCATCTCCTTGCCCGTCTTGTTGCAGTAATACTCGATCGCGTCATAGGCAGAGGGATGCTCGATCGAAGACACCACGGCGTTTTTGCCGGGAATGTTCTCCATGATCAGGCCAACCATGTGGAACATGGTCTGCGACGCGGTCAGCTCGGTGATGAGCGCGCCGCTTTTTGCGCCGAACATGATTTCAAGAATTTTCTTCGTTCCGTTATCCACCAGAGAACGCAAGTAAACGGAACGCGCGTGGATACGCTCGGGGCAATCCGGGAAGGCTTCGAGCGCCGCCTTGGCCTCCACGGCCTTTTTCAGACGGAGCGAGCCGCCCGAGTTGTCGAAAAACAGGCGCTCGCCGTGCTCGGGATCGCCGTCCGCATAGAAAAATTTGTCTTTGAGCTCCTTTTGAAAAGCGTCGTCAAACAGCAGTCCGTTCGGATATTCCTTCATATGTCTTCCTCTTATTCTTTCTCCTGCCAAAGCAGGGCAAATCCCGCAAACGCCACGCTGCCGCACCAAAGAACGTCCTCGTTGACGTCAAACTTTGGATGGTGCAGGGGGTAGCTTTTGCCATGCGGGGCAGTATGTAATTTAAAATAAACGGCGGGAACGCGTGCGGCAAAGCGGGCAAAATCCTCTCCGATGATCTCCCGCTCCTTCATCGGCACGCCGCCGCGTTCGGGGAACAGGTCGGCAAGCACCGAAACGAAGCGATCGTACAGCGGGCGGTCGATCTCGGTGGCCATGAGGTCAATGGTGGTCTTCACCTCCACGCGTCCGCCAAAGCGTTCGGCGGTAGCATGCAGGATCTCCTTCACGCGGGAAGCGGTCTGTTGATGCAGGGCAGTATCAAAGGAACGGATCGAGCCGCATACCGTGCAGACCTCGGGGATCACGTTGTTCCGCACGCCGCCGTGAATGACGGGTACGGCGTTGATGATCTTCCCCTCTCCGTTCGGGAGCGCGGCGATCTCGGCAACGGCCGTGCAGGCCATGTGCACGGGATTGACCGACTCGTTCGACAGGCAAACGTGCGCGGGCGTGCCGTAAAAGACCGCCTCGTAGGCAAAAATGTTTGCCGAGGTCGGCTCGGGCGTGACCAGCACGTCCCCCGCCCGATAATCGGGGCATTCGGTGGGGTGATTATGTAACGCTAAGATCGCATCGACCGTCGGGCTTTCCAGCGCGCCATCCGCGATCATAGCCTTCGCGCCGCCGTCCCCTTCCTCATAGGGCTGGAAGATGAGCTTCACCGTGCCGCGCAGGCGGCTTTTGTTTTCCGTCAGCAGCTTGGCCGCGCCAAGCGCGATGGCGGTGTGGGCGTCGTGTCCGCAGGCGTGCATATTGCCGTTCTCGGAGGCAAAGGGCAGGCCGGTTTCCTCCCCAATCGGCAGACCGTCGCAGTCCGCGCGAATGGCAAGGCACGGGCCGGGCAACTCTCCCTTAATGAGCGCCACCACGCCGTGTCCGCCAACGCCCGCGCGGATATCGGTGACCCCGATCTCCCGAAGCGTTTTCACGATAAATGCTTCGGTTTTTGGGGTGTCCATGCGAAGCTCGGGCATGGCGTGCAAAGCACGCCGAAAGGCAACGATTTCGGGTGAAATTTCCTGTGCGCGCGCCAAAAGGGCGGCGGCTATCGGGTTATTTCCGCTCATATCTTTGCTCCTTTTCATTCTTTTTTATCATTATATCATATTTTTTGGAAATAAAAATAGAAAAACAGGCATATTTTATTGCAAAAACAGCAAAGCATATGCTATAATACCGGTATGAATACATATTTTGAAAATCAATTTACTTACCGAAACATATCCTTTTATTTGGGCAACGATCCCCATATAACAGAGCGAGAGCTGCATGCCTATCATGAGCTGATACTCTATATGGGGGACGGTGTCACCTTTCTGTGTGAGGGCGGCAGCAAATGCCTGACGCACGGCACGCTGCTTTTTATCCCACGGGAAACCTATCATTTTTTCAGATTAAAGGAAGGCGAAAGCTTTTTCCGTATGCGTATCGGTATTCCCGATGCCGCCCTGCAAGAAATGCCTCTTCGTTCTCTGACATCGGGAATGCGCATTATCGAGCAGCCCGACAGGGATCTTCCCTTTCTTCTCCGCAGGCTTTTGGATACGCTGAAAAAAGGCGAGGAGCGGCCTTTTTATGCCTATTCCCTTCTCTTGGTCCTCTTGGCAGAGCTGGACACGCAGCAGAGTGCCACGCCCGTGGAAAACATGAGCAGCAAGCCGGTCGCCGATCTGATCGATTATATTACGAGCCACTTGTCTGACGACCTGAGCGTAGAGGTGCTCTCCCGAGCCGTGTGTTCCTCTGCTTCCTCCCTCACCCACACCTTCAAAAAAGAAATGGGCATATCGCTGCATGAATACATCACCCAAAAACGCCTGCTGTATGGGCGAAGCCTGATCCGCGAAAACTGCATGCTATCGAAGATCTACACCGCCTGCGGTTATCACGATTATTCCGCTTTTTACAAGGCGTACGTCAAGTTTTTCGGGTATCCGCCGTCAAGGGAAAACAAGCTGCCATAAAACGAAGGGCCCATCCTGTGGATGGGCCCTTTTTCACGCCGCCGCGCGAAGGCTCATATGCGAGAGCATGTTTTCAATAAAGATGCCGTAGCCCGTGGTAGGATCACCGATCAGGACGTGCGTGACCGCGCCGATCAGCTTGCCGTTCTGGATGATCGGGCTGCCACTCATGCCCTGCACGATGCCGCCGGTCTTTTCAAGCAGGGCGGGGTCTGTCACGTGCACGGTAAAGGACTTGGTGGGGCGGGAGGCGTGGTCGATATGCGAGATCTCGACCGCGTATTCACAGATGCCGCCCCCGTCCAGCGTGCAAAGGATGGTGGCCGCCCCCTCCTTCACCTCCGAGGACGGCGCAACCGCCATGGGCGCACGGTCGGTCTTGGGGCAATTGGTCAGCACGCCGAACACGCCGCATTCGCTGTTCACCACCACCGAGCCGAGGTGCGTGGCGGTAAAGCTGCCGCGCAGCTCACCCGGCTTGCCGCTTTCCCCGCGCACCGCGCCGCTTAGCTTCACGCCGTGCACGCTACCGCGTGACAGGGGCACCAGCGCCCCGGTATCGCTGTCACACACACCGTGTCCAAGACCGCCGAACAGGCCGCTTTGCGGCTCGATAAAGGTGACCGTACCGATGCCCGACGCGCTGTCGCGCAGCCACATGCCGCAACGGAATTGCCCGTCCTTATCCGATTTTTTCGGGGTAACGGTCAGCTCCTTCTTTTCCCCACCCCGCAAGACGGTCAGGGCAACCTTCGCACCGCCCGAGGCGGCGATCAGGGCGGTGGCCTCTTCGGCGTTCTGCACCGTCCGACCGTTCACGGCAAGCAGAATATCCTTTTGCCGCACGCCCGCCTCCTTGGCGGGATATAAGGCGCGTCCGCCTGCCGATACCTCGGTCAGTCCCACGACCATCACACCCTCGGTCTGCATGCGGATGCCAAAGGGCATGCCGCCCGGGATCAGCTTGACGGAGGAGATATCCGTTTTTGCCCCCACCGAAAGCGCAAACGCGCCGCGTGCAAAGGCAAGATCGTCCGTCGAGGCGGCCGATGCCGAGATCACCCCGCAGGAAGCGAAGAGAAGGACGGCGAGCGCAAGGGCAAGCAGCCGCCCTGCGATTGAATGCTTCATTTTCATATAAAAAACCCGATCTGCCGTAGCAGATCCTTTCCTTGGCGAGATTTTTCACGAATTATGATGCACCCGCCGTGGCGATTTATGAGTAACAAAATAAGCGGATGCTTCCGTTTTTTAACAAAAAACAGGCGATGGGCTGTGGCCCATCGCCTGTTTGGTTTATGCTTTCTCCTTTTGTTCGGCCTTTTTGGCCTTTTCGGCCGCTTTTTCGGCCTTGGCCGCGGCTTTTTCAGCCTTCTCGGCGGTCTTTTTGGCCTTCTCGGCGGCTTCCTTTCTCACGCGCTCCTTTTCCTCCTGCTCACGCTGGCGGGCCAGGCGTGCTTCGTTCTTTTCGGTCAGATAGGCGATCAGCGCCTCGGCGGCCAGTCTCTCCGCGCAGGCGCGCTGGATCAGCGTATGTGCGAGGGCAGTGACCTCCTTGTCGCTCGGATCGTCCGAGAGCGCGGCAAGCGTAGCTGCCACCTCGTCCGTTACGGCCTTTTGCGTCGCCACAAACCCATCGTAGGCCGCACGTGCCCCCTGTCCCTCGGACAAAAAGCAAACGAGCGCCGCCGCATCGGGAATGGACAGGTTGCTTTTGAGCGAGCAGAGCATATACAAAGCAGACAGCTGCTCGCGGCCGTATTTTTTCTGCGTCGGGCGGTCGATATGCCCGTTTTTGACGTAGTTGTTGATCATGCTGGGGGTCAGCGGGGCTTCCTCCCCTGCAGGGGCAAGCGACGCCAAATGGCGGTTGAGATACCCCGTCACCTGATCCATATATAACCCAAGATCGGGCAGCTCCTCAAAACGCGGGGGCGCGATCTCGGATAAGGCTTGTGCCTGTTTTTTGAATTTGTTTTCCTTTTTCATGCGTATCCTCCGCCTACTTGGGATATACTCATTGTATCATGGCGCACGAAATAAGTCAAGAACTCTTCACAAAAATGTTAAAATTTATTCCACCAAACCTCTTGACATAATTGTATGGTTGTGGTAACATAGTTTTGAAAACAAGATGATATGGTTTTTATAGGTGAAAAGTATGAGCATCGTTAAAAAAGTGATCGTATGGGGTGATTCGCTGGCGCGCGGCGTGGTGTTTGACGAAGAGCGCCGCCGCTACCGCATTGCGGAAGAAACCGCAGCCGCGCTGGTCGCGCGCGAGGGCGGCTTTGAGATCGTCAACCGCGCCCGTATGGGCATGACGGCGGGCGGCGGACTTGCCATGATGCAGGCCGACCTCGCCGCAGGCGTGCGAGGGGACGCGGCCTTTATCGAGTTCGGCGGCAACGACAGCGATTTTGATTGGCGCGCCATCAGTGCCGATCCGACCGCCGACCATCAGCCGAAAACGCCGCTAGCCACCTACGAAGCGGACGTGCGTGAAATGATCTCGATGGCAAGGGGCGCAGGCATGCGCGTGACGCTTTGCACCCTGCCGCCCATTATGTCGGAGAGGTATTTCGACTTTTTCGCGGGCGAGGAATTAAATCGGGACAACATCCTTTCGTGGCTGGGGGACAAGAATAAGATCTACCGTTTTCACGAACGCTATTCCCTCTTGCTTGCGCGGCTGGCAAGAGAGTATTCCTGCCGTCTGATCGACCTGCGCGCGGCGTTCCTTGAAAAGTGGGACGTGCGCCCCTATTA
>JAZQWX010000056.1:0-9383 GCA_045632565.1 Eubacteriales bacterium | reverse complement strand
CTGCCGACGGGGCTTGCCCCGATGGCGATCGTGCGCCTGTCGCTGGAGGCGGTCTTTGGGGCGGCGGCGCGGCCGCTGCTCTCGCTTTTTCTCTTCCTCTTTGCCTACGCTACCGTTCTGTGCGAAGCCTATTACGGCGAGGTGTCGGCCGCCTATCTTTGCCCCCGTCGCAACACTCGGGTAGCCTTTTTTCTGCTTTTTTCGGGCGCGATCCTGCTTGGCGCGCTCGGCTCGGTGCATGCGGTCTTTTACGTATCCGATCTCGTACTCGCAGCCATGACGCTCCTCAACCTCGCATTTCTTATCAAAAAAGCAGACAGGGCGGTGGCCCTGTCTGCCGAATTGCGTTAATCGATTTTGGTAAAGCGGCGGTAGGTCACGCCGTCGAGCACGACCTCCTCGTCCCACATGGCGGCGGGGCGTACCCACACCTCACCCTCTCCGTAAAGAGCGCGGTAGACCACCATGTCCTCTCCGTTTTCGCTGTGGTGCGCAATGAACAGCACCTCGTATTCCCCACCCTTGAAGTGGCGGTATTTTCCCTTTTCGATCATCACTTTTTCCTCACAAATACCTTTCCTGTTTGCGTGTCATCCTGAGCGTAGCCCGCCCCGGATTCCGCCTTCGCGCTGCTCGGCGCTGCTTCGCAGTTCGACTCCGCTACGCTGCGCTCAGAATGACAGGGACGGGCGCAGTCGAAATCCGACCAAAGGGAGGATCAAACGTGAGCATTCACGTTTGGGATCTCGCAAAAACGCCTTTCCAAAAAAGCGGCAGTTGCCTGCCGCTTTTTCTTTTTTAAACCTTCTCAACGGAGAGGCGAACCTTTTCGCCGTTGAGGTTCCACTCACGCGCGCCCTCGGCAACCTTGCCGTAGGTAACGGCAACGGCCAGCGTTCCCGCGGTAACGGTCGCCTCGTTGCGGCGCAGAATGTCCGCAATCTTCTCGTTATCGGCCACGCCGATGGTGATACGATCGGTGACCTCAAAGCCGCTGTCCTTACGCATGTTCTGCAGCTTGCTCACGATCTCGTTCACAAAGCCCTCCTCGATCAGCTCTTCGGTGAGGTTTGTGTCCAGCACCACGGTCACGCCGTTCTCGGAAAGCGACTCGTAGCCTGCCTGCTTGGTCATCTCAATAAGCAGATCCTCGCGCTCAAGTGAAAGCACCTCGCCCGAAACGGTCAGGGCCAGCTTGCCGCTTGCCTCGATCTCGTCCATGGCTGCGTTGCCATCCAGCTCGGTAAGCGCCGTGCGGATGCCGCCAAGATACTTGCCGAACTTCGGGCCGACGGTGCGGAGATTGGGCTTGAAGGTGTAGGTGGTGAAGTCGCGCACGCTATCCGAGAACACGACCTCCTTGACGTTCAGCTCATCCTCGATGATCTCACGGAAGAAGCTGTCTAACTCAAATTCTGCCTTGACGTACATACGGCCGATCGGCTGACGGTTCTTGACCGACGCGGCGTTACGGCAAGCACGGCCGAGCGCCACCACGCGCAGCACCTCGTCCATGTGCGCCTCCAGATCACGGTCGATCATGCTCTCGTCCGCCACGGGGTACGCGCAGAGGTGAATGCTCTCGGGCGCGTTCTTGTCGCTTGTGCGAACGAGGTTCTGATAGATCTCCTCGGTCATGAAGGGGATCATGGGCGCGGCGGTCTTGCACAGGGTAACGAGGCAGGTGTAAAGCGTCATGTAGGCGTTGATCTTATCCTGCGTCATGTCCTTGCCCCAGAAGCGCTCACGCGAGCGGCGCACGTACCAGTTACTCATCTCATCCACGAAGGAATCGAGCGCACGGGCCGCCTCGGGGATCTTCAGGCCGTCAAGGTCGGCGTCTACCTCGCGCACGGTGGAGTGCAGGCGGGAGAGCATCCATTTATCCATGACCGACAGCTCGTCGTATTCCAGCTTGTACTGACCTGCATCAAAGCCGTCGATGTTGGCGTACAGGGTAAAGAAGGCGTAGGTGTTCCAGAGCGTGCCCATGAACTTGCGCTGTCCCTCGACCACGGCCTCACGGAAGAAACGGTTGGGCAGCCAGGGGGCGGAGTTGGCGTAGAAGTACCAACGGATCGCATCCGCGCCGAATTCCTCAAGAGCCTCAAACGGATCGACCGCGTTGCCCTTGGACTTGGACATCTTCTGGCCGTCCTTATCCAGCACGTGACCGAGCACCAAGACAGACTTGTAGGGCGAGCAGTCGAAGATCAGGGTAGAGATGGCCATGAGCGAATAGAACCATCCGCGCGTCTGGTCAACGCCCTCGGAGATGAAGTCGGCGGGGAAATTGCGCTCGAACTTCTCTTTGTTTTCAAAGGGGTAGTGCCACTGGGCAAAGGGCATCGCGCCCGAGTCGAACCAGCAGTCGATGACCTCGGGAACGCGGCGCATCTCGCCGCCGCACTTGTCGCAGGTAATGGTCACCTCGTCGATGTAGGGGCGGTGAAGCTCGATATCGGCGGGGCAGTTCTTCGACTTCTCACGCAGCTCGGCGATCGAGCCGATCGAGTGGCGGTGACCGCAGGAGCATTCCCAGATGTTCAGCGGCGTACCCCAATAGCGGTTACGGCTCACGCCCCAGTCCTGAATGTTCTCCAGCCAGTCGCCGAAGCGTCCCTTACCAATCGATTCGGGATGCCAATCTACGGTATTGTTATTGCGGATCAGATTGTCCTTCACCGCGGTCATGCGGATGAACCAAGAATCACGCGCGTAGTAGATCAAGGGGGTGTTGCAGCGCCAGCAATGCGGATAATCATGCTCGAAGTTGGGGGCAGCGAACAGCTTGCCCTCTTTATCGAGATCGACCAGCACCATGGGGTCTGCCTTCTTGACGAACACGCCCGCGTAGGGGGTTTCGGCGGTCAGCTCACCCTTGGCGTCCACGAACTGCACGAAGGGCAGATCGTAGTTACGGCCGATGCGGGAGTCATCCTCACCGAAGGCGGGGGCAATATGCACGATACCCGTACCGTCCGAGGTGGTAACGTAGTTGTCTACGGTTACAAAATGGGCACGCTTGCCCTGCTTTGCGGCGGCCTCGCCCGCGCAGGCAAACAGCGGCTCGTAAGCCTTGCCCTCCAGATCGCGGCCTGCGAATTTCTCCAGCACCTCGTAGGCGGGCTGATCGTCCTTGGAAAGGTTGCCAAGCACCGTGTCGCAGAGTGCCTCGGCAAGATAATAGGTATAGCCGTCAGCGGCCTTGACCTTCACGTAGGTCACGTCGGGGTTCACGCAAAGCGCCACGTTGGACGGCAGCGTCCAAGGGGTGGTGGTCCAGGCGAGGAAATGGGCATCCTCTCCTACCACGCGGAAGCGAACGACGGCAGAGCGCTCCTTGACGGTCTTATATCCCTGCGCTACCTCGTGAGAGGACAGGGGCGTACCGCAGCGGGGACAGTAGGGCACGATCTTAAAGCCCTTATAGAGCAGTCCCTTGTCCCAGATCTGGCGCAAAGCCCACCACTCGGACTCGATATAATCGTTGTGATAGGTGACGTAGGGATCGTCCATATCCAGCCAGAAGCCCACGCGGGAGGAAAACTGCTCCCACATGCCCTTATATTTCCAAACGCTTTCCTTGCACTCATCGATGAAGGGGGCAAGGCCATAGGCCTCTACCTGCTCCTTACCGTCAAGGCCGAGCTTCTTTTCCACCTCCAGCTCGACGGGCAGACCGTGGGTGTCCCAGCCCGCCTTGCGCAGCACCTCACAGCCCTTCATGGTGCGATAGCGCGGCACCATATCCTTAATGACGCGCGTGAGCACGTGGCCGATATGGGGCTTGCCGTTGGCGGTGGGAGGTCCGTCATAGAAGGTATAGGTCGGGCGACCCTTACATTCCTCCACCGTCTTTTCGAAGATGTGATTTTCCGCCCAGAATTTCTCAATGCGCTTCTCGCGCTCGGTAAAATTCAGCGAGCCTGAAACCTTTTCGTACATGTCTTTCTCCTTTACAATCAAAAAACGCCCGTCCCGAAAACAGGACAAGGCGCGCCTTGCTATACCACCTGTTCCGCGTACAACCATACGCTTCCCTCTCACGCGGGGAGTGCGGCACGCCCTTACTCTATTCGGGGCGGCAACTCGGAAGTGATCTTCACATCAGGGCTACTCCGTATCGGCTCACACCAACCCGACTCGCTTTCCTTTTTGCCCTGCGCTACTCTCTTCGTCACCGTTTTTCTTGATTTTCAACCTTTATTATAGCGGTGCGGGCGCATTTTGTCAAGGTTATGGTGAAAAAATTGTGATTTTTTTCGCAAAAGGGGTTGCAATCCGTGAAAATGATGGTATAATACACATAGAATTATGATAAAGGATGAAGAGAGGACGACGGTTCTCTCTTCCTTTTATTGTAGAGCACAAGCAAAAAAGGAGGCACACGCGTGAAAAAGCAAAACGTGGCCGGCGTGGTCGAGGCGCTTCTTACCCCCGTGGTAGAGGAGCTTGGTTACCGCCTGTGGGACGTGGAATTCCGCAAGGTAGGAGCTGACCCCACCCTGACCATCACCATCGACAGCGACGACGGCATTACCATTGAGGATTGTGAGAGGGTGCACCGCACCATCGATCCCCTGCTTGACGAGGCAGACCCGATCGACGTTTCCTATCAGTTAGAGGTTTCCTCCCCCGGTATCGAGCGTGTGATCCGTACCGACGCGCACATCGCCTTTTGTATGGGCGAGGAGATCGAGGCGCGCACCTTTGCCCCGCAGAACGGCAAAAAGTCCTTTGTGGGCATCCTGTCCGACTACGCGGACGGCAAAGTCACCCTGCAAACGGGAGAGGGCGAGGTCACG
The DNA here is from genome assembly GCA_045632565.1 of Eubacteriales bacterium. GTDB lineage: Bacteria > Bacillota > Clostridia > Oscillospirales > CAG-272 > UBA1740. Next base: position 4,575 of record JAZQWX010000056.1, on the reverse strand, counting down.
CTGCCGCGTGAGGCCATTTCTCTCATGAATACCACCTACCACGACTAAAAATGAGAACAACGAAAGGAAAAGCGGGAAAGCCCGCAGGACAAAGCCAACATGAATACCGAATTTTTTAACGCCCTCGACCTTCTCGAAAAAGAGAAGGGCATCCCGAAGGAGTACATGATGGAGAAGGTTACCGCCGCCTTGACCAGCGCCTTCCGTAAGGAATTGGGCGGCACCGATAACGTCAAGATCGTACTCGACCCGAACAAAAAGGATATGAAGGTCTATCAGCTGCTCACCATCGTGGCTGAGGTCACCGATCCTACCTGTGAGGTTACGCAGGAGGAGGCCCTTGCCATCAAGGCCGACAAGAGCCGCAAGTGCAAGGCACGCTCGACCAAGATCGGCACGGTGATGGAGATCGAGCTGGACACCAAGGCATTCCGCCGCCTGTCCGCACAGGCCGCCAAGCAGGTCATCATTCAGGGCATCCGCGAAGCGGAGCGCAGCATCGCCATCCGCGAATACGAGAACAAGAAGGAAGAGATCGTCACCGCGCTGGTCGACAAGATCGACGATACCGACGGCAGCGTCATTCTCGACACCGGCACAAGCCGTGCCGTGCTGACCCGTGCCGAGCAGATCCCCGGTGAGCGCTTCCGCGTGGGCGACCGCATCAAGGTCTACATTTCCGAGGTCAGAAGCGAGGCTTACGGCCCGCTGGTCACGCTTTCCCGCGTGCATCCCGGTCTTGTCAAGCGCCTCTTTGAGCTGGAGATCCCCGAAATTCAGGACGGCACGGTCATCATCAAGGGCGTTGCCCGTGAGGCAGGCTCGCGTACCAAGCTGGCCGTGTACTCCCGCGATGAGAACGTAGACGCCATCGGCGCGTGCATCGGTAACCGCGGTGCGCGTATCGAGGCGATCCTTGCCGAGCTGGGTGGCGAGAAGATCGACATCATCCAATACAGCGAGGACATCACCAAATTCGTCGGTGAAGCCCTTTCCCCTGCCAAGGTCATTTCGGTGGAGGAGGACGGCGAACGCTCCTGCCGCGTGCGCGTAGCACCCGACCAGCTTTCGCTTGCCATCGGTAAGGAGGGCCAGAACGCCCGTCTTGCCGCACGCCTGACCGGCTGCAAGATCGATATTAAGGCATAACCCGGGAGGAATACCATGGAGAGCAGGAAAAAAATCCCCCAGCGACGGTGCACCGGCTGCGGCGAACGCTTTGAAAAGCCCGCACTGGTACGCGTGGTTCGTTCCCCCGAGGGCGAGATCTCCTTGGATTTTACGGGAAAGAAGCCCGGCCGCGGCGCCTATCTGTGCAAAAACGCCGCCTGCCTGAAAAAGGCACGCAAGGCGCGTCGGCTGGAGAGCAATCTCGAATGCCCCATTCCCGATGAAGTGTATCTTTCTCTGGAAGGAGAGCTGACACAAAGTGGCACGTGAGCAACAAGAGGACATGCGCCGATTTCTCGGCTTCCTCGGCCTTGCCAAGCGCGCAGGCCGCGTGATCGCGGGCACGCCGATGGTGTGTGCCGCCATGGCTGAGGATAAAAAGCCGCCCCTTGTGCTGTATGCCGAGGGTGCTTCGGCCGCCTCACAAAAAAAGATCGTCTGCAAAAGCGAGTTTTACGGTGTAGAAGCCATTTCCCTGCCGATCTCGGCAGAGGAGCTTGGCCACGCCATCGGCAAAACGGGCGCGATAGCCGCCGTTGCCGTGACCGACGAGGGCTTTGCAGATGCCATGAAGAAAAAGCTTTCCCCCGCGAAAAAGGCACTCGCAACAAACTGACAGGAAAGGAATCTTTCGCCGAGCGAAAGACGTGGAAATACGATATGACACAAAAGAAAGAAAAGATCGCACAGCTTTCAAAGGATCTTTCCCTCCCCGCAAAGGACATTCTTGACACGCTCAAGGCGTGCGGAATCGACAAGAAGACCGGCAGCTCGGCCGAGGGGATTGAGCTGGAGATCCTCTTTGACCGCCTGACCGAGGCATATCAGCTCGAAAATCTTAACGAATACGTAAGCGGCACGGCCAAGATCATCATGCCCAAGCCGAAGGAAGAAAAGAAGCCCGAGCCGCCGAAGGCAGCAGAAGCGCCGAAGGCAGAGGCTCCCAAGCAGGAAGCGCCGAAGCCCGCGCCGCAGGCCGAGGCAAAGCCGGCCGCTCCCGCGCCGAAGCCCCAGCAGCCTGCCCGTCCCGAGGCGCGTCCCGAGGGTCAGCGTCCTGCCCGCCCGAATGAACAAAGACCTGCACAGCAGCCGGCTCGTCCCGCGCAGCAGCAGGGCACACGCCCCGCGCAGGCACAGCAGCAAGCCCGTCCCGCACAGCCGGCAGCGCAGAAGCCCGCAGCCCCTGCCGCGCCCGCTTCTACCCCCGCGCTTGACAGACAAAAGCGCGCCGCCGAGCAGAAGCCCGCACAGCAGCAGGCCGCCGCACCTGCCCCCAAGAAGGAGCAGCAGAAGAAGGAGCGTCAGTCCTTCAAGACCATCATCCCCACCACCCCCGTTTCCTCCGAGAACGTGGAGGTCGTGGTCGCCAAGCAGCCGAAGACCCGCGTGGTGGACACCCGTACCACGAACGTGGATCTGTCCAAATACGACGATCGCCTCAACAACTTCATCCCCGGCGCGGCAGATCTGCGCGGCGAGCGTCAGAAGCTGAAGAAGCAGGACAACCGCAACAACTACAACAAGGGCCGTGAAAAGGACCGCATGGCACAGGAGAAGCTGCGCCGTCAGCAGGAGATGCTGGCCAAGAAAAAGCAGCTGGAGATCACCATTCCCGATATGATCTCGGTAGGCGAGCTGGCCTCCCGTATGAAGAAGACCTCGGGTGAGGTCGTGAAGAAGCTGATGATGCAGGGCATCATGGCCACCGTGAACCAGGAGATCGACTTTGACACCGCCTTCCTGATCGCCGACGAGTTTGGCGTGAAGGTGGAAAAGGAGGTTGTGGTCAGCATTGAGGAGCGTCTGTTTGACGAAACGGCCGATCCAGAGGACAGCCTCATCGAGCGCGCACCCGTTGTGTGCGTGATGGGTCACGTTGACCACGGTAAGACCTCTCTGCTTGACGCGATCCGCCACACCAGCGTGACCAAGGGTGAGGCAGGCGGCATCACACAGGCCATCGGTGCTTACCGCGTCAATCTGGACGGCAAGCCCCTGACCTTCCTGGATACTCCCGGCCACGAAGCGTTTACCGCCATGCGTGCCCGCGGTGCACAGGCAACCGATATTGCGATCCTGGTGGTCGCGGCCGACGACGGCATCATGCCCCAGACGGTGGAGGCGATCAACCACGCCAAGGCCGCCGGCATTGACATCGTGGTCGCCATCAACAAAATGGATAAGCCCCACGCCAACCCCGATGCGGTCATCTCTGCCCTGACGCAGTATGACCTCGTTCCCGAGGAATGGGGTGGCGACGTGATCTGCGTTCCCGTTTCCGCCATGACCGGCATGGGCATCGACAAGCTGCTCGAAAGCGTTCTGCTGGTTGCCGAGGTCAAGGAGCTGAAGGCCAACCCCGATCGCCGCGCCAAGGGCGTGGTGCTGGAGGCCAAGCTGGATAAGGGCCGCGGCCCTGTTGCCACGGTGCTGGTACAGAACGGTACGCTCCGCACGGGCGACATCGTGATCGCCGGCACGGCCGTCGGCCGCGTGCGCGCCATGATCAACGATAAGGGCAAGGTCGTCAAGGAAGCAGGCCCGAGCGTGCCTGTGGAGATCACGGGTCTTGCCGAGGTTCCGAACGCAGGTGACGAGTTCAACGCGGTCGAGGACGAAAAGATGGCTCGCTCGCTTGCCGAGCAGCGCCGCGAAACCGCCAAGCAAGAGGAGTTCAAGGCCAACGCCCGCATGTCGCTTGACGATCTGTTTACCCAGATGAGCGAGGGCGTGAAGGATCTGAACATCATCGTGAAGGCAGACGTAGACGGCTCTGCCGAGGCCGTTCGCGCAGCACTTCTGAAGCTCTCCTGCGACGAGGTGCGCGTCAACGTGATCCACAAGGCCGTCGGCGGCATCACCGAGGGTGACGTTATGCTCGCCGCCGCCTCCAACGCCATCATCGTCGGTTTTGCCGTCCGCCCCGACAAGGGTGCCTTGGACAGCGCCGAGCGTCAGGGCGTTGAGATCCGCACCTACCGCATCATCTACGAGTGCATTGAAGAGATCGAGGCCGCTATGAAGGGCATGCTTGCTCCCGAGTTCAAGGAAGTGCTGCTCGGCCACGCCGAGGTCCGCCAGACCATCCACGTACCGAACGTGGGCACGATCGCCGGCTCCTACGTACAGGACGGTAAGATCGCCCGCCACGCCAAGATCCGCGTGGTACGCGACGGTATCGTGATCTTCGAGGACGAGATCTCCTCGCTCAAGCGCTTCAAGGACGATGCCAAGGAGGTAGCCGCCGGCTACGAGTGCGGTGTCGGACTTGAAAAGTTCAACGACATCAAGGAAGGCGATATCCTCGAGGCCTTCGTGATGGAAGAGGTCAAGAGATAAGCCACCAAAGAAAAGCCAAGCGCGCCCGCGACCCCCGGGGCGGCTTTTTTGTAAAAAACCGAAAAA
>JAZQWX010000055.1:0-11752 GCA_045632565.1 Eubacteriales bacterium | reverse complement strand
ATTTTAGCCATTGCGGGCCTCCTTTACGATGTCAACAGATTGTTTGCAAAGATCGGTGATCTCATCCCACTTGCCGTTCTCAATCAGGTCAGCGGTTACCATGTAAGAGCCGCCGCAGGCACAGATCACGGGAGCGGAGATGTACTCTTTGAGGTTCTTGAGGGAAATGCCGCCGGTGGGCATGACCTTAAACATGGGGAAGGGTGCGCTCATAGCCTTGATCTTGGCAAGGCCTCCGGACTGCTCGGCAGGGAAGAACTTCAGCACCTTCAGGCCGAATTTCAGGGCTGCGTGATAGTCCGTGGGGGTGGTACAGCCGGGGTAGATTGCAAGGCCCTTTTCCTGGCAGTAAGCAACCAGATCGGGATCAAAGCCGGGGGTGACGATAAAGGTCGCACCGGCGGCATATGCCTTGTCTACGTGCTCACGGGTCAGAACGGTGCCGGCACCTACCAGCATGTCGGGGCAAGCCTCCTTCATCAGGCGGATTGCCGTATCCGCGCCGGCGGCACGGAAGGTGACCTCTGCTACAGGAACGCCGCCCGCGCACAGAGCCTTGGCAAGGGGTGCGGCATCACGCTCGGGATTGCTGAGCTTGATGACCGGCACAACGCCGATTTCGGAGATCTTCTGATTGATGTCCATTTTTATACTCTCCATTTCCAAATTTTTGACAAGTTCATTATAGTACATTGTACAGGATTTTTCAATAGGTTACGGGAAAAATCCCATTAAAATGCAAATATTTTCACAGGCCTATCCGCGTCCGATGAAAAAGATGCGGTACAGGGCATCGCGGATCGGGCGTACGATAGCCGACAGGATCAGGGCAAGCCCCAATATCGCAAAGGGTACAAGCGCAAAAAGCGACCAGCGCACGGGAGAGGACAGTTGAAAGGCGTAGCCGATGAGCAGCTCGATCATCGAGCTGTACACACCAAGGGCGATCAGCATGCCACCCACCACGTACAGTCTGCCGTGATGCAGATAATAGAGAAGAACAGCCGCGGCACTGACGATCAGCCCCAAAACCGCCGTCAGCGGCAGAGCAAAGGAAAAGAACCACGTGCCGCCTGTGGCGAAATTAACGTAGAAAAGGAACAGACCCGTCGCGGCAAAATCCACGGGAACAAAGATCGCGGGGCTTGGGCGGTCAAACCAGATGGGAAGCAAAAAGAACAGGTAAAACAGGATCACACTGCCCGTCACGTAGCCCGACCAATCGATCTGTCGATGGAAGGAGAGCTCAAACAGGATCGGCAGGAGCAAGGGAATGAGATAGAAGATGGTCAACACGAGCATCACGCCCTTTTTATTCACCTGCTCGGAGGCAAATTCCTTCTTCGGATAGGTGTGGATGGGCTCGTTCGGAATGTCGGGATGATAGACCCGTGTGTTGCAAAGCGGGCAAAGTGCTTGCCCGTCGGACAGCTCTGCGCCGCATTTGATACAGTACATTTAATCCTCCTTTTCCCGCACGTTGCCCTCCAGCACCGTGCGAATGCCAAGCTCGTGCAAAACGCGGTAAAGTGCGCGTTCAAATACGGGCTCCTTCATGTTGCGGATCACGTTCAGGTACATTTTTCCGTTATACGTGATCAGCGAGGTGTTATAGGGGGAGCTTTCCTGTGCGCTGAGAACAAAATCCAGCCTCTCGACCCGTTCGCTGAATTCTTGCGGCATCTGCACCGCCCCCAGGTTGGAGAAGCTGAAGCAGGATTTGCGCTCGCCAACCGCCAGAAAAACGGCCTTCATGATCATGTTCTTGAGAAACAGCGGGACGACCCGCACAGCCATCATGCGCTCGTTTCCCACGTTGGTGGCGATCATGGCGGCCATGTTTTTCTCGGTAATTCCCAGCTTCATTTGGTGTTGCACGATCCGACACACCTCGGAAAATTCGTATTCGCCCAGGCGCGGGTCGATGCCGGGGGTGACGTACAGGATAAAGTTCCGCACGGTTTCCGAGGGGAAGATTTTACGCAGATTCACAGGCACCAGCACCTTCACGCGCTTGTAACGGCGCGGGTTTTTCACTCGCTCGCGCTGCACGGCATGCGCCGCCATGATCAGGGCGGCGCTCAGATAAGCGGTTACGGTCACGCCCTCCGCCTTGGCACGTGAAAGAACCTCGTCAGCGTCCAGAATAAAGGTGGTGTTGGTCTTGTAGCCGTCTGCCTCTCGCCGCCCCAGAATGCGGAAGGAGTCGGTATCGGCACGGGAGGCCGCGTGGCGGCCTGCGTACCGCTGAAAGCTGTCCTCCAGCTCCTCCTTGCGTGGCTCCTCCAGACGGTCCAGCACGCCGTTCCCTACGGGAACGCGCACGCCGTATTTTTGGTAAATATATTCCGCAACGAGCGTTTTGAGGAATACCAGTCCGCCATTGCCGTCGGTCAGCGCGTGGAAAAATTCCACCGCGATCCGCCGCCCGTGCAGGATCACGCGGAAGGCACAGCGCCGCACGTCGTCAAACGGCATGCGGGAAAGGGGATACGGCTTTTCCTCCATCACGGCAGGGGCGTGCGGGATCTGCTCCAAGAAATACCAGAACATGCCGCGGCGCAGGCGCACCGCGATCGAGGGGAAGCGCCGCACCGTGACGTCCAGCGCGCTTTGCAGAACATGGGGATCGACCTCCTCACGCATCGTGGCCGACAGGCGGAACATATTGCTCCAGTTGCGCGTGCGTGAGGCGGGAAAGATCAGGGCGGCGTTATCCAGCGTCATCCATCGCAGCTTGCGCTGATGCGGCACGTGCGAGCGGATAAAGCGACGGATGCGATCGAACTCCGCCTTGTTTTCGGCAAGATTGTAAAGCAGATAGCCGTGCCACATGCCCTGGCCCACGATCAGCTCGCTTTCACAGCCGGCTTCGCAAAGACGCTCGTGCATGGCGCGCGCATCGTCCAGCATGATCTCGTCGCTTCCCACAAATATCAGAGAGGGTGGCGTTTGGGAAAGGTCGCCGTACAGCGGGGAGATACCCGGCTCGCTCTTGCGGCGGCGGTCATCCTCGTGGTCCTCGTTGCGGTTCGGATATACGTTTTTGCCCTCGGTGCGGCCGCCGTATACGTAGCAGTCGGCATAATACGAAAGCCGTTCGGCAGTCATGGAGGGGTCTGCTTTTTTGTTGTCCGTGTAGGATCTTCCCGTGGCGGCAAGATCCGTCCAAGGAGAAATGGCAATGATGCCTGCGGGCTGCGCCCAGCCCTTTTCCTTGATCCGTGCAGAGAGCGTGTAGGCAAGACCGCCACCCGCGCTTTCGCCGCAAAGCAGGATCTGGCTCGGATCGTAGCCGTTTGCAAGGAGATAGCCGTAGGCGTCCAACGCGACGTTCGGCGCGGCGGGATAGGGATGCTCGGGCGCAAGACGGTAGGCCACGCACAACACACGCATGCCGCATTCGGCCGCCAGCCGCGTGCCAAAGCCCTTGGCGTAGGAAAGATTGCCGCAGGTGTAGCCGCCGCCGTGCAGGTACAGGATCACGCCGCCGGACACCTCATCCTTTGGCAGGACCATGCAGGCAGGGAGCGTGCCGATGCGGAACATGCGATATACCACGTCGGGGCGGTGGGGGGCAGCCATCAGCTCTCCCAATTTGTCCTGTCCGCGCCGCGTAACGGATAGAGAGCAGTTTGCGAGGAAAGGCTTGAACAGAGTCAGCTGGGAACGGATAAGCCCCGTTTTTTGTTTCACGGCTACTCTCTCCTTTCATTTTTTCATTCATTATACCATAAAAAGTGCCAAAGGGCAAGCCCTTTGGCATTTTTGCGTTTATTTCATACGGACAAGAGAGGACAAGCCTTTTTTGAGCGTAGCAAGGAAAAGGTCAAGCTCCTCCTCGGTCGTGCGATGGGATAGACTCACGCGGATGGTGCAGTCGGCTTCCTTTTCCGAAAGCCCAAAGGCAAGCAGCGGGGGCGAACCGTGCCGTCCGTGCGAGGAGCAGGCAGAGCCGCTGGATACGTAGATCCCCTCGGAGGAGAGAAAATGCAGCATGGTTTCGCTCTTGATCGAGGGCATGGTCAGACTGATGATATGCGGCGCGCGGCGCGCGGGCAAATTCAGCTTGACCTCGGAGAGGGTCGGATCACCTGCAAAAGCGGCCAGCAGATAGTCCTGCCGTGCGCGCAGGGTGGCGGTGTGTTCCTCAAAATTCGCGCGGGCAAACTCGCAGGCCGCGCCAAATGCGGCACAGCACGCCACGTTCTCCGTGCCCGATCGTAGGCCGTTTTCCTGTCCGCCGCCAAGGATCTGGGGAGAGAGCCCCTTATTCTTGATGACCGCCGGGCTGATCCACAGTGCACCGCAGCCCTTCGGTCCGCCGATCTTATGCGCGCTGACCGTGATGAGGTCGGCGCCGTCCTTCGGGGATACGGGAACCTTCATAAAGGCTTGGGTGGCATCGGTGTGGAAGATGGCATCGGGGCACAGGCGGTGCGTGAGCCGAGCCATGGCGGCAATATCGTAGTGTGCGCCTGTTTCGTTGTTTACGGCCATTGCCGTTACCAGAACGGTGTTTTTTGTCAGGACGGCTTCCAACTGCGCCATGTCCACCACACCGTCTTTTGTGTCGATCTCCACGATCTCATATCCCTCGGCGGCAAGGCGAGAGAGCGGCATGGCGACCGAGGCGTGCTCACCGCGCGTGGTGATGATGCGCGCGCCGCGGCGGTAACGCTCCTTCGCGTACGCGCGGCCGAAGATGGCCAGATTGTTGGCCTCGCTGCCGCTTCCCGTAAAGACGATCTGTCCGTCACGGGCAGAGAGTGCGCGTGCTACGGCCTCCCGCGCCGTGTTCAGCTCTCGCGCTGCCGCGTTGCCGCGCGCGTGCAAAGAGGAGGGGTTGCCCCAGCATTCATCGTATACCGAAAGAAGACGTGCCCGCGCCGCCTCACACAGGGGGGTGGTGGCGCTGTTGTCCAGATAAATGTCTTTCATGCTTATTCTCCAAAGTTAAGGGCGGCGCAGATGGAGGTAAAGGCCTCTGCATGTGTGCTGCTTGCCTCTTTCGTTGCCGAGTAGGTCAAGGTGTAAATGTTAGAGCCGCGTACAAAGAAGATCTGGGTGATGCGGTACTCTATGCCGCCGTTTTTGCCCTCGTACACGTAGCGCGCGCCCTTCGTTCCCGCGATCTCTACCTCGTCCTCCTTTTCACCGCCCGAGATCAGGCGGTAATCGGCCAGCATGCTTTGCCGCTTGCTTTCCATAGAGGCAAAATATTCCGCGATGCTGCTGACACCGCTGGGGGGATAGTTGCTCGTGATTGAAACGGTGGTGCGGTCGGTGTCGGATACGCAGGCGGCTACCAATCCATCCTGACGAAGCGTGACCCAGGAGATCGGTACAAAGAAACGGTAGCTGTGAATGTCAGTACGCGAGATCTGCTTCATGCCCTCGGGTGCGCCCTCGGTAATTTCGGTCGGCTTTTCCGCAGGGCTGTCGCTCTTCTTGAACTTAAAGTAGGAGAGGATGCCGTCCACGCTCTTTTCATATTCGGCAAATTCAGTCATGGCGGCGGTAAAGGTCAAGACGTACAGGCGCTCACCCTTTTTGGCAATGCACTGCATAAAGCCGTATTCGGTGCCCCCCTCATATTTGCCAAAGAAACGGAAGCGCTTGCAGGGGGCGTCATCCATCAGCTCGTCCGCGGTCGTCTCGGTACGGAAGTCGGAAAGCACGCGCGCAAAATCCGCACGGGATTCCTCCCAATATGCCTCGGGCGTTTTGTCGCTTGCAAACGAGGTCATGCTGATCGACACCGAGGAATAGGCCGAAACGGTCACCATCGTGGTTTCTCCGTAACGCTCCACGATCCAATCGGAGGGGACGAACATGTAGTAGCTTGCTTCGCCTGCGGCGGCACTTTGCGTGCCGTTCGGGATAGACACGCCGTCCGCTCCGGTGCTGCCCGAGCAGGCGCACAAAAGAAGCGGCAGGGTCATCAGAATGGCAAGGCAAAGTGCCGTGGCACGGGGATGCTTCGTTGCTTTCATAGGGGATTCTCCTTGTATTTTCTATTCCTTGACCAAGCGGCAAAACGCGTCGCCGCGGTCTTCAAAATTGCGAAATTCATCAAAGCTGGTGCAGGCGGGGGAAAGGAGCACGGTATCTCCCGGGCGTGCGATCTTCTTGGCATGCAAAACCGCCTCACGCATCGTGGGAAAGGAAGAAAATTCCTGTCCTGCCTCGCGCATCGCGTGCGCGATCTCCTCACGCGCCTCCCCGAACAGCAGGAGTGCGCCCACCCGCCCGCAGGCCGCGTGGGCAAGCGGCAGATAGGAAAGTCCCTTGCCGCGACCGCCGCAAAGCAGAATGGGGGCGCATGAGAGGGCGGAAAGTGCTGCCGCCGTGCGCGTGGGGGTGGAGTCAATGGAGCTGTCGATATACCGCACGCCATTTACGGTGGCCACCGTTTGCAGGCGGTGTGCCACTCCCGAAAAGGAGGAAACCGCCGAGGAAAGGGATGCGGGATCGACAAATGGCAGGGTAAGGGCTACCGCCGCCATCACGTTCTCCAGATTGTGCCTGCCGGGCAAGGGGATGATGTCAGCAGAGAAGAGCCCCTCGCCGTCATAGGCGAGCATGCCGTCCTGCGCTGTGACGGTATGGCACGCGCCGAACGCCTCTGTAAGCTCGCAGTGGGAGCGGCGAGAGGAAAACAGTGTCTTATCCTCGCGCTCTCTCGCAAACGAGGCGGTGGTGGCGTTTTCCGCGTTCAGGACGGCGTGCGTGCCATCCCCAAGGATGGATCTTTTGGCGTCTATGTATTCGGGCATGCCATGATGCCAGTTAAGGTGGTTTTCACTGATATTGGTGATCACCGCGCGCAAAGGCGGTCGGTGGGGGGACATCAGCTGAAAGCTGGATAGCTCCGCTACGGCAAAATCTCGGTCATGCAAGCGGTCAAGCTCGGTGATCAAGGGATACCCGATATTGCCGCCAAGGGCGACCCGTGTGTCGCGATCGCGCCGCGCGTGGGTCAAAATATGGGCGGTAAGCGCCGTGGTGGTCGTCTTGCCGTCGCTGCCCGTCACCGCCAAAAAACGGGCGGGGGAAAGGTAAGAGAACAGCTGGCTTTCACATAAAAGAAGAGCTCCACGCGACACCGCAGAGGCAAGGGACGGCAGGTCGGGACGCATACCGGGGGAGCGGAACAAAAGCTCCTCGTCTATGCCCGAAAGATACTCCTTCCCGCATATAAGGCGCACGCCGCGTGCGCGAAGGGCTTGTTCAGGAATGGGGAGGGCAGTCTGCTCCCGCACGGTGACACACGCACCGCGATCCAAAAGAAAATCCAGCAAGGCCAGGTTGGAAACCCCCAGCCCCAAGAGGCAAACGCGTTTTCCCGAAAAGGTAATATCGGTGGTCACGGCAATACTCCTAAACCTGTACTACTCTATTATATGGGAAAAGCTTGCGTTTTGCAACCCCCGCGAAAAAAGTTTACAGAAAAAAGGCGGCACCGAAGTGCCGCCTGCAACCGCGCCTGTAAGCCGGGTTCTGTGAACACGCTTGCGCGTGAGCCGCAATCATCTATCTTCACTGCCGATCTCTCGGCAGTTCAGGACTTTCGTCCCTGCCACCCGTGGGAGCACGGCGGGCAGCCGCATGCCTTTCGGCATTCCCACATGCGGTGTTGCTTCGGATAGGGTTTACATTTGCCCTGCAGTTGCCTGCCGGGCCGGTGAGCTCTTACCTCGCCTTTCCATCCTTACCGCTTGCGCGGCGGTTTATTTCTGTTGCACTTTCCCTGGGGTCACCCCCGGCGGACGTTATCCGTTATCCTGCCCTACGAAGCCCGGACTTTCCTCACGATACGACCTTTCGGCATGATATCGCGCGATTGCGCCGCCCGGTTGCACGGATATTATACACCCAATCGGGAAAAATGTCAATTCCCACAGGCGAGATTATTTTTTTCGCGCAGATGGGAAACGAGGAAGAGAACCGCGGAGGATAGAGCAGCCACGCCAAAGACGGGCAGAATGACCGCCCAATTCAGCTCGCCAAGCAGAGAGAGGGTAAATTCACCGCTCTCGGGATCCTGGAAGGCGGGGGATACCGTGATCACGGCAAAAACAGCCGAGAATACGGCAAGAAGACTGCCAAGCGCGCGGCAGACGACCGCCGCGCGGTCGATCGCCTGTGCCTTGATGCGTACAGGAACGGCACGGGAGAAATCCAGCACCGAGCCAAGATACAGGGCTGCCGTGCACAAAATGATGGCCTCAGGCAGCATGTAGGTTGCGTTGTAGCCGATCGAGTAAATGACCTCTGCGCCGTTCGGGATGGCGAAATCACAGGTAACCCACAAAATAGCACCCGAGATCACGTGGCATACGTAACGGAGCACGGAAACCAGGATGGCACCGTAAAACAGGGCAAGGCTTTGGTTCTTTTCCAAATGGCGGAAAATGCCGCCAAGGCCCACTGCCACGTAAGCGACAATGTAGTCCAGCAGGATAATGCCCACCACCGATTGCCACGTGGTGAAATAGGAAAGGTTTTCAAGGCCAAGCAGCTGCTGCAAAACGGCATAGACCGTTGCGCCGCCAAGACCCCATTTGATGCCGTGGCGGTAAGCAAATACAAGGATGGGGAACATAGCCGCCGGCGTGACAGATCCGCCGTAGGGCATGTCCACCAGCTTCAGCACAGAAAGCACCGTGCCAAGCGCGATGAGAATACTGCATTCGGTGAGAATGCGGATGCGGGATTGTTTCATAGACGTCACCTCATAAAAAATTGCCACACGAACGAATTCCGTGTGGCAAATCTATCCCGCAGCGCGCTTGCGGCAAGTTCTTCCTACGACGGCATTATCCGTATCAGGTTAAAGGGTTTGGGACTGTCCCATCTCAGCATAAAGCACCCCTGACTCGATATTCAGTTCTGTGGCTTGCCATCATTGTAGCACGCCCTTTCTTTTTTGTCAAGGGGGCGGAGAAAATTTTTATCTCCTCTTTTATTTGCCGCCCGAATGTGATACAATAAAAGCGGAAAGAAGGAAATGATCATGTATCAAACTGCGATTTTTGACCTGGACGGCACGCTGCTCAACACCTTGGATGACCTCGCGGACGCCGTCAATTATGCACTTGCTGAATTTCACTATCCCGTGCGCACGCTTGCCGAGGTGCGTCGCTTTGTGGGCAACGGCATCGCCAACCTGATCGAGCGGTCGCTGCCAAACAGCGAAAGAACGGCGGATTTTGACGAGGTGCTTTTCACCTTCCGCGCCTATTACGAAAGAAACAGCCAAAACAAGACCGCCCCGTATGCGGGTATTTTGGATATGCTTACGCACCTGCGCGAGGCGGGCGTGCGCGTGGCGGTGGTTTCGAATAAATTCGACGCCGCCGTGACGGCACTTTCACGCCGCTATTTCGGCGACCTTGTGGAGATCGCCGTGGGCGAGCATCCCGACCGTGCGAAAAAGCCCGCGCCGGACGGGATCTTCTTTGCGCTCGAGCAGCTTCAAGAAGCGCGCGAGGGCGCGGTCTATATCGGGGATTCCGAGGTGGACGCCGTGACCGCGAAAAATGCAGGCATTCCCTGCATTTCGGTGCTCTGGGGCTTCCGTGACCGTGAGGAAATTGCGGCGGCGGGCGGACGGATCTTTGCCAAAACCGTCACCGAGCTTGAAAAAATTCTGCTCGGTGGATGAAAAAAACGGAAAATGCGGTTGAATTTCGTCGATTATATGATATAATGTATAGGTTAAATCTGTTGAAATCAAAGAGGAAAAATCCGTGAAGAGAGAAGATCTGCGTAATATTGCCATCATCGCCCACGTTGACCACGGTAAAACTACCCTGGTAGACGGTATGCTGAAGCAGGGCGGTGCGTACCATGAAAATCAGGAAACCGCCGATCGCGTAATGGACTCTAACGCCCTGGAACGCGAGCGCGGCATTACCATTCTTGCCAAAAATACCGCCATTGAATACAACGGCGTCAAGATCAACGTCATCGACACCCCCGGCCACGCCGACTTCAGCGGCGAGGTAGAGCGTATCCTCAAAATGGTGAACGGCGTTATTCTCTTGGTGGACGCCGCCGAGGGCCCGATGCCCCAGACACGCTTCGTTCTGCAACGCGCCATGGAAATGGGTCACCGCATCATCGTCGTGGTGAACAAGATCGACCGCCCCGATGCGCGCATCGAGGAGGTGGAGGAAGAGGTTCTTGAGCTGCTCATGGATCTCGATGCGACCGACGAGCAGCTTGATTCCCCCATGCTCTTCTGCTGCGGTCGCGCGGGCACGGCATCCCTCTCGCCCTACGAGGCAGGCACGGATCTGCGTCCTCTGCTCGATACCATTCTCGAATACATTCCCGCTCCCGAGGGAGAGGAGAACGAGCCGCTGCAGCTCCTCGTTTCCTCTATCGACTATAACGATTACGTCGGCCGTATCGGTATCGGCCGCATAGAGCGCGGCTCGATCCGCCAGAATCAGGACGTCATGGTCGCCAACTATCATGCCGAGGGCGCGCCCAAGCGCACCCGCATTGTGTCCCTTTCCCAGTTTGAGGGTCTTGGCAGACGCCAGGTAGAGAGCGCCACGGTGGGGGACATCGTATGCTTCTCTGGCGCGACCGACATCACCATCGGCGATACCCTGACCGCCATTGACTGCGTTGAGCCGCTGCCCTTTGTCAAGGTGTCCGAGCCGACCATGGAAATGACCTTCTCGGTCAATGACAGCCCCTTTGCGGGTAAGGAAGGAAAATTCGTCACCACCCGTCAGATCCGTGAGCGTCTTTATAAGGAAACCTTAAAGGACGTATCGCTGCGTGTCGAGGACGGTGACACCGCCGATTGCTTCCGCGTAGCGGGTCGCGGTGAAATGCACATCTCCATTCTCATTGAAAATATGCGCCGCGAGGGATACGAGCTTTGTTGCTCCATGCCGCGTGTGCTCTTCAAAACCATTGACGGCAAGCTGCATGAGCCGATGGAGCGCGTATCCATCGACGTGCCCGACGAGGCCGTGGGTGCTGTGGTACAAAAGCTGGGTTCGCGCAAGGGCGAGCTGCTCGAAATGGGCAAGGTCGGCTCGCGCACCAAGATCGAGTACGTTATTCCCACCCGATGCCTGTTCGGCTACCGCAGTGAATTTATGACCGACACCAAGGGCGAGGGCGTCATGAACACCCTCTTCGACGGATATCAGCTCTTCAAGGGCGAGGTCACCACGCGCTACACGGGCTCGCTCATCGCGTCCGAGGCAGGTGAGGCTACCTCCTACGGCCTGTTCAACTCCCAGGATCGCGGTGCGATGTTCATTGGCGTGCAGACCCCCGTGTATGAGGGCATGATCGTGGGTGAATGCCCGAAGCAGGAGGATATCTCGGTCAACGTGTGCAAAAAGAAGCACCTGACCGCCATCCGCTCCAAGGGTGCAGACGAGGCGCTGATCCTCACGCCCCCCATCATCTTCTCGCTGGAGGAGGCCATCGACTATATCGCAGAGGATGAGCTGATCGAGGTTACCCCGAAATCCATCCGTCTGCGCAAGCAGATCTTGGATACCCCCACCCGCTTGAAAGCAGAGGCGGCACGCAAGCGCGCTTCCGCCAACTAAATAAAAATCAACCGAATGCTTAAAGGCTGATGTTCTTAGCGGAGAATTTGGAAACTGCCACTAAGTGCGAGCATCGCATTTGTCCTGACAAATGCAGAATGGGCTAAGCCCAAACCCTTATTACAAACAGAAAGAGATAACAAATCGTGTTCGTCGAAATG
>JAZQWX010000054.1:0-5410 GCA_045632565.1 Eubacteriales bacterium | reverse complement strand
GAGCTTTACGTTGATTTTTAAAAAGAAAAAAGCAGAAGCAGGCGTGCCGAGTGCCGAAGAGATCTTAAAGGATCTGGACAAGGACAACACCAATCGCGACCTGCGCGGTTGGATGGGCGTTGCCTACAACGTCCTGCTGGTAGCCTTCGCCGTATACATTCTGGCCTCCTCGCTTCTGATGAAGAGTCAGACCGAATACACCAAGCTTCCCCTGTTCATGGGACTTGTTCTGTTCGTCGGTTACCTGAAATTCCCCGCCTGCAAGAAGGATGCCGCGCGTACCAACTACATTCCGTGGTATGACTTTATCCTTGCCTTCGGCTCTCTTGCCGTTTATCTCTATTACGTGTTTGCACAAAGCAAGATCATTCCCATGGGCGGCCTTATCGGCACGGAGCAGGTGATCTTCGGTATCCTCGGCATTCTGCTTCTTGTGGAGCTTTGCCGCCGTTCCACGGGCATTCCCCTGATCATCGTGGTAGGTGCATTCGTGGCCTATGCGGCCTACGCCCTGTACGTACGCAACCCATCCACGGCATTTTACAAGCTGATCTACGAGCTGTTCTACAACCTCAACAACGGCGTATTCTCTACCCCGGTTTCGGTTTGCAGCAGCTTCATCATTATTTTTATCGTCTTTGGCTCGTTCCTTGAAAAGACGGGCATCGGCACGTTCTTTGTGGACCTTGCCAACTCGATCGCCGGTGCACAGGCGGGCGGCCCTGCCAAGGTTGCCGTCATCTCCTCGGCTCTTGAGGGTATGTATTCCGGCTCTTCGGTGGCAAACACCGTTGGCTCGGGAGCTGTGACCATCCCGACCATGAAGCGCACGGGCTACCGCCCCGAATTTGCCGCAGCCGTTGAGGCAGCCGCCTCCACGGGCGGTCAGATCATGCCTCCCATCATGGGCGCGGCCGCATTTTTGATGGCACAGATCACGGGTATCAAGTACTCCACGATCATCATTGCCGCCATCCTGCCTGCCGTTCTCTACTTTGCCGGCATCTTCATGATGGTGCACTTTGAGGCAAAGCGTCTGGGTCTGCGCGGTTTACCGAAGGAGAGCCTGCCGAACTTCTTCAAACTTCTGCTGAAAAAAGGCTATCTCTTGATCCCGATCGTGGTGCTGATGATCTGCATGAATACCTACACTCCGGCCATGTCTGCCTGCTACGCGGTTCTTGCGGCACTCGCAGTCAGCCTGCTGGACGAGGATTTCGTGGAAGATCTCTTCTCCCGCGATGGCGGTCGCATCAAGATCGCCCTGATCAGCCTTCTTTTGGTAGCCGTTCCGCTTGCGGCCTATTTCGGCCTTGCCCTGTTCCTTGAAAAGGGCACTGCCCTCTTCTGCGCCATCGGCGTAGCTGCCGCTTGCTCCGTCTTCTCGAAAAAAGCACCCCTGACCCCCAAGACCGTATACGAGGGCTTCAAGGGCGGCACCAACAGTGCCATCGGCGTGGCCGTTGCCTGCGGTATGGCGGGTATCATCTCGGGCGTTGTGGCCGCTACCGGTCTTGGCTCGACGCTGATCACCCTGATCGTGCCGATCGCGCAGAACTCCACCCTGCTTGCCCTGTTCTTAACGATGCTCTGCTGCATCGTGCTTGGCATGGGTGTGCCGACCACGGCAAACTACATCATCATGGCGACCATCACAGCCCCCATCCTGATCAAGATGGGTATTCCGCTGCTGGCGGCACACATGTTCGTGTTCTATTTCGGCATCGTGGCAGACATCACGCCCCCCGTGGCGCTGGCTGCGTATGCCGGCTCGGCCATCGCCAAGTCCAATCCGCTGAAAACGGGTGTTACCGCCACCAAGCTGGCGATCGCGGCTTTCGTGGTTCCCTACATGCTGGCTTATAACCCCGCCATGCTGATCATCGACGTGAACAATCCCGATCAGCTGCTGCCCATCCTGCAGATCCTGCCGATCATTGTAACCTCGCTGTTCGGCATCTTTGCCCTTTCGGCGGGCTTCGTCGGCTACGTTCTGCGCCCGGCCTCCTGGATCGAGCGTATATTGCTGATCGTAACAGGTCTGCTTCTCATCATTCCCGAGACGGTCACCGACATCATCGGTATCGTGCTGATCGTTGGCATTATCCTGTATCAGTGGCTGACGAACAAGAAGAAAAAAGCCGCCGATATTCCCCTCTCCGAATGAACTACGTCTACATTCTGAGTTGCGCGGACGGCACGCTGTACACGGGCTGGACGAACGATCTTCCTGCCCGCGTGGAAAAGCATAACAGCGGCAAGGGCGCAAAGTACACGCGCGCCCGCCTGCCTGTGACGCTTTCCTATTACGAGGAATACGAAACCGCACGTGAAGCGCAAAGCCGCGAGGTGAAGATCAAGCAGCTCTCGCGCAAGGAAAAGCTTGCCCTGATAGAATCGTGGCAAGAGAAATAACGAAAGCCCAAGCGATGCTTCGCTTGGGCTTTTTGTATAAATCAAGGAAAGGCGGTGCATACTGTAAACGAAAAAAATTCATGAAAGGAACCAACCCATGAAACGAAAGATCTCCTGTATTCTCGTTCTATGCATTCTTGTCGGTACGGTTGCCGCAATCCCGATCACAGCCTACACGCGGATCAGCTACGGCGCGGATTGCCTGGCAGAGGAAGCGGCGCTGATCAAAAGCGCCCTGCGCGGCGATCCCTATACCTTCTCCGAGGTGGATTTTAAGCAGGCGCTTGGCATCTCCCGTCTGCAAAACGTGACCGTTCTATCTCTGCCCCCTGCCAAGGACGGTTGCCTGACGCTCTCGGATAAGCCCGTGGCCAAGGGGCAGGTGCTCTCCCGCAAGGAGCTTGGGGCGTTGGTCTTTACCCCTGCGGGCGCGGGATTTGAGGGAACGAGCTTCCAATTCTGCGTCAACTCCTCTGCCGGCACGACCGCCCTTACCTGCACCCTGCGCGTATGTGACCGCGTGAACTACGCCCCCACGACGGAAACGGTAAAAGAGGCCGATCTCTTTGTGACCACAGCCAAGGACATTGCCGTTTACGGACGCATGAAGGCTGCCGACCCCGAGGGAGATCCCCTCACTTATCTGGTGATCGCCTACCCCGAAAAAGGGGTTCTCTCTCTCGGCAAGGAGGGGGACGGCGAATTCCGCTATACGCCGCAGGCGGGCATGACGGGGCGTGACAGCTTCACCTACGTGGCGCGCGACAGCTATGGCAACTATTCCCGTCCGACAACCGTGGAGATCTCGGTGAGCAAGCGAAATTCTACCCTCACCTACGCGGATATGGAGGGACACCGCGCCCACAACGCCGCCCTTGTGATGGCAGAAAAGAACATCATGCTTGGAACGCTTGAGGGGGATCATATGTATTTTGATCCCACAGGTAGCGTAAGCCGCGCGGATTTTCTCGTGATGGCGATGAAAAGCGCAGACAAAGCCCCTGCTGCCGGCATGAGTGACACGTGGTTTGACGATAACGACAAGATCAAGCCCACGGTGCGCTCCTACGTGGCAACGGCCCAGCTGTACGGCTACGTGAACGGGTCTTTTAACGGAACGGGCCTGTATTTCAACCCGAACGCGCCGATCACGCGCGCTGAGGCGGCGGTGATCATGAACAACATTCTGGGCGCTGACACCCCGGCCGTTCTGCCGACCTTTGCGGATTCCTCGGACATTCCCGTTTGGGCGCGGGATGCCATCGGCACCCTGTATGCGGCAGGCATTTTTGACACGGCCGAGGACGGTGGCATGGATGCATCCGCTCCCCTGACCCGCGCGCAGGCGGCCTGTGCGCTGTATGAAATGATGCAATACAATCCCTGATGCGGAAGAGAGGGCATTTTTTGCCCTCTCTCTTGCTTTTTTGTCGAAGATATGGTACAATAGGCTATCAAACGAAAGGGGATGCGTATGGAACAGAAGCCGAATATCTTTGACCGCGTGATGCGCCTGCCCCTTTTGCGCGTATTCTATCCCTTTTACGAACAGCATCGGGAGGGGCTTCTTTACCTGTTTTTCGGCGTGCTGACCACGGCGGTCAGCTGGGGAAGCTTTTATCTCTTCTACTATCCCCTGTCGATCGGAGAGCTGACGGCAACCGCCCTTTCCTGGATCGCGTCGGTAACCTTTGCCTTTTTCACCAACCGCTTTTTTGTGTTCCGGGCAAACGGCAACCCTGTCAGAGAGGGGCTTTCCTTCTTTGCCTCGCGCGCGGCGACTCTGCTGCTTGAGGAAGGGTGGATCTTTGTATTCGTGACGCTCCTTTCCTTGGAGGCCATGTGGGTCAAGATCGCGGGGAACGTGCTGGTATTGATCTTAAATTACGTATTCAGCAAATGGATCGTATTTAAAAAATAAAAACAAGGAGAACTCTTATGACTACCAAAAGAATAATCGCGCTGCTTCTTGTTATTCTTCTGACCTTTGCATTTTTTGCCTGTGACGAGCCTACCACGCCCGGTGGCGGTGAAACCCCCGGCGGTGGCGAAACCCCCGGCGGTGGCGAAACTCCCGGTGGCGGCGAAACGCCCGGCGGCGGTGAAACGCCCGGCGGCTCAACGAGCACGCCTGCACCGACCGCCGAGTTCACCTTTGAATTGAGCGCTGACGGCACGTATTACATCGTAACGGGTGGCCGCAAGATCACCACCACGCTCATCATCCCCGAAGAGCACAACGGCAAGCCCGTGCGCGAGATCGCGCCGCAGGCATTCCGCTACGCGGCCGAATACGTCCGCAAGATCGTTCTGCCCGACAGCCTAACCAAGGTCGGTGAGACCGCTTTCCTTGGGTGCAACTACGTCGTTCACCTGACACTTGGCCGTGGCCTTGCCGAGGTGGACGGTATGCTATTGGAATCCCCCCCGAAGGAGATCTACAACCGTTCCTCTATGACGAGCGAGCAGGTGAGCGCGATCGTGGCGATGTGGGAGACCAATCTGTACAGCGACACACAGGGTGCCCCCGTCATCAAAGATGAAAACGGATTCCTGATTCAAGAGAATGGAGATGAAAAAATTCTCCTCACCTACATCGGAAGTGAAACCGACCTGACTTTGCCTGCGGGCATCACGAAAATTGCGCATCAAGCCTTCCTTGAAAACCGCTATATCACCTCTGTCACCATGCCTGACACGGTAACGCTGATCGAGCACGGTGCCTTCAACTGGTGTACCGCTATGAAGAGCATCCGGCTTTCCTCTTCCATTACCGAGATCAAGGACTCCGCCTTTGCCTGCTGCATGAAGCTCACCTCTATTGAGCTGCCGAACGGACTGGAAAAGATCGGCATCAACGCCTTTTCGCTCTGTCCCCTCACGACCGTGACGTTGCCAAACAGCGTCAAGCGCATTGAACAGGCGGCTTTTGAGAATTGTCCTCTCACCTCCGTCACCCTCGGCAACAGCCTGACCTACATTGGCACGGAAGCGT
>JAZQWX010000053.1:0-14796 GCA_045632565.1 Eubacteriales bacterium | reverse complement strand
TGATCGACGCTTGCAAAAAGAACGGCAAACCGTTCGCCGTGCATATATTAGAATAAAAGAAGACCGCCGATTGGCGGGCTTCCTTTTATTTTACCAGATCTTCAAAGGAAAGGCCGTATTTGTCCGCGATGTCGCGGGCGTAGCTTTTACCGTCGGGCTTGCGGCGGTGGATGCGGAAGGAGCGCTTCCCTTCCTCGATCCCCGCGACCAGCGTATCGATCTTCACGCCGCCGGCCTCGGCTACGCGGCCGTTGATCTCGTCAAGATGCGCGGCCAGCTCATGCAGGTGGGTGGAAAAGATCGCACGGGTGCGCTTCGCGCCAAAGCCGGAGAGGATCTCGGCGGCGATATAGGAGGCCTCGTACGCACCGGTCGAGGAAAGCGACTCGTCAAGCAGCACCAAGGAATCCT
Organism: Eubacteriales bacterium; assembly: GCA_045632565.1. GTDB lineage: Bacteria > Bacillota > Clostridia > Oscillospirales > CAG-272 > UBA1740. The sequence goes on along the minus strand of JAZQWX010000053.1, from coordinate 14,385 downwards.
CGGTGATGCTATCAAAGATCTCGCGCAGGCGGGCGCATTCTTCGCCAAGGCGTCCCTTGTCGATGGTGTCCTCCGCGCCCTCGGGGAAATGGGTATAGATGCCGTCCACGGGCGAGATCGCCAGCGAGCGGGCAGGCGCGGACAGGCCAAGCTGTACCATGGCTTGCGCGATGCCTACGGCGCAGGTGACCACCGATTTGCCGCCGCGGTTCGGGCCGGAGAGGATGTAGATGCGTGCGTTTTCATCGAAATCAAAATCGTTTTCCACGATCTCGTCCGAAATTTGCAGGGCTACGTCGGGGTTATACAGCCCGCGCGCGGCAAAATCCTTTTGTGCCATCGGCAGGAGCGTGGGAATGCAAAGCGGGCAACCGCGATCGGCAAGGTCGCGGAGTAGGGCCGCGCCGCGGGATACGAATTCGATCTCGGGCAGAATACGCAGAAGAAAATCCGTGTTTTCCAGCACGTATTCGGATACGATGCGCCGCCAGCCGCGCACCGAGGAACGGAACACGTCCCCAAGGGCGGAATACAGCGCCTGCTTCATAGCCTCACGGCGGTTTTCAGCCTGCGTTTTATCGCACGGCTCGAGCGCCGCGATACAGGTAAAGCTATCGTTGCGGAAGCTCATACGCAGGATCTTATCGAGCAGCTCGCCCGACTTGAACGGCTCGGCGTTGACCGAGATCACGCCTGCCGAGGCGGGGCAAAGACGGGAATCCAGGTTGATACCCACGGTCACACTTTTGACCTCTCGGATGCGGGAGGACAGGCGGGAAAGATCCTCGTTGAGCTCCTTGTAATACTCGCTCTCGGCAAGCTCGGCAATGCGCGCGCACAGGGCGCGGAAGCCGCGGCTTTTGACCTGCTCCGCAAGCGGGGCAAGACCGCGGAAGAGGTTGTCGATACAGGACACGTACAGCTCGATCTCGGTGATGCTGTACAGGTAGGAGTCACTGCCCGCATACGCGCCCTCGTCCATACGGCGAAGCTCCATGATATCGTAGAGGACGGGAATGGCCTCGGAGAGCACCTCGCCAAGCGCGGGCAGGGCCGCCATGTCGGCAAAGATCTCCTGACGGTAGGCAATGACCGCAGGATCGGCTGTGAAAAAATCCGAGAGAGAGCTACCCGACAGGGGAAGCAGGCTGTCAAGGCCAAGCTCCGCGCACACGGCAGGGCTGACCGAGGGTCTGCCCTCTGCCCGCGCGGCGCGCTCCGCTTCCTCGGCCGAGGGATACAACAGGCTAAGAAACATGTTTTTTCTCCTTTTATCAATGCTGATAACGGAAATCGGGATCTACGTACACGCCGTTGGCAAGATTCCAGGTGGCATCGGCGATCTGACGGATGGGGGCGGTGAGGGTGTAGAACACAGCCACCTCTGCCATGCCGTCACCCGACACGGACACCATGGAATGGCGCTCGGAATACGGGAAGAAGCGATAGGTGATCTCACGTCCATCCTCCATGGTGAGAACGAAGGAAAGGATGCAACGCGAATCGTCTGCCATGATGGCAGTCTTTTCTTCTTCAGAGAGATGCGGCGCGTCATCCGCGATCGTGCCCTGATATTGCAGAAGCAGCATAAATCCGTAGAGATTGCGGAACTGCTCGATATCCTCACAGTAGCCGTCCTTGTTCAGGCGGAACGGAACGTCACGGCCAACGTAAAAATACTTCTTGCCCGAATGCTTTTCGGTCACAGTCTGGCCGGAGGTGCCGTCACCTGCGATCTCGTACCAATAGTCGCCGCGTGCGGAGGAAATTTCAAGGGCAGCCACGTCATCGATGGATACCGAGAACATGCGCGGCTCTACCCAATCCACCAGATCGTATTCGAGGAAGGAAAGGGTGTCCTTTTCAACCCGGGCCATCATGTTGTAAAAGACCTCGATCTCCTCACCCTCGCGGTAGGACAGGCTACCGACGATATAGCTGCCGTCTGCCTGGCGGCGGGTGACGAACAAAACATTCTTGATCCAATAATCCACGATGGGATCTTCATTGACATCGTAGGTGATGCCGTAGGGCATTTCGTAATAGATCGTGTAGGCCACGTTCTCTAAAAGCCCGCCTGCGGCAAAATCCGCGTCCGACAGCCCCAACTTGAGCACCTCACTGCCCTCCATACCGGGCAGCATCTGCAGCGCGGCATCCACGTGGTTATCCGAGGGGGTGTAGGCGGTGGTGGGGGCAAGCATACCGTAGATCGAGCCGGAATGATACAGGTCACGCTCGGGCTTGCGTAGGTAGGTGAACATCACAAAGGGGTTCGCTCCCGAAAGATCGGGCTTTTCTTCGCCGTTCCCCGTGCCGAAGAACGCGTCAAGGAACGTGCGATCGTGGTAGATCGAGAAATTCTCGATGTAGATATAGCCGTACTGCGTATCCTGGTCAAAGGTCAGGCGCGGCTCGGCAAAGTAGGCAAGCGGACGGAGCACCGATTCCTCAAGCGAGGAGGCGGGCAACACGTACACGGCCGCGCGTCCGTCAAGGCGGGCATAGTAGTTGCCGTCAGGGGCTTTGGCACCGATATAGACGGTATAGACCGTGCCGTCCGTCTTTTCCAGCGTGTAGAAGGCGGGGTGATCGGCTTCGGACAAGCCGTAGCCGGCGTAGATCTCGTTGATCTCGGCCTCGGTCTTATCCGAGAAATCCCATTCACTCAGCTTTTTGGTGCAGGAGGCGTAGCCCGCGCCGACAACGAGCGAGGCAAAGCGCTCCTCATCATAGGGATGGGCGGGAAATTCCTTAATGACGTAGTCATAGGTATCGCCGTCACCGTCCTCGTCCTTGTGGTCACGCAGGAAGGTGTAGCTTTCATAGCGATCCGTTTTCTTATCGTAGCCATTGGACACGGAAATGGAATGGATATCCGTTCGCACCACACGCGGGAACAGGAGCAGGGTCGAACCTGTAATACCGGTGCCCTCTCCCGCCTCCGTTTGCGGAGGTGGGGGGGTAGAAGGCGGCGCTTCGGCTTCAAAGAGCGGTGCCAGCACGGCAAGGTACAGGGTAAGCAGCACAAGGAAGGCAGCAAGCAGCGAAAGGAGCAGGATCGCTGTTTTATTCGGTTTTGGCGGTTTTCTCATAATCCTGTATCCTTTCAGCGGAAGCGGCGGCGCAAGACAACGAATGCGCCCGAGAGTGTCAGAAGCACAAGCGGAACGGTAACGAGTGCGATCAGCCACGCGCTCTTTTCCCATTCCTCAATGGGGCGGATCACGCGAAGCACGACCTTGTAGCTGTAGCCGTCCTCATTTTCGACCCAGACCACGTTGCCGTCCTTGTCTTCCTTGTAGATGGAATTTTCCCCCTCGTCGTAGGACTCGGTAAAGGCGGCGTCATCGTAGAACTTAAAGGGCAGCTCGTCCGACACGCTGACGGTGGTGCGCGCCGCACCGCGCACGGTGCTTTGCAGGATCTCGCCGTTGCCGTAGACGTTATCCGCCATATACTCGGCGGCGTGGTAAGCGGTAGTACCGCACACGAAGAGAGTAGCCGTGAAAATATCGTTGTTGACGATGCGGCTTTCGCTGGTCATGGTGAAGAGCGAATAGCTGCCGCCCGCCACGGTGTCGCCGTTTGCATCGACGGCGTATGACTTATCCGTGGTGGTAAAGAGCGAGCTGACCGTGCGTCCCGAATGCACCGTGGAGAAGCCCGTATCCCACAAGATTGAAATGGGCGAGCAGTTTGCGAAGATGGTTTTCGGGGGAGAGGTCAGGGCGGTGATATCCTCATATACCGAGGAAGTGCCGTAAACACCGCTGATGCGGGAGGGGTCGCCCGACAGGGCAAGCTCGGTATCCCGCAAAGTAGTGCCGTGCACGGCGTTGCCGCGACCGTCATCCACCGCGAAGGAGATGCCCCATTCCTCAAGGAATTCCTCCAGATTGGGCAGCTCACCGGCCGATGCGTCACGGAAATAGAAGACCGAGCCGAAGCGGTCAAGGAAGCGGTCGATCTTGGTGATGGGGGACACGTAATCAATATCCTCCAGCCGTCCCGAGGAAAAATCCGAGGTCGGGCCGTTGATGACAAGCAGGGTGCAGGAATCCGGGATATCCTCGGTTTCCAGGTCAATGGCCATCACGCGGAAGCCCGCATCACGGATGCGCTCGTAGAGGTAGCAGGTTTCTTCATCGTCCTGTGAGGGCAAGGTTTCTCCGTTGCCGACCGTAAAGCAGGCAAGCGGCAGGCTCTTGGCCGTCATGGAGAGAATGGCCTCGCACATCTTACGCTCACCGTTAAAGCCGACGATGACGCCCGTGTTCTGATCCACGGTGAAGAAGGAGGCTGTGGTATAGACGCGGAATTCCGTGCCGCTGGACACGATCACGTCATCCCACGCGATCTTCGCGGCCGAGGTGCGCTTATACATATCCAGCGCCTCGGGGTGGCGGGAAAGGTCCACGCATTGCACGTGCACGTTTTCCACCCGCTTTTGCAGCTCCAGCGCCATGATGTAGACAAGCGACGTGTTATAATTCGCAAGCAGCAGGTCGGGCGAGGAGCAGAAAATAATATCCACGTCATCCTTCATGTCCGCCGCTTCGAGAAACTCGAACATCTGTTCTCTGACGGTATAACGCCCCTCCGAGGTGGTATCCACAAACAGGTTCTGCGTGGATGCATAGGCGGTCAGGGCAACGTTCCCGATAACGACCGCCAGCACGACCAAAACGGTCAGGGCTGTTTTCCACCAATATTTTGAAAAGTGCGTGGGAATCTTCATTTTCCACATAGGTTGTTTCCTTTGTTTCAGCGATTTTTACGGCGTACGTGCAGAATGAGGCCAAAGGCAAGCAGGCCGACAGGGATCACGCCCGCCATGAGCACGGTATAAAGATCGGCTTCACGGGAGGTCAGATCCTCGATAGCCGAGCGATCTACCTGCACGGCGGGGATGCCGTCCGGTACGCGCTTGGCACCAAAGAGCGAGAGAATGCCGTTGACCAGCGTTTTGTTGCCGTAGCCCGCGCCGTTCATGAGCGTGGTGTCGGCAAGGAAGGGCGAGGAGGCCACCAGCAGCATGCCCTCCCCCTCTTTCATCTCGGAAAGAGCCAAAAGGGGCGTGCGGCCGATCTCGCTCTCCGCGCCGTCACGAAGCAGGCGCGCCGAGGCGGGGCTGTACAGAATGGGGCTCACGCTTGCCTTGCTGCTTTCGACAAGAGCAAGGGGGGCGGCGTAGGAGAGCACGGTGCGGCGTCCGCCCGCGCCAACGCGCTCGGCAAGCGATTTGGCAATTCCCTCCTCCGAGAACGAGGTGATCAGCGAATATCCTGCCGAGCCGGGCAGGGCGGCATCATGATCGATCAGCGTACCAAGGCCGACCGAAATGCCGTAGGAGGCCAAAAAATCAGAGAGGCGCGGCATTTTTTCCACGTACGCAGGGTGAAGCGACACGTAAAGCTTGCCGTCGCTTTCCAGATAATGTTCCAGCTTTGTCAGCTCCGAATCGTAGGTCGATCCGGGGGCTGTGCGCTGAAAATCGTAAAGAGGAGAAGAGATGACCACCATACCGGCGTCCTGCGGGATCTCGGACACGGCGGCGAGGTCAAGGCTCTTGATCTGATATCCCGCGGCGGTCAGCTGGCGGTAGAGCGAGGAGGGGATCTCCTCACCGTGGTTGGCGGTAAAATAGGCAACGGGGTGCGTTTTGGCGGTTACCCAGAGAATCGAGGCCACAAAGATCTCTTCGCCGTTGTAGGCAACCACGTAATCCTCGGCGTCCAGCGTGTAGAAGGCGGCGGCGGAATTGAGAACGAACTCTCCGCCGTAGTCCACCACGACCGTGGAGGCGTTCAGCTTTTGCTCGCTACCGTCCTCGGCCACGCGATAGGGGGCTACGCGCGCAGGCTCGAGCCACATATTGACAAAGGAAAGCTCGATGAGGTCGGGATAGCGCTCGGCAAGGCCGACGGCCGTTTCGTATACGTAGTCGAGCTGGGCGCTTTGCTTGACGTTTTCCTCAACGTCACAGAAAATGATCTCGACCTTATTTTCCGAGGTATCGATATCCGAGAGCAGCTCGTCTGCCGCCCCGCTGATCGAAAGATCGTATTGCGCGGTGGTGTAAAAATACCACGAGAAATGGTTAGCCGCCCCGAGAATCATAAGGTTCACGAGGTAAAAGAAGGCCAGCACCAAGGCCACAAGGGCCGCGCCGCTTCCCGCGTTTTTCACGCTCCGCCGCCTAAAAAATTGTTTTACGTTCATCCCTCTCCTCCGTCAAGCGTAGCGACGGCGGTCAAAGACGCGCACGGTCAGGAACAAAAACAAGGCAGAGAGCGAGAGATAATAGACAAGGCCTGCCACGTCAAAAATACCGTTGGCAAAATTCTGATAACGGGAGAATACCGAGATGCCCGACAGCAAAAAACGGATCCAGGAAACCGAGATCAGGCTGTTAAGCATGCTGATCAGCAACAGGACCAAAAGGCTTGCCACCGTGATGACCGAGGCGGCAAGCTGGCTTTCCGTCAAGGCGGAAATAAAGATGCCGATGGCAAGAAACGCCATGCCTACGAGAAGAAAGGCCACGAGATTGCAAAGAATGAGCGAGGTCTTGGGCTCGGCGTGCGTATACAGGATGATAAAATTGAGCGAGGTGAGCACCGTGCAGCCGAAGAAGACGGTAAAGGCCGAGAGGAACTTGGCCATCACCATGCCCGTCAGGCTCACGGGGGCGGAAAGCAGCAGCTGCTCCGTCTTCGTTTTGCGCTCCTCCGAGAAGCTCTTCATGGAAAGCAGGGGGATAAGGATCACCAGCGAAAAGAGCATGGCGGTGAAATAAAAGGTGGTGTCTGCCGACATCTGATACAGGGTAGAGTAGCAGAACACGCCTGCCGAGAAAGCAAGAAAAACGGCGCAGAAGATGTACCCGATGGGGGTCGTGAAAAACGAGCGAAGCTCGCGCTTATAGATAGCAAACATAGGCTTTCCTCCGATTATTTACGCCGACGTGCGGCAGGCTTTTCGGTGGGGAGCTCCCCGCCGTTTTCGATGAGCTGCAGGAACACGTCCTCCAGATCCCGACCGATCGGCTCAAGACCGTAGATCGGGAAATTCTTCTCCGCAAGCGCGAAGAAGACGGCGCGGCGCACGTCCGTGCCCGCGGCGCTTTCAAGAAGGAACGCGCACGCCTCGCTGTCGCGGTCGGCTTCCACGTCCACGCGCAGAATACCGCCAACCGAGCGCAGAATGGAAAGGATCTCGTTCTGCGGGCCTGCCACGCGGATGCGGTAACGGCGGCTGTCACGAATCACGCGGGTCAGCTCGTCCGTGGGGCGGTCGGCGATGATACGGCCGTTATCAATGACGATCAGGCGGCCGCAGATGGCCTGCACCTCGGGCAGGATATGGGTGGAGAGAATGACCGTGTGGTTTTTACCGAGCGTGCGGAGCAGGTTCCGTACCTCGATGATCTGCTTCGGATCAAGGCCGACGGTCGGCTCGTCGAAGATCAGAACAGGGGGATTGCCGACGAGCGCCTGCGCGATACCGACACGCTGACGGTAGCCTTTGGAGAGGTTGCCGATCAGGCGGCGCTTAACGTCCGCGATGCGAACCACGTCGCAGATCTCGGCTACGTGCTCCTTTTTCGGCAGGGTGCAGTGCTTGAGGTCGTAGACGAAATATAAGTACTCCTCTACCGTCATTTCGGGATAGAGGGGGGGCTGCTCCGGCAGGTAACCGATCAGCCGCTTGGCCTCGATCGGATTTTTCAGGATGTCAAGGCCGTTGACGGTCACCTCACCCGCGTCCGAGGAAAGACAGCCTGTGAGAATATTCATCGTGGTGCTTTTCCCCGCGCCGTTCGGGCCGAGGAAGCCCACGATCTCCCCTTCCTTGATCTCAAATCCGATGTCCGACACCGCGCGGTGCGTGCCGTAATGCTTTGTCAAATGCTCGATCTTAATCATAACTACCCTTGGCGTATTCGCCTTTCCTTTTCAGAAGTGCCCGACAGGGCGCAAAATGCTCATAATAATAGAATTTTACCATATATATATAGACAAATTGTTAATAAAGCGGGGACGTAGCACGGTTTTTCTGTGAAAAAAGGCGGTATTTTTTGTAAAAAAGGCAAAACCGCCCTGCGACGTCGCAGGGCGGCAGATTTATGAGATTGGCAAGACGGGCACGTCCACTGCGTCCCCAAGCGCCAAAGAGTACACCATCACGCGGTCGGGCGCGCGACCGAAGATGGCGCGGCACGCGGCGGCGTAATAGGAAAGCTGCAGGGCGTGGCGTTCTGTCAGCTTTTTAGCGGCGGCGGCAGGATCGCGCTTCTCTTCCCGCAGCAGGCGGTCGGTCTTGTAGTCAAAAAGCCACAGCTCTCCGTTTTCCTTCTGCAAAACGCCGTCCATGACACCCTGTACCAGCACCGTTTCTCCTTCGTATGCCGCTTTCTTTTCGGGATCGTCGGTAAAGGCAGAGGCAGGCAGGTGAACGTGGAAGCGAAGCTCCCGCCACAGCTTTTTGGCGGATATGATCTCACGTAAGAGCGGGGAGGCCGCAAACGCCTCGATCTCGGGCAAGCGGACAAGCGCGGCATCCTCGGGCGAGAGGAAGCGCCCCTTGACCAAACGGTCAAGCTCTTGCTCAGCCCCCCTCTCGCGCAGGGCGGCAAAATCACAGAACTGCATAAAGAGGTGGGTGGCCGTTCCCGCCATGGCGGCAGTATCGCGCTCGCCTCCCATGAAGCGCGGGATCGGCGTTTTGCGCTCGGCAGGGCGGTCTTCATCGGTCAAGAGCAGCATGCCGTCCCCGTTTTGCAACACACGCCCCCCTACTTGTTCGGTTTTTTCGTCTGCTTGCAGAAGATCCGACAGATCGGTGATCCGCTCCGTCTCCCCCTCGTCCAGCGCGGTGGGATACAGGCGGGATACCGACATTTTACCGGGCAGACGCGTAAGGTGACGGTGGGGATATACGAAATCAAAGCGTTCACGCAGGCATCTTTCAGCCTGTGCAACAGCCTCTTTGTCGGGAACAGCCGCCGGCTCTTCTCCGAGGTCGCTCGGCGCTGTTGCAAAGGGCATCGCCTCTTGCTCGGGGAACACGAGATCAAAGGAATCGTTTCCCGCCGTGGCGGCAAGGATCATTTCTATATAGCTGCGGCAGGCATAGGCATCCTCTTTACGAAGATATTGCCCGCGAGAGGCGGCAAGGGCAAGGCTTTTTTCCACATCGGCCACCGCGCCTGTCACGTACAGCCGCTCACGCGGACGGGTCAGCGCAACGTACAGCACGCGCATCTCCTCTTCCCGCGCGTGCTCCACCATCGCTCTTGCCACGGCACGGTAAACGGGATTGGATATGCGGGCAAAGCCGCTTTTATCCCGCAGGCGCAGCGCGCAACCGAGATGACGGTCAAACAAAAGCGGCTCGCTTGCGTCACGGTCCATAAAACAGTAACCGCAATCCGAAACGAAGCAAACGGGAAATTCAAGCCCCTTGGAATGGTGAACGGTCAGAATGCGAACGGTATCCGTGCGGTCGCTGTCCCCGTGAGGATCATCAATACTGCCCACACGCTCGATCGCTTCGTTAATATAGGCAATAAAGTTGTAAAGACCGCGATAGGAGGAGGCCTCAAAGCGGCGGGCGTAATCGTAAAGCATCATGAGATTGGCGCGGCGCAGGGTCGGTGAGCCATGCTTGTCCGCCCCCGCGATCGAGAGAAGCCCCGTTTCGCGGTACAGCTGCCAGATCAGGCGGTCAACCGGCTGTCCCTCCGCCATGCGGCGGAAGCGGGATAGCGCAGATAGGAACACACGCCCCCCCTCAAATTCGGGATGTGCCTCGGTATAGCGGCAAAGCGCCTCATACAGCGGTGCGCCCGCATAATCCTCATTTGCATCATTTTCACGGCGAATGGCGATGAGATCATCCATGGTGAAGCCGTACAGCGGCGAGCGCAACAGGGCGGCCAGGTACACGTCCCTGCGCGGGTTGTCCACCACGTTGAGAAGCGAGAGAGCCAAGAGAATTTCAGGATTCAAAAAGAAGCCGCGCTTAGCCGACAGCTCACAGGCGATGCCGCGTGCCGACAGGGCGGCGGCAAATTTTTCCATAGCGGAATTGCGGCGTACCAGAATGGCAATATCCGAGGGGCGGATGGCACGGTCGCCAACCGTCATGCCCGAGGCAAGCAAGCGCTCGATCTCACGCGCAACGTAGGCCGCCTCGGCATCTGCCTCAACGCCCTCTTCCTCATCCTCAACAGCCTCGTCCTCGGCGTCGGGGGCTTCCCCGCCCTCCTCGGAGTCTTGGCGTTTCTTTTCAAAAACGGCGACGGTCACGCGGGAAGATGCATCCTCCTCCCGCCCGGGGATCAGCTCATCCTGCTCCGGCAGGTAGCCGATATGCTCGCCCACCCCTGTCATCAGGCGGGAGAACACGAGGTTGGTGAAATGAAGGATCGGGGGAAGCGAGCGGAAGTTCCTTGCAAGTGAGAGTGTGGCTGCAGGGGAATCCCCTGCCGCCGAAAGATCGGGAAATTCGCGGCGGATTTCGGCAAATATTTCGGGCTGTGCCCCACGGAAGCCGTAAATGCTCTGCTTGATATCCCCGACCATGAAGCGACTGCGCGGCCCGGAGATGGCTTCAAAGATCTTATGCTGCACCTCGTTGACGTCCTGATACTCGTCAATGTAAACGGCATCAAAGCGGCGGGAAAGCTCGTGTGCCAGCGGTGTGGGCGTGCCGTCCTCCGAAAGAAGCAGACGAACGGCGCAGGCCGATAGATCGGCAAAGGACAGGACGCTGCGGCGGCGTTTTTCCGCAAAGACACGCTCGGAAAAGGCAAAAAGCAAGCGACCGAGCAGACCGAGCTTGTCGGCAAGAGCAGGCAGCAGCGCGGCAATTTCTTCCTCGCTGTACGCATAAAAATGCTCATACAGGCGATCAAGTGCCCGATGCATCTCCTTCCTTTTTTCAGCACAAGCCGCCGCCTGCGCGCTTTTTTTGTCACCGCGAAGCTGACCAAGGCGCGCCCTTGCTTCCTTACGACCGAGAAGGATCTCTCGCGTGGCGGTGTAATCCTCCAATGAAAGGGCCGCCGACAGGCGGCGCAAAAAGGCCGCGTCCGCTTCAAACGCAGGCAGATAGGCAACGGCGGCATATTCGTCAACCGTCAGGGTGTTGATCAAGTCACGATAGACCTGCTCCCACCCCCGTGCGAAGCTTTTGCTTTGTTCGAGAATATATTCACCGAACGGCGTGTGAAAGGGGGGGCGTGTGGCGCAATCCGCCATCTCGGCCGCCATATCCGACACGAGGCGATGGCCGCGTACATAGTTCCCTGCCCGATCGTACAGCGACAACAGGATCTCGGGAAGCGCCGCATCCCCGCGCGTGCCCGTCAGACAATCGACCAGCGAGCAAAATTCCTCACCCGTGCAAAGCGAGCAACCCTCGTAGCAATCTTCGATCATGGTGTTCATCACGCTGTTTTGCAGCAGCACGTTCTCCGCCGTATCGGCCAGCCGAAACGAGGGAGAAAGTCCCAGGCGCACGGCGTTTTCCCGCACAAGGTCCAGACAAAAGCTGTCAATGGTGGAAATCGCGGCCGAGGGGAGCAGGAGCAGCTGGCGGGAAAGGTGAGCATTTTGTCCCCCCTCCTCCATCGCCTCCTGCAGGGCGGCCGAAATACGGGCGCGCAGCTCCGCGGCGGCGGCGCGCGTAAAGGTAACGATCAGCATGCGGGAAATATCCCCCGGATGCTCCGCATCCGTCAGACTGCGGATGATACGCTCGGTCAGGGTCGCGGTCTTGCCGGAGCCTGCCGCCGCACTGACAAGCAACGTGCGGTCCCGCGTGTCGATCGCCGCCTGCTGGGCGGGTGTCCATGTTCTGGCCATATACCCTTTCCTTTCTGTTTGTTCTTAAAACTGCCGTACAGGACGCACGGCCATGCCCTCTTCTTCCTCGCGCACCTCGCCAAGGGCAAAAAAGCCTGCCTCATCATACAGACGTAGATACGTGCCGAGCGGATCGGTGCGACCGATCTTTCGAAGATAAATGGGTTGCCCGTTGCGGGCAAGACGCGCGTAAAAGGCGGGAAGCACCACCTTTTCCGCCGCGGGGAAAATATCCTCCGATGGGATGACGGCGGCGCGGCGCTCTTCTTCGGTCATGGCCTCAAATTCCGCCAGCGTGTGCGCGGCCGAAAGCGGATAGCCTGCCGCCTGCGTGCGGCAAAGGGCGGCCATCGTGCCGCCGCAGCCCAGCTTTTTGCCGATATCCGCGCACAGGGTGCGGATGTACGTGCCCTTGGAGCATTCCACGTCCAGCTCATAGGTGCGCTCGCCCGTGCGGCGAGCGTCCAGCTTGTATACGGTGATGGGGCGCGCCTCGCGCTCCACGGTCTTTCCCTCACGCGCCAGCTCCATCAGACGGCGGCCGCCCACGCGGATGGCCGGATACATGGGGGGGATCTGCAGGCTGTCGCCCTTCATACCGTAGGCGACCTCATAGACCGTTCGCTCGCAGGGGATCTCGTCCGTTTCGCGCAGCACCTCTCCCGTGATATCCTCGGTATCGGTTTCACGGCCGAGCAGCAGCGTGGCGCGATAGTGCTTGCGGGAGGTGAGCAGAAAGTCGCTTGCCTTGACCGCTCGGCCAAGCAGCACGGGAAGCACGCCCGTGGCCATGGGATCAAGGGTGCCTGTATGTCCCGCCTTATCTGCACCGAACAGGCGCTTGACGCGGTTGACGGCAGTCTGGGAGGTCATTCCCTCCTCTTTATGCAGCAAGACAAGGCCTGAAATTCCTGTTTTTTCCATGGCGTGCCCCTTTCTTTATCTCTTTTCCTCCATTATACCATAGGATGCGCGAAAATTGAAACAAAAATTGCAAAAAGCGAGCCTTTTTGGCTCGCTTTTTACTTTATACGATTTTCTTACGCCTTTTTCCCATTTCACGCACAATGCCTACTGTGAGGGAGATCACCACGATGATATTGCCAAGCGCGGCAGACGGGTTGTGCGACAGAATAGAATAGGTCATCCAGATCAGGTTGCCGGGAAGCAGTACCCACTTGACCGCAAGGGTGTTGTGCAGATAAAAACCGATGCAGCACAAAATACTGCCAAAGGTGGGAAGCAGGCTGATCGGGCCTGCCCAGGTCAGGCAAGGGGCAACCACAGCCACGGAAAGGAAGAGGGCAAGCCACGCGCGGTGTCCCGCCCACGCCTTCTCCTCACGGTAATAGAACACCACGGTTCTGCCGATGTTCATGCAGTTGATGAAGGTGGCGGTATACATGCCGTACATGGCAAGATTGACGACCCAAAGGGCGTCGGTGACGCCCTTCATGATATAGATCGGTTTTCTTTTGGTGCTTACGTAGCTGAAAAGTCCGAGGAACACGGCAAAATAGCCGATTCCATCTGCAAGTGCGGTCATCTTATTCGTAGATCGGGAAGCGACGGCAGAGCTCTCTCACCTCGGCGGCTACGCGGTCACGGTTTGCTTCAAAATCAGAGGCAACCTCGTAGATGAAGCGGGCGACCAGGCGCATCTCGTCTTCCTTGAAGCCACGGGTGGTGACGGCAGGCGTACCAAGGCGGACGCCGCTGGTGACGAACGGGCTCTGGGGATCGTTGGGGATGGCGTTCTTGTTGGCGGTGATATGCACCTCGTCCAGACGGTGCTCCAGCTCCTTACCCGTGATGTTGAAGGGACGCAAATCGAGCAGCATGAGGTGGTTATCCGTACCGCCCGACACGATCTTGAAGCCGTAGCGGAGCAGCTCCTCGGAGAGCACCTTGGCGTTCTTCACGATCTGCTTCTGATATTCAACGAATTCGGGCTTCAGCGCCTCACCAAGGGCAGCGGCCTTGGCGGCGATGATGTGCATGAGAGGTCCGCCCTGCGTACCGGGGAACACGGCCTTGTCGATCTGCTTGGCAAACTGCTCACGGCACAAAATCAGGCCGCCGCGCGGGCCGCGCAGGGTCTTATGGGTGGTGGTGGTGACCACGTCGGCATACGGAACGGGCGAGGGATGCACGCCGGCGGCCACAAGGCCCGCGATGTGCGCCATATCGACCATCAGGTACGCGCCGACCTTATCGGCGATCTCACGGCAACGCGCGAAATCGATCACGCGGGAGTAAGCGGACGCACCGACCACGATCAGCTTGGGCTGACATTCGACGGCGATCCTTTCCATTTCATCGTAATCGATACGCTCATCCCCATCGGCTACGCCATAGGGAACGATGTTGAAGTACTTACCCGAAATGTTGACGGGCGAGCCGTGGGAGAGGTGACCGCCGTGAGCCAGGTTCATGCCCATCACGGTGTCGCCGGGGTTGAGCAGGGCAAAGAAAACGGCAAGGTTGGCCGACGCGCCGCTGTGGGGCT
>JAZQWX010000052.1:0-5897 GCA_045632565.1 Eubacteriales bacterium | reverse complement strand
TCAGCTGATCTACGCGGTCACGAAGCGGGAGCTGCCCTCCGGTAAGCTGCCCGTGGATATCGGCTGTGTGGTGCTCAACCCCGCTACCGCCGCGGCTGTATACCGTGCGGTCACGGGCGGCATGCCGCTGATCGCGCGCATCGTTACCGTGGACGGTGACTGTGTGAAAGAGCCGAAAAACCTGCTTGTTCCCATTGGTACGCCTTTCCGTGACCTAATAGACTTCTGCGGCGGCCTGGTAAAAGAGCCGAAATCCCTGATCTCGGGCGGCCCGATGATGGGTGCGGCCATGTGGAATCCGGACGAGCCTGTGACCAAGGGCACAAACGCCATTCTCGTGCTTTCTGCGGAAGCGACCAAGCCCTATCCCGGAGAGCATGAATGTATCCGCTGCGGCCGTTGCGTGGCCTCCTGTCCCATGCACCTGATGCCGAACTACATCGCCGCCTATACCAAGCGCGGGGATTATGACAGCGCACGGGAGTACGGTGCGATGAGCTGTGTCGAATGCGGCTCCTGCTCCTATATCTGTCCGGCCGACGTGCCGATCGTACAATACGTCCGCCGCGCGAAAAACGCACTGCGGCAAAAGAAATCCTGAAGGGAGGGTGAAACGTGGAAATGCAAAGCAAGAATGAATATGAGCTGACCGTGGACGATATGCCTGCGGCGGAAGCGGCCTCCTTTCCCGCGCTGCTCACCGTATCCCCCTCTCCGCACCAGAAAACGCATACCCACGTGCCGCGCATGATGCTGGACGTGATCATCGCCCTGCTCCCCGCCTACGTCTTCGGCGTGGTGTGGTTTGGTCTGCACGCCCTTGTCATCGGCGTGATCTCGGTGGCCGCGTGCATGCTCTCGGAGCTGATCTTTGAAAAGATTCTCCGCCGTCCCGTGACGGTGACCGATCTTTCTGCCGCTGTGACGGGGCTTCTCATCGCCATGAACGTGCCGGTCACGATCCCCATTCCGTATCTTTTGATCGCGGACGTGTTTGCCATCGTGGTGGTGAAATGCCTCTTTGGCGGCCTTGGCAAGAATATCGTCAATCCCGCGCTGGCCGCGCGTGTGTTCCTCTTCGTGTCCTTCCCATCGGCCATGGCCTCCTTCCCCCGTCCTGCCGCTTGGCTTGGCGTGGATGCCGTGGCAAGTGCAACTCCCCTTGCCGCCATCAAGGCGGGCAACGTGGGGGATATTGACCTCCTTGATCTTCTGATCGGCAAGACCGGCGGCTGTATCGGTGAGGTTTCCTGCGTGCTGCTGACCCTTGGCGGCCTGTACCTGCTTTTCCGCCGCGTGATCTCCTGGCGCATTCCGGTTGCCTACCTCGGTACGGTGGCACTACTCGCGCTCCTGTTCCCGCGTGCGGACGGCGGCCTTCTGATGGTGCCGATCGAGCTGCTTTCGGGCGGTCTTTTGTTGGGTGCATTTTTCATGGCAACCGATTACGTTACCTCGCCCGTCACCCCGTGGGGACGGCTGATCTTCGGCGTTCTTTGCGGCCTCATCACCGTATTTATCCGCTATTTCGGCGCGTATCCCGAGGGCGTTTCCTTTGCTATTCTGATCGCCAACCTGTTCGTGTACTATCTTGACCGCTATACCAAGCCCACGAATTTCGGTGCGAAGAAAAAACTCTTCGGGGGAGGTAAAAAGTCGTGAAAGACGTGAAGTATTACCTCAAGGTCACCCTTTCCCTGCTTCTCATTTGTACCGTGGTCGCGGGCCTTTTAGCCGTGGTCAACTCGCTGACCGTGGACGTGATCGCCGCCAACGCGGAAAAGGAGCGTAAGCAGGCGGTTTCGGATATTTTCCCCGTCATGACCGATATGGAAGATACCAAGGGCGAGTGGCTTGACGGCGTGAACGCCGTATACGCCGTGTACGCGGGGGAGGCGTGGCTTGGCTACGCCGTGGATCTTGACAGCCGCGGCTTCGGCGGTGATATCAACATGATCGTTGGTCTGGGCGTGGACGGTACGGTGTGCGGCGTGCGCGTGATCTCGCATGCGGAAACGCCCGGTCTTGGCAGCCGCGCCACCCTTGCGGATTATCTTGACAACTTCATCGGCGTAGGTGAGCGTCTGACCATCAAGCAGGACGTGGATGCCATCTCGGGCGCTACCATCTCCTCGAAGGCTGTGGTGGCCGGCATCAACCTTGCCCTGTCGCTCGGGATAGGAGGTATAGAAGCTCATGGATAAGAAATTTTACGTAGAGCACCTCAAGGAAGGACTTCTTTCAAGCAACCCTATTCTTGTGCAGCTGCTCGGTATGTGTCCGACGCTGGCGGTCACCACCTCGGTGTCCAACGCGATCGGTATGGGCCTTTCCGCCACGGCCGTGCTCATGTGCTCCAACCTCTTTATTTCGCTACTTCGCAAATTCATCCCCAAGCAGGTGCGTATCGCGGCATATATCGTCATTATTTCGGGCTTTGTGACGGCGGTCGAGCTTCTTCTGCACGCCTTCTTGCCCTCGCTGTACGCCTCGCTTGGTCTGTTTATCCCTTTGATCGTGGTCAACTGCATCATTCTCGCGCGTGCGGAGGCCTTCGCTTCCAAAAACTCCCCCCTGCGTTCCCTGTGGGACGGCCTGGCCATGGGTCTTGGCTTTACGTTTGCCCTGATCCTTGTGGGGGCGGTGCGTGAGATCCTCGGCGCCGGCTCGATCTTTGGATTTGACCTGACCTTCGGCGTCTGGCAGCCGGCTCTGCTGTTCATCATGCCGGCGGGCGCGTTTATCACGCTCGGCTGCATCATCGCCGCCGTGAACGCCATTCGTGCGCGCGCGGAAAAGCATTCCAAGGTCAAGGAAAAGACCGCAAAAGCAACGGCAAAGGAGGCGGCGTGATATGGAAATTTTTGCCCTGATGCTCTCGGCCATTCTGATCGAGAACTTTATCTTCTCCCGCTTCATGGGCTGTTGCCCCTTCCTCGGCGTTTCGGAAAAGCCCTCCACCGCCATCGGTATGGGTATGGCGGTCGTGTTCGTCATGACCCTTGCCTCGGCCATTACGTGGGGGATCTACCACCTCATCCTCGTACCCTTTGGTCTTACTTATCTGCAGACCATCGCCTTTATTTTGGCGATCGCGGCTCTTGTGCAGTTTATCGAGCTGTTTTTGCGCCGCTTTATCCCCGCACTGTACGGTGCACTCGGCATCTACCTGCCGCTGATCACCACCAACTGTGCGGTGCTCGGCGCGGCACTCATCAACATTCAGAACGGTTACAGCTTCCTTGAATCGGTGCTCTTCGGCTGCGCCGCAGGGCTCGGATTTACCTTGGCCATCGTGATCTTTGCGGGCGTGCGGCAGAAGATGACCTTCTGTAACCCGCCAAAGGCCTTCCGCGGCTTCCCCTTGACGCTCATTGCCGCCGGTCTTGCCGCCATGGCGTTCTCGGGCTTCTCGGGCCTGTCGCTGTAAGGGGGTGCTCTTTATGGATTTTATGAAAATTCTCGTCCCCGTTTTGTGGTTTGCTCTGCTTGGCGGCGTGTTCGGCCTGCTTCTTGCCATCGCCGCACGCGTGTTTGCCGTCAAAACCGACCCGCGTATCCCCCAAATGCAGGATGCTCTGCCGGGTGCGAACTGCGGCGGCTGTGGGTACAGCGGCTGTGCCGCGTATGCCGAGGCAATCGCCCGTGGTGAGGCAGAGGTCAATCTGTGCGCCGCAGGCGGCACGGCGGTTGCCCGTCGGCTTGCCGCCGTCATGGGCGTGGAGGCAGGGGAGATCATCCCCCACCGCGCGGTGATCCTTTGCTCGGCAGAAAAGAGCGAGGCCACCATGAAATACCTCTACGAGGGCGCGCGTGATTGCGTCAGCGCCACGCGACTCGGCGCGGGCGAACGCCTGTGTGAAAAGGGCTGCATCGGCCTTGGTAGCTGTGCCGCGGCCTGCGCCTTCGGTGCGATCAAGATGAAGAACGGCCTTGCCTGGGTAGATCCCGAGCTGTGTACCGGCTGCGGCACTTGTGCCAAGGCCTGCCCCAAGCACATTATCCGCATGGTGCCTACCTCCAAAAACTACATCGTCAGCTGCTCCTCCAACGAAAACGGCAAGCTGACGCGCCTGATCTGCACCAAGGGGTGCATCGGCTGTCGCATCTGTGAAAAGAAGTGTGAGGCCGGGGCGATCACCGTCACGGATAACCTCGCATCCATCAACTATGATCTTTGTACCAACTGCGGCGCGTGCGCCGCGGCCTGCCCCCGCCACATCATCGTGACGGTAGGTAAGGTGGAGATCGCATAACAAAAAGCGGAGAGCGCTGCTCTCCGCTTTTTGTATTTATTTTTTCTTGCCTCGGTCAAGAGGCTCGGGGGTGTCGATCAGCCCGGCGAGATAATCAAGACTCACGTTATAAAACTTTGCCAGCTCGATCACTCTGTTAAACGGAAGCTCACGCTTGCCGCTTTCATAGGTGCTGTAATATTGATATGTAGTGTGCAATACGTCTGCGATATCGGCTTGTGTATAACCCCTGTCCTCACGAAGATCTCTTATTCTTTGATACATGCGGTGCACCTCCTTGTTACAAAAATTTTACCACAACTGATTAGAAATATTCTAAATTTAATCAGAAATGATTAAAAAACACTTGACAAACTAACCATATATGATTTATAATCAAGGTGCAACGAATTGCAGGAACGAAAACAGCTTTGCAAGGATCATATAAGGAGGAATATATGCAAGATTTTTTAAGACACATCTTTCGTGATCATATTTCCGAGGAAAATGTTCTTATGGACGGGGAAGAGAAGGAGATTCTCAAAAGCATCGTCACGGTTGAGGATAGTTTGCGGGAGTGTCTGTCCGACGCACAAAAGGAGATTCTGGAGGTCTATAACGATTACCAAAATGAACTCTGTGCTGTATGCAAGGAAAAGGCCTTTGCCGAGGGTGTTGTATTCGCCACGCATTTTTGGAAAGAAGCCCTCGGGGAATGATCTGCCCCCACGCGCCGCGCGGGGCTTCTTCTTTTATCTCACCAAGCGCACCACCGATGGTCGCCCATATCCGAAAGATGCGGCAACCGTTCGTAGGGCGGGGGCTTGCTCCCGCCGTTGAAGATAGAAAAGGTTCGTGCGGCGGGAGCAAGCCCCCGCCCTACACAAGATTGGGCGTGCCGTCCCCTACCGATTGCCGATGCGTGTCGCTTTCCTCGGTCCCTACAAGGGAAAACGGCGCGCCTCTCGTTCCTCTGCAAAAAATTCCGTCGGGGGGCTTGCAAAATCGGTATGTTTCGTTTATAATAATATAGTTAAAGAAGAAAATTCAAAAAGGACGTGCTCTTATGCTCATTTTGAAGAAGAAAGTCGCAGACGCGATCGCCGCGGCCATGGCAGGGAAGTACCCCGCCGCCACCGTATCGGCCGCCGAGATCGCTGACATGCTCGAATACCCGCCCGACCCCGCGATGGGCGACCTCGCGTTCCCCTGCTTTAAGCTCAGCCGCGCCCTGCGCGCCGCACCCCCCGCGATTGCCGCCACGCTTGCCGATGGCCTCTCCTGTGAGGAGATCGCACGGGTAGAGGTGGCAGGCGGTTACCTCAATTTCTTTGCCGACCGTGCCGCCTTTGCCCTGCGCGTGGTAAATGCCGTTGCCGAGGAAGGCGACTCCTACGGCTCTCCCCGTTGCGGCGAGGGCAAGACCGTGGTGCTCGACTATTCCTCGCCCAACGTGGCAAAGCCCTTCCACATCGGTCACCTCGGCACGACCGTCATCGGTCACTCTCTCAAGCTCCTGCATGAATTTGCAGGGTATCATTGTATCGGCATCAACCACCTCGGTGACTGGGGCACGCAGTTCGGTAAGCTGATCGTGGCCTACCGCAAATGGGGCTCGCGTGAGGAGGTCGAGGCAGGCGAGATCGACGAGCTTGTGCGCCT
>JAZQWX010000051.1:0-6399 GCA_045632565.1 Eubacteriales bacterium | reverse complement strand
AATGTACATAGCCTCACGGGAGGATGCCAGTGCGATCGTATGCGTAACGTTGCTCTTGCCCTCGTTGTCAAACACAAATTCAAACGCCCCCTGGTAGAAGCCGTTCGGATCGGTGAAGCTGACAGTTGTCCACTCGGGGGCCGTCACAGCACTCGGCTTGATCTCGTTGTTGTTCTTATCCTGCTTGAAGGTGGGGTTGCCATCCGCATCAAGGGGATAATCGTATTTCCAGATCTTCGAGAGCGTGAGATATCTTGCCTGATCGAAGGGAACCTTGCCGTTTATGTACAGGGTACGCTCGATAGACGTGGAGTTCTCACCGAGGGGGTAATACACGATCTCCATGGCATAGCGGCCGGTGGCGGGAATGTTTACCTGCCAGGTCAGCGTGCCGCTGGTGGGAGAAAGAACGACCCCTTTGCGGTCAGCGTAATCGCCAAGACGAACGGCCACCTCATTCTCGGTCACGTAAACGGACTTGCCGCTTTCGTCGACGTAGTAGAACGAGGACTTCTCCTTATCGTAGCGGTACGTGTACTTGCCGTCAGAGTAGGAGTACAGGTCAGAGGCGTTCAAAACGATCTCCCCTTCACCCTTCTCGTAAACGGTGACTTTGTTGCCGTCGTTGTCGGTAGTATAGAACTTCGAGCTATACTCCAAATACGACGCGGCGTTCAGGATGGCCTTGAGCTCCTCGGACGAGGTGCCGCCGATCATGGCGTCAGACGAGGAGGCCGACAAGGAAATGCCAAGCCCGCCACACAGCGTCAAGACAGCCAGAAGCAGTGCCATCAAGCGAACGATTCCGGTTCTCTTCATGAATTTTTCCTCCTAAGATTTTCGAAGCAGTGCGTTATTTAGCGGCTAAAACCGTTGCATTTCGACAAGAAAAAGCCAAATGCGGTATCGCCCAAAAAAGGGCATAGTTCATGCCAAGCTAATAATGATAGAAATATCTTACCATGTTTGGCGTAAAAAGTCAAGTAAAAAAATATCGTAAAAGTCAACGCGAAACAGGCAAAAAAGCTATTTTTTCCGATTTCTGCCAACGGGGACGGAGCAAAAAACGCGTCCCGCCTGACGAGAACCGTTTTTGTTTACATTCAAAAACGCCAAAATGTAATTGTAATTTACATTTTCGAAGCAAATATTTCGTTTTAAAGCCTTAATTTCTGACGATATTAAACTAAATTTACTTTTAGAACGCAGAAAGAGGTGAGGCGGCAAAAAATGAAGACTCCGTATCCTTTTGGTGAAATTGCACAAAAATTCGTTCAAATTTTCTACACATCGACGAAAGACGCGCAAAGGCTTTTTTGGCCTTATCGGTGCTTTTTTCTTGCCAAAACGGCAGGCCAAAGACAAAAAAACGCCCCCTAAAGGGGGCGTATTTTTGAAAAGATCCGTGCAAAATCAGAGCTTTGCAAGGGCGACGTGCATGCGCGAAAGGCTCTCTTCCCTGCCGACAACCGCCATGATCTCGGTGGCACCGCCGGGGGTGACAGCCATGCCGGAAACAGCGATACGGACAGCCCACATAACGGCACCGCTCTTGCAGCCGAGCTTCTCTGCAACAGCGAGGAGGGCGGCGTAAAGGGTATCGTTATCCCAAGCTTCCGCGGCGGCGAGAGCCGGGATGGCCGCCTCGAGGATCGCCTTGGCGAGCGCAAGGGTGACCTTGTTTTTCTTGTTCTCAAACAGGGCGGGCTCGTAATCGGGGAGGGCGCGGAAGAAGGCGCACTTCTCTTCTACCTCGCTGAGCTTGCCGATACGGCCTTGGAGCAGACGCAGTGCCGCGGTGGCATCCACCCCTGCAGGAAGCGGCGTTTTGAGGAACGGCGTCGCCATTCTCAAAAATTCCTCAAACGGAAGCTTCTTGATATACTCACCGTTGAACCACAGGAGCTTGTCAAAGTCGAAGACGGAGGGAGATTTATTAACGCCCGCAATATCGAAGGCGGCCTCCAGCTCGGCGAGCGTAAAGAATTCGGTTTCGGCCATCTCTCCCTTGGGTGCCCAACCGAGCAGGGCGATATAGTTGACGATCGCTTCGGGCAGGTAGCCGTCTGCTACAAGATCCTCAAAGCTGACCGCGCCGTGGCGCTTGGAAAGCTTGGAAACCGTACCGTCCGCGCCCTTACCCATCAAAAGGGGCAGGTGCACGTAGGTGGGGCGTTCCCAGCCGTAGGCATCGTACAGAAGCACGTATTTGGGGGTGGAGGTGAGATATTCACTACCGCGAACGACGTGAGTAACGCCCATGAGGTAGTCATCCACTACGTGGCAGAAGTTATAGGTCGGATAACCGTCCGCCTTCATCAGGATCTGATCCTGCAGCTCTTCATTCTCCACGGAGATCTCGCCAAACACCGAGTCGGTATAGGAGGTGGTGCCTGTCAGCGGCATCTTTTGGCGGATAACAAAGGGAATTCCTGCGGCGAGGTTCTTTTCTACCTCCTCGGGAGAAAGGTCGCGGCAATGGCGGTCATAGCCACCCGTGGCATCCTCCTCGTGAAGCTGTTCCAGGCGTTCCTTGGTGCAGAAGCAGTAGTAGGCCGCACCGATCTCGACCAGCTTTTTGGCATACTCCATATAAATAGGCTTACGCTCGCTCTGCACGTACGGGCCGTGCTCGCCGCCAACCCCCGGGCCTTCATCATAGGTGATGCCGGTGGTAGCGAGGGTACGGATGATGACGTCGGTAGCCCCCTCCACAAAGCGTTCACGGTCGGTATCCTCGATACGAAGGATAAATTTGCCGTTGCCGTGGCGGGCGATGAGGTAAGAATACAGGGCGGTACGCAGGTTGCCGATATGCATATAGCCTGTGGGGCTGGGAGCAAATCGGGATACAACGGGTTTGTTACTCACGGTAATACCTTCTTTCTGTCATTTCACAATGGATATTGTAGCACGGTTTTTCGGATTCGTCAACGAAAATTTGCGTTTTGGTTGACAATTTTCAAGCTTCACCGTCGGTTTTGTCTTTTTTCAAGCTTTCGCGGCTTCCGTCGGGGCGTTCGATCACGGTATGATCCAACGTGCCGCGCAGACCTGCACGGAATTCCGCGATATAGGCGGCGCGCAGGGCCGCCTGCTCTGTTTTTTCTTCCTCGGTAAGCCCCTCGGACTTGGATTTTCTTGCCAGAAAGTTGATGCGGTCGATCAGTTCCTTTTCCATAGCTTTCCTTCCTTATTATTTTGACACGTCCTGCTTTCCGTAGCGGACGATGGATTCGTATTCCTCTTTGTTGGAGGTAGCGGCCGTTCCCATTTCCGCGCGGAAATCACGCGGACACATACCGGTATACCGACGGAACATACGTGAAAAATACTGCGGGCTTTCAAATTGCAGACGCGCGGAAACGTCCGCAATACTTCCCTCTCCCGCCAGGATCTCCTGCTTGGCTGCCTCCATTTTTCTTACCATATACCAATGCATGATGCTGTCGCCATACACCCGACCAAAGATCGCGCTAAGACGGCTTTTGCCGTAATGAAACTGCTCACAGAGCTGCGAAAGATCCACGTTATCGTAAAGATGCTCTTCAAGGTAGGCACGCACGTCCTCGGCAAGCTGCTTTTCGAATTCCTTATGGGAGGTATAGAAGCTGGCCTTCTTGGTTTTTTCCTCTTCCCGCAGAATGCCGATAATAAACTGCTCCAGATACGATCCGATCATTTGCAGACCGCCGATCTTGGCGTTTTCCTGTACCGTCAACGGGTAAATGGCCGGGCCAAAGCAGTCATAGCGTTCCTTGATGGTGCTCTCGATCAAGGGAACGAGCTCCTCCGGTACGCGCAGACGACGGTCGGCGATCGCCTCCATCGCGGGGGATTCACACACAAACGTCACAATAAAAAAGGAAGGCGGCGTTTTTCCATCCCCCTTGTGGGTGTGAATGACGTTGGGAGAATGAAAGATGACCTCCCCTGCGGTCATGCGCTCGCTTTTGCCGTCTGCCACGTAGACCAGCGCGCCGCGGCGGACGTACACCATTTCCCAAAAATTGTGGCTTTCCGTACCGGAAGCGAAGTCCACGTCCCGTTCATCGGTAAAGCAGGTAACGATCTTTTTCACGCGAACCAGATTGGTCAGCTGAACACGAATATATCTCATAAAACATTCTCCATTTTGAGGAGTGGAAGATTGTGCAACAAGAAAAAACGATTATCTATTTGCATTTTTCTCCGAATATTGTACCATATTCGTGAAGAAATTGCAAGACAATTTTGCATTTTTGAAAGGAGCTTTCCCATGAAAGAAATCAAGGTTGCCATTCTCGGTTACGGCGGTATTGCCCGTGCACATATGGGCGGATACAATTTTCTCAAGAAAGAGGGTACGCCCCTGCGCGTAGTTGCGCTATGCGATATCGACCAGACCCAATTTGAGAAGGATGTAGCAATCAACATTGAAACAGAAGCCGTATCAGAAAAAGATTACCGCACCTACACGGATCTTGACGAAATGCTGGCAAAGGAAGAGATCGACATGGTGGACATCTGCCTCCCCACCTACCTGCACAAGGAATACACCATCCGCATGCTCCGCGCGGGCAAGCACGTACAGTGTGAAAAGCCCATGGCCCTGCATTACGAGGATTGTCTTGAAATGCTGGAGGCAGCCAAGGAAAGCGGCAAGCAACTGATGATCGGCCAGGTCCTGCGCTTTGAAGCCCCTTTTCTTGCGGTGAAAAAGGCTCTGGATTCCGGCAAATACGGCAAGGTTCTAACGGCGCGTTTTGAGCGCCTTTCCCTGCTCCCGTACTGGGGCTGGCAGAACTGGTTCCAGGATTACGAAAAAGCCGGCGGCGAGATGATGGATATGAGCATCCACGATTACGATATGGCGCGTTATCTGTTCGGTGAGCCGAGCAAGGTTTCCGCCGTGACCTGTGACCGCGAGGTGCGAGAGCAGACCTCCAACGGCCGCCTGTATTACGACGACGGCATGATCGTAACCGTAGACGGCAGCTGGGCCGAGGCCAAGACCTTCCCGTTCTCCTGCCCTTTCCGCATTGTGTGTGAGCACGCAACACTCGCATGGCCTACCATGGACAGCCCCGTTCTCGTTTACCCGAACGAGGGTGAGATGTACGAGCTTCCGCCCGAGCCTGACAACTACATGGCAAACCAAAGTCGCTATTTTGCCGAGGTACTTATGGGCGAAAGGGAAAATGACAAGAATCGCCCTGAATCGGCCGCCAAGACCATCGCTCTGATTGAAAGATTGAAAGAAAGTGCCGCACAGGGCGGTGCCGTCCTTGCATTTTAAGGAGGATACGGATATGTACGAAATTGGCGCAATGCTGAATTGCCACGGAAAGGATTTTGACTTTTACCGTGCGTTTGCCGATGCCAAGGAGATGGGACTGTCAAGCTGCCAATTCTCCGTTTGGGATCCTGCCGTTTACACGGATGAGAATGCCAAAAAGATCAACGATGCCTGCCGCGAGCTGGATTTTCGCGTTTCCTGTCTGTGGGCGGGCTACACCGGTCCGTGTGAATGGAACTTTATCGACGGCCCCGGCACGATCGGTCTTGTGCCGCGTGAATTCCGCGCCATGCGCCTTGAGCAGCTGGTGCAGGGCTCTATCTTTGCCGAGAAGATCGGCGTGACCGACATCGCCACGCACGTGGGCTTCATTCCCGAAAACCCGAACACCACCGAATACCGCGACCTGATCGCTTCCCTGCGTTGGCTGTGCAACGAATTCAAAAAGCGCGGGCAGAATTTCCTGTTTGAAACGGGTCAGGAAACGCCCATCACCGTGCTGCGCTCGATCGAGGATATCGGTACGGGCAACGCCTTTATCAACTTTGATACGGCAAACGTGATGCTGTACGGCAAGGGCAACCCAGTGGACGCCATTCGCGTGTTTGGCAAGTACGTGCGTAATACGCACATCAAGGACGGCTTCTATCCCACGGACGGTAAGCGACTTGGCCGCGAGGCAAAGGTTGGCACGGGACTTGCCGACTTCCCCTCCATCCTGCGGATGCTGAAGGAATGCGGCTACGAGGGACCGTACACCATTGAGCGTGAAATTTCGGGAGCGCAGCAAAAAACCGATATCTTGGATACGGTTGCTTATCTCAGGAGCATCATAGACACCCTGTAACAAAAACAGGCATCCGCCAAGGCGGATGCCTGTTTCTTTTCGCTCCGGGTCACCGCGCAGCGGTGATCGAACCTTCCGCGCTACGCGCAAGGCTCGATCATGGGCAGGCCAAAAAGAAAGCACCCCGATGGGGTGCGTTTTGCAAAGAAACGCGTGCGCCAACGGCGCACCGAAAGGATAGCTCCGCTTCGCTCCGGGTCACCGCAAAGCGGTGGTCGAACCTTCCGCGCTACGCGCAAGGCTCGATCATGGGCAGGCCAAAAAGAAAGCACCC
>JAZQWX010000050.1:0-1709 GCA_045632565.1 Eubacteriales bacterium | reverse complement strand
TAACAAAAAGGCACAGAGAATTTCTCTGTGCCTTTTTGTTATGTAAAATCAAAAACCAAAATAATTCTGTGCGTTGTTGTAGCAAATGCCCTGGATGATGGTTTTCAGCATTTCGGGATCGTCCGGATACTCGCCGTTTTCAACCCATTCACCGATCAGGTTGCAGAGGATGCGGCGGAAGTATTCGTGGCGAGGATAGGATACGAAGCTGCGGGAGTCGGTCAGCATGCCGACGAAGCGGGAGATCAGACCGAGATTGGAGAGAGCCTTCATCTGGGCAACCATGCCGTCGCGCTGATCGTTGAACCACCAGCCCGAACCGAACTGGATCTTGCCGGGCGTGGGAGCTTTCTGGAAGTTGCCGAGCATCGTGCCGAGCACGTAGTTATCCTTCGGGTTCAGCGTGTAGAGGATGGTCTTCGGGAGCTGATCCTCGCGATCAAGGGCATCGAGGAAGCGGGAAAGCGGCTCGGCGATCGAGAGGTCGTTGATGGAGTCAAAGCCCGTGTCTGCACCGAGGGAGTTGTACATACGGGTAGAGTTGTTTCTCATTGCACCGATGTGCAGCTGCATAGCCCAGCCGAGGCGTGCGTACTGCTTGGCGCAGAACAGGAGCACCGAGGTCTTGAAGCAGTCAGCCTCTTCCTTGGTGATCTTCTTGCCTGCCATGGCCTTCTTGAACACAGGGCGAGGGTCACCTTCGGCGTAAGGGATCACGTCCAGCGCGTGGTCGGAGAGGCGGCAGCCGTTCTCGTGGAAGAACTCGATCTTCTCACCAAGAATGCGGATCATATCGTCATAGGATTTCGCGCCCATGGCCTTGATGTAGGGCACGAAGGTGTCCTTATCCACGTTGGTGGCCTTATCGGGACGGAAGGTGGGGAGCACCTTGGTGGCAAAGCCCTGCTCACGCAGTGCTTTGTGATGCTCGAGGGTGTCCAGCGGATCGTCAGTGGTGCAGATGACCTTGACGCCCGAGCGCAGGATCAGGTTCTGTGCGCGGAATTCCTCGGTAGCCAGCTTTTCGTTACAGATGTTCCAGATCTCCTCTGCCGTTTCGGGAGAGAGGGTCTTATCGATATCGAAGTAACGCTTCAGCTCGAGGTGCGACCAATGGTAGAGGGGGTTACCCAGCAGGTAGGGCATGGTTTCCGCCCACTTCTGGAACTTTTCGCGGTCGGAGGCATCACCCGTGATGTACTTTTCATCCACGCCGTTGGAACGCATCGCGCGCCACTTATAGTGGTCACCGCCGAGCAAGAGCTCCGTGATGTTTTTGAATGCCTTGTTTTCGGCGATCTGTGCGGGAACAAGGTGGCAGTGATAGTCGATGATGGGCATTTCGGCCGCATACTCGTGATACAGGCGGCGTGCCGTTTCGGTTCTTAACATGAAATTGTCATTGATAAAGCTCATGGTATTCCCTTCCTTTTTGCGATTTTTTTACCACTTATATCATATAACAAAATCGCAAAATATGCAAGGGGAAAATGCATTTTTCTTAGAAAAAAGAGGATTTTTTCGCCCTTTCCCCTTCATAGCGGCGCAGCTCGGCGGCGATATTCTCGGGGCGGTGGGCATCAATGCGGGAGTAGCGGCCGCGCGCGCCGATCTCTATCATCTTACCGACATGGTGAAAGCCGAGGATCGCAGGCGGCAGATGCGTAACGAGGTCATCGATGTTGCGAATGACCGTGAAGCGTTCCCAG
>JAZQWX010000049.1:0-4835 GCA_045632565.1 Eubacteriales bacterium | reverse complement strand
CGCCGAGGAGGCGCATGAGGAGCAGGCAGCTTTTGCTGCTGCGTTTGTTCCCGTGGTGGAATACAAGGAAAAGAAGAAAAAGACGTGGCCGATCGTGGTCGTTTCTGCCGTGCTGGCACTCGCCCTGCTCGGCGCCTCCTTCTTTGGGGGGCTGGCGATCGCCAAGCGCATGCTGCCGGGCTTGCCCTCGCAGGGGCAGCAGGGCGGCGGTGGAGGCAACACCCCTCCCGCCATCGATCGCGGGGATGTGTACCTGAACGTGGTTGAAAGCGTGGCGGGCCTTGCCCAGACGGGTAGTGTCCCGGCGGTGGTAGAGGCCGTAGAGAAGACCGTGGTCGAGATCCGTGTCGAATCGATGGGGAACGATCCCGTTAACGGCAACTATGTGCAAAGAAGCGCAGGCAGCGGCGTGATCATCCACCAAGACGGTCTGGTGCTCACCTGCCATCACATGATTGAGGATGCACAAACCATTACCGTTACCACAACGGACGGCAAGAATTACGAGGCCAAGTTGCTTGGCACGGATAGATGGAGCGACCTTGCTCTTCTTAAGATCGAGGGAAGCAACTTCTCTTACGCCACGCTTGCCAAAGCCCCCGAGGGCGAGGGTGCGTATGCGTATATGAAGCTCGGTGAAACTGTCGTTGCCATCGGCAATGCGCTCGGAGAGCTCGGCGGCTCGGTTTCGGTCGGTGTCGTTTCATCCCTCGGCCGTGAGGTGCTCTTGGACGGTATGCCCATGACCCTTTTGCAGACTGATGCTGCGCTCAACCCCGGTACCTCGGGCGGCGGACTGTTCAATCTGCGCGGTGAGCTGATCGGCATCATCAACTCCAAATCCACGGGGGACTCGGTAGAGGGTATTGGCTATGCCGTCCCGTCCACCGATGCCCTTGACATCGTGGCGGAGCTCTATAAGCAGGGCTACGTATCCGGCAGACCCTATCTCGGTATGTATTTCAACGCTACCGGCAGCGGCCTGCAGATCGTGTCCTATGAATTCAGCTCCGAGCTGCCTAACGGTCAAACGGTGGAAAAGGGGGACTATGTGCAATCCATTGATGGGATGAAGATCAGTAGCATGAGCAATCTTCGCACCTTCCTGTCCACCAAAAAGCCGGGCGACGTCGTTACCATGAAGGTCAGCCGCCTTGTTGGCGCATACGGCTATCAAAGTCGCTATGAAACCGTCCAGCTGACGCTTATCATTCACGAAGAAATCCCGAACGTGGAGGCATAAAGAAAACACCCAAGCGCATCGCGCTTGGGTGTTGTTTTTACCGATAATTTGGCACGGTAAACTTGCCAAAATTTCGCTTGTACGGAAAGGCAACCGGCGCGCCGAGTCGGTCGGACTCAAACGCCGCCTCCATAATACGCAGGTCATACAGCATCTCGGCGTGCTTCACGTACTGCTCCTCCTCGCCGTCCGTGGCGCGCACAAAGTTGCGGTAAAAATCATGCACGTCGGGGGAGGGGCGCGGTACGGTGTGCTCCGTGAGCGTCTTTTCGTCACGCGGTGCCATCGTGCGGGTCAGGCCGCCCGGCGTGACCAGGGGCGTCACGTCCTTTTCGTCCCAATTCTTGCAACAGACCACGCGCGCGTCATCCATCCAATGATCCACCTCGGCAGAGCCATTGGTGCCCGTCATGTAAAAGCGGGGCAGGGAAATGAAGTTGGAGGTTCCCACCTCAATACGTACCTCAAGGCCGCCCTCGTAGTAGAGATCCAGCTTAAAGCCGTCGTCCACCTCAAAATTGGTGATATGCTGACAGTGGCAATACACGCGCTCGATCTCACGGTCGTGCACGATTCCCACGATCTGATCGATCAGATGCACGCCCCAATCGTAGATCATGCCACCGCCGTGCGCGCGCTCACCGCGCCAGTCGCCCGGAATGCCGCGTGAGCCGTGATAGCGCGACTCGATCGCCGTCACCTCGCCAAGATCGCCGCTTTCGTAGATCTCGCGCATCATCATGTAATCGCAGTCCCATCGGCGGTTCTGGTGTACCGTAAAGCAGCGTCCTGCCGCCTCGGCCGCCGCGATCATTTCGGCAAGATCGACCGAGGAAAGCGCCACCGGTTTTTCCGAGATCACGTGCTTGCCCGCCGCCAGCGCCGCCAGCGCGTAGGGCTTGTGGAATTCATTCGGGGTGGCGATCAGCAGGATGTCCACCTGTCCGTCCGCGAGGATCGCCTCGGCAGAGGGGTAGACCGATAAGCCGTTTGCCACGGCCTTCTCGCACTTGGCGGGATCGATATCGTAAATGCCCGCAAGCTCCACCACGTCGCTTTTTTCAAAATGCGCCACGTGCCAGGAGCCCATATGTCCGTAGCCGATCAGCGCGACTTTCTTTTTCGCTTTCATCATATTGCCTCCGAAAAAGCTTGTGCTTGTATCCTCATTATAAGGGAACGAAAGGGAAAAAGCAAGATGGATTTTGTAAGAAACCTGTACAATTTTGACATTCTATGAAAAATTTCATCCCCGCGGTGATAAATGCTTTGACATTTTGCTCCGCCTGTGCTACAATATAGAAAATTGATTTTTGAGGACTCCTCTATGAGAATGCGTAAAAAGAAACACGGCCCGGCTCGACTTGCCGCCGTTTCCCATTTGTTTTGTGAAAAGCCCGACACCCCCATCGCCTCTTCCGTGACCCATTTCGGCCGCGAGGGTGCGCTGTGGCTGGAGGTCGGCTGCGGCAAGGGCGGCTTTGCCTGCGGGATGGCCAAAAAATATCCCGAAGCCAATATCTACGCCATGGAGCGCATCACCGACGTGGTGATGCTCGCCGCCGAGCGCGCCGAGCGTGAAAAGGACGAGCGTCCCGACAACCTGCGCTTTATTCTGGACGGCGCAGATGGGCTTGCCGACTATTTTGCCCCCGCCTCGCTTGATCGCGTGTATCTGAATTTCAGTGATCCGTGGCCGAAAAAGGGCTACGCCAAGCGCCGCCTGACCTACCGCGGATTTTTGCGCGTGTATTTCTCGCTGCTGAAAGAGGGCGGGGAATTGCGCTTCAAGACCGATAACGTCGGCCTCTTCGACTTTACCCTTGAGGAGCTTACCGCCGTCGGCCTTACCCCCCATTTCGTCACGCGCGACCTGCACAAGGAAGCGGTCGCCGCCGAGAACGTCATGACCGAATACGAAAAGAACTTCAGTGAAAAAGGCTTCCCCATCTGCTCCCTGTGGGTCAGAAAGGAAGGGGAGCTTGCCCCCGAGGAACCCCAAAAGAAAGAGGAGAAAGAGGCATGAAAAGAGAAGGCTACATTTCCTGGGACGAATATTTTATGGCGGTGGCACTCCTTGCCGCCGAACGCAGCAAAGACCCCAGCACGCAGGTTGGCGCGTGTATCGTAGATGCGGATAACCGCATCGTGTCCACGGGCTACAACGGCTTCCCCTACGGCTGCTCGGATGACGAGTATCCTTGGTCGCGTGAGGGGGATGACGCCGCCAACACCAAGTACGGCTACGTGGTACACGCGGAGCTCAACGCCATCCTCAACGCCCGCGGCCGTAACGTAGCAGGCACGCGCATTTACGTGGCGCTGTTCCCCTGCAACGAATGCGCCAAGGCCATCATTCAGGCAGGCATCTCCGAGGTCGTGTACCTCTCGGATAAGTACGCGAACACCCCCGGCACGCTGATCTCCAAGCGCATGCTGCGCTCCGCGGGTGTGACGCTCCGTCAGCTCGTGCCCGAAAAGGAATCGCTTGTCATTGATTTCCGCAAGGGACTTTAAGAAAAAACGCCCGCCCGGGCGTTTTTTTCATGCATTTCGGCATGTTGCACAAAAAAATATCAAAAATTTTGACATCCTCACCTTTTAGGAAAAGCGAGCAAAAACGAGGAAAAACGAGAAAAATGGAGCTTTCATTTTTCTAAATCAAATTCTTCGAAAAAAGTTTCAAAAACCCCTTGACAAGCCGTGCCGCGTATGGTAAAATAGCAACGTTCGAAAAAGAGGCGGTTTATCCGCTAACAAAAACGGAGGAAAACAGAATGTCCACTTTTATGGCTAAGGCCGAAAACATTTCCCGCAAGTGGTACGTGATCGACGCTGCAGGCAAGCCGCTTGGTAAGACTGCCGCTGCCGCTGCTACCATCCTTGCCGGTAAGCACAGACCCGAGTACACCCCCCACGTTGACTGCGGTGAGTTCGTCATCATCATCAACGCAGCCAAGGCAGTTCTGACCGGCAAGAAGCTGGAGCAGAAGTACTACCACCACCACTCCGGCTACATCGGCGGTCTGAAGTCTATTCAGTACAAGACCCTGATGGCAAAGAAGCCCGAGATGGCTATGGAGCTTGCCGTTAAGGGCATGCTGCCCCACAACAAGCTGGGTAGCAAGGCCTACACCCGCCTGAAGGTTTATGCAGGCGCAACCCACAACCAGCAGGCACAGCAGCCTGTGGTGCTCGACTAATAGGAAGGGAGATAGAAGAACATGTATACCAGTGCAAAGCCCTACTTCTACGGTACCGGTAGAAGAAAGAAGTCCATCGCCCGCGTTCGTCTGTATCCCGGCACGGGTGCCATCACCATCAACGGTAAGGCAATCGACGAGTATTTTGGTCTGGAGACCCTGAACCTCATCGTCAACCAGCCCTTCGCCGTTACCTCTACCGAGGGTAAGTTTGATATCGTTGCCAACGTGAAGGGCGGCGGTCTGTCCGGTCAGGCAGGCGCTATCCGTCACGGCGTATCCCGCGCTCTGCTCGCAGCTGACGAGGCTAACAAGCCCGCCCTGAAGGCAGCCGGTTTCCTGACGCGCGATCCTCGTATGAAGGAAAGAAAGAAGTACGGTCTGAAGGC
>JAZQWX010000048.1:0-2255 GCA_045632565.1 Eubacteriales bacterium | reverse complement strand
AACGACATGGCTACGATCCGACTTCGCACCCAACCCCTACTATACCGAGGCGATTGCCGACGAGTGTATGAAAACGATCTTCCTCCCCACGATGGCAGCAATGAATGCAGAGGGCAGAACCTTTAAGGGATGCCTGTATTTCGGTCTGATGCTCACGAAAAACGGCCCGAAGGTCATTGAGTATAACTGCCGCTTCGGCGACCCCGAAACGCAGGTCGTGCTCCCGCTGCTGGAAAGCGATCTCCTCACCGTCATGCAGGCGGTGACCGAAGAACGCCTTGCCGATACTCCCGTCAAGTTCCGCGATGGACACGCTTGCTGCGTGGTCATGGCTTCCAAGGGCTATCCGCAGGCCTACGAAAAGGGATTTGAGATTACCATTCCCGCTGCCGTTGCTGATACGGTCTACGTGGCAGGCGCAGCCCTGAAGGATGGAAAGCCTGTGACAAACGGCGGTCGCGTTCTGGGTGTTACCGCTGTGGCGGACACCCTGTCCGCCGCGATCGACGCGGCATACCGCAAGGTAGAGAAGATTCATTTCGAGAACGCCTACTACCGCCACGATATCGGGGCGCGCGCTATGGCGGCCTATAAGGAGTAATATGGTTTACAGAATTTTTGTTGAAAAGAAAAAGGAGCTTGCCAACGAGGCAAACGCCCTCTTTGCCGAGCTGAAAAATCTTCTGGGCATCGAGGCACTTACCTCGGTTCGCCTGCTCAACCGTTACGATGCGGAAAACATCACCGAGGAGCTGTTTGCCGAGGCGGTTGCTTCCGTATTCTCCGAGCCCCAGCTTGATATCGTGACGCGTGAGCTGACCCTTGGGGAAGAGGATGCCGTCTTTGCCGTCGAGTACCTGCCCGGTCAGTTTGACCAGCGCGCGGACTCCGCCGCCCAGTGTATCCAGATCATCTCGCAGGGTGATCGTCCCCTCATCCGTACCGCTCGCGTGTACGTTTTGGGCGGAAAACTTACGGCAGATGACGTTGCCCGTATCAAAAAGTTCGTGATCAACCCTGTGGAAGCACGCGAGGCAAGCCTTGAGCTTCCCGAAACCCTCGCCGCAAAGTACGATGTTCCGGATCACGTGGAAACCCTCTCCGGCTTTACCGCCATGGAGGACGAAGCCCTTGCCGCTTTCGTGCGTGAAAAGGGTCTTGCCATGGATCTCGATGACATCCGCTTCTGCCGCGATTACTTCCGCACCGAGCAGCGCGATCCCACCATCACCGAAATCCGCATGATCGATACCTATTGGTCCGATCACTGCCGTCACACCACCTTCCTGACCACCATCGACGAAGTGAAGTTCGAGGATGCTCTCTTGCAGGAAGCCTACGATTTGTACGTTTCTACGAGGAAAAACCTCGGCAGAACGAAGCCGATCAACCTCATGGACATCGCCACCCTCGCTACCCGTTACCTCAAAAAGACGGGTAAGCTCGAAAAGCTGGACGAGTCCGAGGAGATCAACGCCTGCACCGTTAAGATCGAGATCGAGGTAGACGGCAAGCGTGAGCCTTGGCTGCTTCTCTTCAAGAACGAAACCCACAACCACCCCACCGAGATCGAGCCCTTCGGCGGTGCCGCCACCTGTATCGGCGGCGCGATCCGCGACCCGCTTTCCGGCCGTTCCTATGTGTACGCCGCGATGCGCGTGACCGGCGCTGCTGACCCCACCGTTCCCGTATCCGAAACCATCAAGGGTAAGCTGCCCCAGCGTAAGATCGTGCAGACTGCCGCGGCAGGCTATTCCTCTTACGGCAACCAGATCGGTCTGGCTACCGGTATCGTAGACGAGCTGTACCACCCCGGCTATGCCGCCAAGAGAATGGAGATCGGTGCGGTCATTGCCGCCGCTCCCGCAGAGAACGTTCGCCGCGAGCGCCCCGAGGACGGAGACGTGGTGATCCTGCTCGGCGGTCGCACGGGTCGTGACGGTATCGGCGGTGCGACAGGCTCTTCCAAGGCGCACAACCTGCAGTCCGTGGAAACCTGCGGCGCAGAGGTACAAAAGGGTAACGCTCCCGAGGAGCGTAAGCTCCAGCGTCTGTTCCGCAACGGCGACGCCTGCCGCATGATCAAGCGCTGTAACGACTTCGGTGCGGGCGGTGTGTCGGTTGCCATCGGCGAGCTTGCCGACGGCCTTGAAATCGACCTCAACGCCGTGCCCAAGAAATATGAGGGCCTTGACGGTACGGAGCTGGCCATCAGCGAGTCGCAGGAAAGAATGGCTGTGGTTGTAGAGGCAAAG
>JAZQWX010000047.1:0-12768 GCA_045632565.1 Eubacteriales bacterium | reverse complement strand
TGACGATGACATCGGCCTGTTTGGTGAGGAGGTTGGCACGTGCCCTCTTTGCGGCGGTGCGGTACGCCGCACGACCTTTGGGTACGGCTGCTCGAATTATAAAGACAAAGGTTGCCGCTTCTCGGTCAATATGACCATTTGCGGCCGCGTCATAACGCCTGCAAGTATGCGCTGCTTGCTTGCGGACGGAAAAACCCCCAAGATCACGGGCTTTGTTGGAAAAAGCGGCAGGGCGTTTGACGCCGCTCTTGTCCTGCAGGATGGACGCGCGGTATTTGATTTTTCGAAATAAAACTTCAAGATAAAGGAATAGGAAGCCATGACCAAAATTGACATTATTTCCGGTTTTCTCGGTGCGGGAAAAACCACACTTATCAAGAAAATGATCGCCGAGGCTTACGTCGGTGAAAAGCTGGTACTGATCGAAAATGAGTTCGGCGAGATCGGCATTGACGGCGGATTTCTCCGTGACAGCGGTATTCAGATCAACGAGATGAATTCCGGTTGTATTTGTTGTAGCCTCGTCGGAGATTTCAGCCGCGCATTGGCCGAGGTGCTACAAACCTATCACCCCGACCGCGTGCTGATCGAGCCGTCTGGCGTTGGCAAGCTCAGCGACGTGATCCGCGCCGCAAAGGGCGTGGAAAACGAGAACGCTGCATTGCATAGCTTTGTCACGGTAGTAGACGCCAAAAAATGCAAAATGTACCTTAAGAATTTCGGGGAATTCTTCTGCGATCAGGTCGAGCACGCAGGCACGATCATCCTCAGCCACACCGAGGGCATGAGTGACGAAAAGCTGGCCGCTTGCGTGGCTCTCTTGCGCGAGCATAACGCCAACGCTACCGTGGTTACCACACCTTGGAGTGAGATCAACGGCTCTCAGATCCTTGCCGCGATCGAGAAAACCGATTCTCTGCATGACGAGCTTGCCCGTCTGCACGAGGAGGTAGAGCACCACCATCATCACGATGGGGAAGAGTGCCACTGTCATGAGCACGAACATGAGCATGAGCATCATCACCACGACTATGATGAGCATGACGAGCACTGTACCTGCGGTTGCCATGACCACGATCATGAGCACGAGCACGAGCATCATCATGAGCACGAGCACGAGCATCATCATGAGCACCACCATGAGCATCATCATGAGCATCACGAGCATGACGAGCACTGCACCTGCGGTTGCCATGACCACGTTCATGAGCACCACCACCATCATCATGCCGACGAGGTATTTGCCAGCTTTGGTGCGGAAACGGCGCGTCGCTATACGCCCGATGCTATTCAGCACATCCTGGAGCACTTTGCAGAGGGTACGGAGTGTGGCATGATCCTGCGTGCCAAGGGCATTGTAGCAGCCGAGGACGGTTCCTGGATCCACTTTGATTACGTTCCCGGTGAGCCTGACGTGCGGCGCGGCGCGGCAGACGTCACAGGACGTATCTGCGTGATCGGTGCACAGCTCGATCAAGAAAAAATTGCCGAACTGTTTGGGGTGTAATATGGACGTAGCGGTATACTTGTTTACAGGCTTCCTTGAAGCCGGCAAAACGACCTTAATTCAAGAAACCTTGGAGGATTCCGGCTTTAACTCGGGCGAGCCGACGCTCGTGCTTTCCTGCGAAGAGGGCATGGAGGAGCTGGACGCCACAAGCTTTGCGAAAGGGAACGTATTCTTTGAAAGCATTGACACGCTCTCACGATTGAATCCCGATAAATTGTCTGCTTTGCAGAGAAAATACAAGGCAGAGCGCGTTTTGGTGGAATACAACGGCATGTGGATGAATGAGGATTTTTATAACGCCATGCCGGAGAATTGGTTTATTTATCAGGAGATCATGGTGGCGGATGCGACCACCTTTGTCAATTACAACACCAACATGCGCTCTCTTACCGTCAGCAAAATGACCAATGCAGAAATGATCGTGTTCAACCGTTTTGATGCGAACAAGATCGACCGTATGGAGCTGCACAAGATCGTGCGCGGCATCAGCCGCCGCGCGAACATCGCATATGAATATGAGGATCATGAGATCGAGTACGATACCATCGAAGATCCGCTTCCGTTTGACCTTGAAGCTCCCGTTGTGGAGATCGCCAACCGTGATTATGCGATCTGGTACCGCGATATGTCGGAGGATCTTGAAAAATATAAGGGCAAGACCATCCGCCTGACCGGCATGGTGGCCCGCGATCCCAAGCTTCCGTCCGACGCCTTCGTCATCGGCCGCCACGTGATGACCTGCTGTGCCGACGATATTACCTTCTGCGGCCTCATTTGCATGCAGAAAGGGAAATGTGAGCTGGAAAGCAAGGATTGGGTGACCGTGACCGCCAAGATGGACGTGGCTTTCCATAAGCTTTACGGTTCAAAGGGCCCCATCTTCAAAATTGAGTCCTGCACGCCCGCCGAGCCGCTTGCGCGTGATGAACAGGTAGCCTCATTCTATTAAAGGAGCGCGTATGACTGACAATTATTTTGAATATGCGGTGGATGCCAAGCCAAGCGGCAAAAATCTTTTGCTTCGCATTGCGCTGATTGTGGGATATGTCCTCTTTGCCGTTGGGTACTTCGTTTTGTTCTACGCCATCCGTATTCCGCATCTCATCGCGCTGTTGCCCTTTTCTCTGATACCGCTGATCTTTTTTACCTGGCGCTACGTATCCTGCACCTATGAATATATCATTGCGGTTGGGGAGATATCCTTTGCCAAGATTTATTCCAACAAGCTGCGTAAGGAGATTTTGCGCCTGCATATACGGGACGTGTTGCGCGTCGCGCCTGCCGAGGAGATGGCGAGCAAACAGGTGGCGCAGGTCTACGAATTCCGCAGCGAAGCCACCGCGTCGGACGGCTATGGGCTTCTCTTCCGCGATGCGCGGGAACGGGAATGCGCGGTATATTTTGAGGCAACGAAAAAGGCTCTCAAGCTGCTTTCTATGTACAATCCATCCGTGGTTTCTGCAAAGAAACAAACAAGATTTTGAACAGAAAAAGCGCGGCAGATCGCATCTGCCGCGCTTTTTCTGTTATTCAAATCTGGTTTCCACCAGCTTTGTTGCCGTGGTGGGGGAATACCGCCAATACGAAAGATGCGCGGTGGTTTTCGGATCGATAAAATATCGCAGAGCCGCTTTCTCCTGCTCGTCTGTATGGGTGTCAATGATGACCAGCTTTACCTTCATTTTCTCCGGCAAAATATTTTTAATGTACACGGCGGCGTGGCTGCCAACCGTTACCCCATCCTTTCGTTCCGCAAGACCGGCAAGGTTGGGGGCAAGCTCAATAAAGATGCCGTAGCTTTCAATGCTGCGTACAATTCCTGCCACCGTTTGCCCCACCGAAAACTGAGCCGCGTTTTCCTCCCACGTACCAAGCAGCTCCCGTCCCGTTACGTAAATACGCCCCATGTGATCAATGCTCTTGACGGCAACGTAAATGCGGTCACCCGGCAAAAAACGGTCACGCGGATGGGAAATGCGGGACACCGAGATCGAATCGATGGAAAGCAGGGAAATGATGCCGCAACCGATGTCTACAAATGCCCCGAACGGCTCAAGATGCGTGACCTTGGCGGCTACAATATCCCCGGGTATCAGCGTGTCGATAAATTCGTAGCGGCATTCCGCCTGTGCCGCCTTGCGGGAGAGAATGGCGGCCGTTTTTCCGTTCTCCTCACGCCGAAAACCGATCACCTTGAAGCAGGTCGGCTTGCCCACGCGGGTGAGAACCGCAATGTCCTTTGTTTCCTCGTTTCCCTCGTTATATTGCACCTCACTGCGCGGCATAATGCCGTGCACGCCGAAAAGATCAAAGTGCAGCGTGAAGCTTGCGTCACACAAAAGAGCGGTGGATTCCAGAATTTTTCCTTTCTCCTGCGCCCGTTCCAGTCCCGAAAGAGAAGACAAAAACTCATGATTTTCTGTGCTTGTGATTCGGTATCCTTCCGGTTTGTATATCATCTCTTTTTCCTCTTTTTCTCTTGATAATTCACTATATGAAAACAAGGGAAAAAGTATGATAAACATGCAAAAAAGCGCGCCGCAGCGCGCTTTTTTTAAAGGGAGGACAATGTGAAGGAGGCTTCTACGTTGGTCTTGCCATCCTCTTTCAGCGTACGGAAAAGATGACAGCCTTCCTCGGTCGTGCCATGAAGCACCGAAAGCGTTGATCCGATCGGGGCTTCTTGAAAATAGTTGATCGCAAGGCTTGAAACGTATTTGCCCGTCATGTCTATAAAACCGGCCAGCATATCGGCATACACGGTGTTGTTCATGTGCAGGTTGCGGTCGGTGTCCGCGTAACGGACGGTGTGGCAGCCTGCTTCCGAAAGGATCTCTGCGTCTATGCGAACACGCTCGGGAAGGCCGAAGGGGGAAAGCTCCTCGGTGTCAAAATTCGGGTGATAGACGTCCGTTCGAAGCGGGCGCTTGTCCTTCATATCCAAAAGGGCCCACACGCTGGTGGCCTCGCAAATGATCTCCTCGCCGCGAAGCAGGCGATGGCAACGCAAAAAGCTGAAGCCGCGGCTGGGCACCGCCCAGGTCTGTGCCGTCAGCGTTTCGTAGGCGTAAATCGGGGAAGAGAGGGCAAGCCCGATACGGCTGAGCACAAAGAACTGCCCCGCGCGCCGCATATCGGCGTCCCGCGGACCGTAGGTTTCGATTTGCAGATTGGCACATTCCTGCAAATAGGTCATGACCGCCCCCGGGCGCACCACACCGTTGTGGTCGCAGGAATGGGAATTGACCTTGAAGGACTCGGAGAAGATCATCATAGCACCTCGTTTATGTTGTCCTCTCCATTATAAAACAAAAAAAGCGGTTTGACAACCGCTTTTTTGTAAAATTTTATTCCGCTGAATGATCAGCACGCGCATACACGCGCGGTGGCTGGGAAGCCTCCGGGGTGTTATTCAGCCCGAAGCTGATGGAAATGGCACTGTTTACCCGTTGCATCATTTCCTCATCAAGATGCCCCATCTTTTCGCGCAGGCGCCGTTTGTCCAGCGTACGGATCTGCTCCAGCAGGATCACAGAATCCTTGGTAAGCCCCACGCGGCTGGCAAATACGTCAATGTGCGTGGGGAGCTTGGCTTTTCCAAGCTTGCTGGTAATGGCCGCGGCAATCACCGTGGGGCTGTATCGGTTGCCAACGTCATTTTGCACGATCAAAACGGGGCGCAGCCCCCCCTGCTCGCTTCCGACGACCGGACTGAGGTCAGCATAAAAAATATCTCCTCGCCTTATGTTCATGGCATTCATTTTCCCGGATCGGGGTCCTTTCAGAAGATTTCTTTTCGCTTTTATTCTTGCCGCAAACGAGAGCGTTTTAATCAGGGAAGTGTTGGAAAAAGAAAAAACGCTTCCCATACCAGAATATGCAGCGGCGATCTTTTTGACAGCATAAGAAAAAAGACCGACGGCAAACGCGCAATCGGTCTTTTCCCCGCGGCGTGGGCCGCCGGTTATGCTTAACGACGCTCGGAAACGGCAGTATCCTCTTCGGGACGGAAGAGCAGAGAAATACACCAGATACCTGCCAGTGCCACCAGCGTATAAATGATTCGTGCCAGAAGGGCGGTCTGGCCACCGCTGATCCATGCCACGATGTCAAAGGAAAACAGACCAATGCTACCCCAGTTCAGGGCGCCGACGATCGTCAGGATCAAGGCGATTTTGTCAATAATCATGGTTACGCTACCTCTTTCTTTTTTGCGCGGTGATCCCGCGTGCTCCTTATTATGCACACACGCCCTCTTCTTCATACCCCTTTTACATCTGCGGATAAAAATTTCTCGCTTCAAAATTTTCCTTTAATCTCGATAAAGCCTTTTTTTCGATGCGGCTGACGTAAGAACGGGAAATGCCCAGCACCCGCGCCACCTCTCGCTGCGCCAAAGGACGCTTTCCCGTCAACCCGTATCGCATGATCAAGATCTGCTGCTCCCGCTCGGAAAGAATATCGCGGATCAGACGATAGGCGTACTGCGTATGTAATTTGATGTCGAGATCGTCGGCGATCGTGTCCTCACAGCTGATGATATCCATATAGGTCAATGGGTTGCCCTCGCGGTCGATGTCGATCGTTTCGTTGATGGAAACCTCGCACGTCAGCTTTTTTTGCGACCGAAAAAACATCAGAATTTCATTCGCTACCCTCACCTAACGGCTCGTAAAAATCCCCTGAAATTTCGTCAGGTTTTTTGTCGAAATTGCCGTTATTTCCGTCATTTTCGTCAGGTAGGTCGGGGAATTCGTAATCGCCATCACTTTGGAAGAGATAGAGGTGTGCATTTTCACCGTCCCAAACAATTTTGCGGATAAACGTTCGGATGGCGGCACGTTTTTGTTCGACAGTGTAATGGTCAATGGTATCACCCATGTTCGAAAGCATCTGACGGATAATATCCATTTCAATGTCTGAAAGATCGTGCTGCTCTATGATTGCCTTAAATTCCGACAAGCGTTTTCTTAAAGCTTCACCCTGTTCGTGCAATTCATTGATTTGTTCCATAATGTATTTTTCGGCATTGCTTCCTTCGGACTTTCCTAAAGAAAGAACAAGGGATTTAATGTCTTTTTCATTTTCTTCTATTTGTGATTTCAATTTGCTGAGCTCCGCTTCGTGACCTTCCCGATTGCCGCTAATGCGTTTTTTGGTTTGCGTGATTTGTTTTGCCAAGTCTGCGCTTTGTTTTTCGAAACCCTTTATCGCTTCAAGAACCTTCGCATCAAGGGCGTTTCCGTTTGCATTTTTCATGCTGCACGCATGACTGCGGCTTCTTTCTTTTTTGGTGCAGAGATAGGTATACATGGTTTCTCCCGTTGCGGTTTTGCGTTCGGAAAGCTTGGGACGCATATAGTCGCCACATTTACCGCAGTAGAGAAGACCGGAGAGAAGGGCAACGTGACTTCTTGGCTTGCGGTAATTTTTGGATCTGTTCAGTTCGAGGAGCTTTTGTACCCCAACCCACGTAGCACCCGAAATTGTACCTTGGTGCTTGCCAACGGAAACGATCCATTCGTTCATTGGCTTTTCAAGAGTTGCTTTCCCGGGACGTTGAAGGGTACGGTTATATGCCATAATACCGTGCTTGCCGTCGAAGGCTTCTTTATCTGCAAAGAGATCAACCTCATTTTCAACAAGATAGTTGTAGGCATCCTCGTCCGCAATCATATAAACGGGATTGGACAAGATAGCTCTTATCGCAAAGCGAGTGAAGGCTTTTCCACGCTTTGTTTTATAATGCCCGTTCATAAGGAACTCATCCGTTTTTGTAAGAGAAGTCGTTTCCATAAATTTATCGAAAATGAGATTCACGAGATTGATTTCCTCGGGGATCATCTTCAACTTGCATGCCTTGCGTGTTTTTCCGTCTACTGTGACATGGGATATGCTTTCGGATTCATATCCGGTAGGCGTATTGCCGCCAAGCCAGCGTCCCGTTTTGGAAAGCTCGTGCATATTATCTCGGATACGTTCTGCTATGGTTTCACGCTCCAATTGAGAAAAGACGGAAGCGATATACATCATAGCGCGGCCCATCGGGGAAGACGTATCAAACTGCTCACGAATGGAAATGAAGTCAATGTGTCGATTGCAAAGATCCTCAATGAGCTTTGCAAAGTCACCGATATTACGGCTGATACGGTCAAGACGATAAACCACAATTGCCGCAAATTCAATTTTTTGCGAGTCGCTCATCATTTTCTTGAATTTAGGGCGTTCGAGATTTCCGCCCGAAAATCCTTCATCTTCGTAAATCAACGCAGCCTCGGCTTCTTCTTGGCCATAATGGGTGGCAATGTACTGACGGCACATTTCGATTTGGTTTTCAATA
Source organism: Eubacteriales bacterium (assembly GCA_045632565.1). Classification (GTDB taxonomy): domain Bacteria; phylum Bacillota; class Clostridia; order Oscillospirales; family CAG-272; genus UBA1740. The sequence continues at coordinate 4,918 of JAZQWX010000047.1, read as the reverse complement.
CTTTCGCCCTTGCCTGTAAACCTGGATTTTCTTGAATATATCACAAATTGCTTTTTCACGTTACATACCTCGATTGTTTTGCTACTACCCATTATATTCAAAAAACAGCGCATAAAGACAACAGGATTTTCGTCCTGATATCTTTATGCGCTTATTTTCTATTGTACTTGGCAGGATATCTTTTATGCCTTCGTTCGATCGGCAAGATAACTGGATGTAAGTACGACCTGAGAGGGAATATAGAATACCCACACCATAAAGCAGATGACTTCGTATATAAATCCCTGCGGGGGAAGGAGCATTCTCAGCATAATGGAGAAGTCACATCCAAAGAAAAGGGTGATACCGATGGCCAGCAGCAAAGAGGCCGCTGTGCGGTTCTTGCGATGATCAATCCACGAGTAAATAAGGTTCAGTACCAATTGAGACATGGAAAGGCATGCGATAAACCTGTCAAAAGTGAATAGCCCCGCGGCAGCAATTGCTATGACAAGCAAAAGATAAAAGGCAACTCTTATGATCAGGCGGCGATTGGTAAGACTCAAGTAGCACGCGTAGACCACCTGCACAACGCCGAAGATGAAAAATCCAATCGTGTTTGCAGTAAGAGGAGACATAAAACGAACAATTTCTGCCGCTGAAAGACCGTGGAGCACGACCAAAAAGCAATCCGCCAAAAGGGTGGTAAATACGGCAAGCGGTAACCCCGTTACCAAAGCATCCTTGCCCGCCTTTTTGACGCAAATGACCGAGAAAAGCATAAAGAGGGCATTGAGGAGAATCGCTGAAAACATCGGATATATTTCAATTACAGAATTGGGATATATAGCTTGTAACACCTTCAACGTTACCAGTATCAGAAATTCGATGAAACAAAAGCCGAAAAAAAGCTTGGGAGAAATGATGGGTTGAAATTTTTTTGTCATAAAAGCCTCCTTCAGTAAGCTGATGTGATCTACATATATCGTTTTTTTGTATGCTTTCTTTTCTAAGACGATCGGGATGGGCTTATTCTAACACGTCGAGTGTTACAAAGGCGTTACAAATTGGCCGCTAAAACAAAAAACCAAAAAAATTTCCCACCGCAGGGTGTAAATTTTATTTTGGCAAGGGATATAAACAATTTTCAGCGTGAGAAATTCTCCGTCGTGTTTTTAAGCTGTCGGAAATATGCTTCACGGTCGACGGAAAAATATTTCAACAATCGTCGCAAAACCGTTGCGTTTTTTGTGATTTGAATGTATAATATGAATATGGAATGCTTTGTGTAAGCTTTTTGTAGAGGATAAGCTCGCTTGGAATCCGAACCTGCGTTCGAAAACCGTGATTCGTTCCGACGGCATTGACGGGAACGGGGGATTATGCTGATCGCAGACCCGATGGCGCTTGCACGGCTTCGAACGGATGCCTTGATTGTTTTCGTCGAACATAATGCCGAGTAAAAATTCCGGAGGTGGAAAAATGTCGGATTTTAAAAATAAATTCCCAACGTTCAAAAAAAAATATTTTCCGATCGCGGGAGTTTTGCTTTTGCTTTTGCTTGCCATTTTTTTGCTGTGGTTTAATCATAACACCAGCATGCAAGCAACGGGGGCGACTGCCGCACAGGTCTATTTTGATGGCGAGTACCGTATTGCAGACGGCGAGTGGCAATCGCTTGAAGCGGGAAAGCATATTCCGACAACAAAAGGCGACGTAACCCTGCGTATCCATTTTCATCTGATGGATCCCGACGGTAATCCCTTGGATGATAAGAAATATATCGTGCCGATCGCGTTTTATACAGACCATATCGGCTTGACGTTTTATGCAGACGGCAAAAAGGTTCACGTGATAGACAATGAGAATCCTGCGATCGGGGTGTCCGCTTGCGGTGAGAGCTGGACGATGCATACCGTTACGACGGGCGTCGCGGAGCCGACCGAGATCGTTGTTCACAACCCCCACAGCTTTGGAAATGAAACGGCGATCGACGAAATGCTTTCCAAGGTTGCCATTTGGGGCAATATGGATTTTGAAAAGGATGTTTTGAGCAGCGGAGAACCGCAGAGAAATGCGGGTATGCTGTTGATGCTCGTTTCTATCGTGTTCCTCGGTATTGCTCTGTTTTCAAGCTTAATACACGTAAAAAGCAACCGACTCATTTGGCTTCTCGGGCTGGTGGTCTTGTTTGCGGGGTCCTACATTGCCTACAGTGCGGAGGGAGTATCCTTCTGGAGTGAATCGATAGTTTCCAATACCACGGTTCTGGGCTGCTCCATGATGTTCTACATGCTGTTCTTGACAATGAGCATCTCCTATTTCCTCAGGGCGGCAAAGAAAGTCGGCAGACTAACGGTGATCCTTTTGGCGACAGCCAATGCCGTATTCTTTATCTTACCGATCGTAACCGACGTGTTCTTTTATGATACGTGGATCGTTTGGGCGGCAGTACAGATCATCGCCAATATCGTGTTGTTGCTCTGTCTGATAAAAGAGTTTGTAAGCACCGAAAAAAAAGAACGCTGGCTCTATATGGGGGTGTCCCTTCCGTTGCTCGCCTTCGCTGTCGATGTAGTCGGTACGTGGCTGGGAGCTTGGCAGGGGGGCATTGTTTCCCGAGCTGTTTTCACCTTTTTGTTTGCCATAGCGATGGTCATGGTGCTGAAATTTATTCCTCACAGCATCAATGCAGCCACGAAGGCAAAAGAGCTGGAGATGGAAAAAATAGTTCTTAACGCGGAGCTCGCGGAAAGCAGAATATCTACGATGATGAGCCAGATCCGCCCCCACTTTATTTATAATACGCTTGGCAGCATCGAGCAGCTATGTAAGCTGGATCCTCCCAAGGCGGGCGACCTGGTGCACAACTTTGCTAAATATCTCCGCGGCAATTTTGGCGAGCTCGATAATCCCAAGCCGATCCTGATGTCGCAGGAAATGGAGCACGTACACCACTACATTAGCATTGAAAACGTGCGATTCCCGGATATGACCTTCACGTTTGAAATGAATTCTGCGGATTTCCACATTCCCGCACTGACCGTTCAGCCAATCGTTGAAAATGCGATCAAGCATGGCTTGATGAAGCTTCCGCGTGGCGGAACGATTAACGTGATTTCCTATGAAACTGACACGGATTACTGTATTTCGGTGGTAGACGATGGCGTAGGATTTGATACGGGTGTGCTGATAGATGAGAGAAATCACGTGGGCCTGCGTAACATTCGTGAACGTCTTAAAGTGATGGTAAACGGTAAGCTGGAGATCGAAAGCACCGTAGGTGTCGGAACCAGGGTGCTGGTAACCATTCCCAAGGAGGTAAGCAAATGATTGCAATAGCAGTGGATGATGAAGCGTTGATGCTCGGCGCATTGGTGGCGGCAATCGAAGCCTCGCCCGATGTTGCGGAGGTTGCAAAGTTTTCCGACTGTGAAGAGGCACTTGCGTTCGTTAAGGGCCACCCCACGGATATTGCCTTTTTGGATATCAATATGCGTGGTATGGGCGGACTGGCACTTGCCGAATCAATCCTTGCCGCTCGCCCCGATTGTAAGATCGTGTTTTGTACCGGCTATGAGGAATACGCGATTCCCGCGTTTAAGCTTCATGCCTCGGGGTATTTGATGAAGCCTGTATCGGCGAAGGACGTACAGGGGGAGATCGATAATATTAAAGGAATTCGTCAAAAGGAAAAGCTGTTGACGGTGAAATGCTTCGGTAATTTTGAGGTTTACGCGAAAAATGAACCGCTTGTATTTAAGCGCTTAAAGGCAAAGGAGCTGTTTGCGTTTCTTGTAGACCGAAACGGCGCGGGAATGACGTCAAAGCAAATATGCGCTGTTCTGTTTCCGAACGATACGGATGACGGTAAAAACTCGGCATATCTGCGACAGCTTTTTATGGATCTGAAAAACACGCTGAAAGCGGTGGGGGCAGAGGCCGTTTTGTGCCACGAAACCCCGTGTTACCGCGTGGATACGGGCTTGATCAAGTGTGATTATGTCAGCTATCTCGAAACCGGAAAGCCCGAATTCCGCGGTGAATATATGACACAGTACAGCTGGGCAGAGGAAACCTGCGCCATGCTTCAATTTAAGTAATGACCCAAGAGCGGCAGAAAAATTTCTGCCGCTCTTGAATTTTTTTTGTAACGCTTTTGTAACGCCCCTTGTGTTAAAATGAGTCGGCAATGATAAAAAAGGTGCTGTTGGCATCGGAAAATATAGAAGGGAAAACACCTATGAAAAAAATTTTTGCAATCATTATGACCATTTGTCTGATGGCAAGCGCACTTTGTGTTACTACATTTGCCGCAGACGAGCCCGTAATGACCGTCAGCGGTCTGACAAAGGACGGCCCGGTTAAGATCAAGGACTACACTTCTTTTGAAGCAGGCTGGAACTTCGCTATGGATAAAGCCAAGGATAGTAATTATTTGGATAATAATGACTATGTCCGTATCGTGGTTGACCTTCTTACCGATTGGGAAGCCAACGCAAAAGGCGAGTTCGGTGACAGCGATGGAGTGGGCTTCCGTCAGAGCACCATCTACGTGCCCGACAGCGCAAGAGTCATGCTCAATATGAATGGCCATACCATTGACCGCGGTCTGGGGGACAACAACGAGCTTGACGGCGAGGTCATTTGCATCGAGGAGGACTCGGACGTCATCATCAACGGCGGTAAGAACGGTGATGCAATCGTGATGGCTGACGTAGAGAAGACAACCGCGCAGTTCGGAACGATCAAGGGCGGTAACAGCGATAACGGCGCGGGCGGTATCCACATTCAGGATGATGCAAGGGTAACGCTCAATAACGTCAAAATCGTTGGCAACGTTGCCGATGGCGACGACGGCGGCGGTATTGCTATGTACGATCAGGCATCGCTCATCATGAACGGCGGCGGATTTTTTGACAACAAGAACGATACTTAA
>JAZQWX010000046.1:0-6920 GCA_045632565.1 Eubacteriales bacterium | reverse complement strand
GACGTGAGCATCACCGCCATGGACGCGACCAAAAAGCGCGTGGATTTTGTCGGGGGAGCAGCCGAGCTGCTGGGGCTTTCGAACGTCACGGCGATCTGCGGCCGCGCCGAGGATCTGGCGGCCACCGAGCTGCGCGAGCATTTTGACTGTGTGACCGCGCGGGCGGTGGCCGAGCTGCGCGTGCTTGCCGAGATCTGTATTCCCTTTGCGCGCGTGGGCGGGCTGTTTTTGTCCATGAAGGCAAAGAATGCAAGCGAGGAGCTTGCCGCCGCGCAAGCGGGCATCGGCACGCTGGGCGCGCGTCCGTCAAAGAGAGAGGATTTCGTCCTGACCGACGGTGAGGACGAGTTTTCCCGCACCGCGCTTCTGTTTAAAAAGAACAAACCGACACCCGAGGGCTTTCCGCGCCCATGGGCGCGGATACAAAAAAAGCCGCTTTGAGGGGACTTTTATGAAAAACAACCGCCGCATACCCGAGCTTCTTGCTCCTGCAGGATCGCGCGAGGCACTCTTTGCCGCCGTGGAAGCAGGGGCGGACGCCGTTTACCTTGGCGGCACGGCCTTTAACGCGCGCATCCATGCGAAAAATTTTGATAACGAGGCGATGGCAGAGGCTATCGCCTATTGCCGTTTACACGGGGTAAAGAGCTACGTCACGCTCAACACCCTGCTCTACGACCGCGAGCTGCCCGAGCTGCTCTCCTATGCGACCGAGCTTTACCGCATGGGGGTAGACGCGGTGATCGTGGCTGATCGCGGCGCGATCGAGCTGCTGCACCGTCATCTGCCCGAGCTGGAAATTCACGCGTCCACGCAGGCCTCCGTGCATTCCACGGACGGCGCACGGGCGCTTGCCGCAGCAGGCGCGCGCCGCGTGGTGCTGGCCAGAGAGCTGGCCCTTTCCGACATCCGTTCGGTGGTGGAGCAGGCAGGCGTGGAAACCGAGATCTTTTTGCACGGCGCACTTTGCGTTTCCCATTCGGGGCAATGCCTGTTCTCCTCTCTTGTTGGGGGACGCAGCGGCAACCGTGGGGAATGCGCCCAGCCCTGCCGCCTGCCTTATAACGGCAAGTATCCGCTTTCCCTTTCCGACCTGTCACTTGCGGACCACGTTCCTGCGCTGATCGAGTGCGGCGTGACCTCCCTGAAGATCGAGGGGCGCATGAAAAGCCCCGCCTACGTATACGGCGTGACCGCCATTTACCGCCGCCTGCTTGACGAGGGGCGTGCCGCCACCGAGAAGGAAAACCGCCATCTGCGCGAGCTGTTCTCGCGCGGCGGCTTTACCGACGGTTATTTTGTCGATCGCACGGCAAGTGGCATGACGGGTGTGCGAAGCGAGAGCGATAAAGAATCCTCCCGCGCGCTCGCCGACCGCGAATTTTCCGCCAAAACGGTATCGGCTACCGCGCACGCCACCATCCGCGAAAAAGAGGCCGCCCGCTTTACCCTTTCCCTTTCGAACGGATGCGAGGTAAGCGTAACGGGGGACGTACCCGCCCCCGCCAGAAGCGTACCGCTGACGCGAGAAGGGGTTGCCGAGCGTCTTTGTAAAATGGGAGGCACGGCGATCGACCTACCCGCCTCGTGCATTACGGTAGAGCTTGACGAGGGGCTGAACCTTTCCCCTGCCTCACTCAATGCCCTGCGCCGCGCGGCGGTGGCCGCGCTATCCCCTGCGCGCGAGGTGCCCGATCTTGCCCCCTACGTGCCACCGAAGAAAAGCGGCGTGTCACTTGGCAAAACCGCCCTATTCCTTGACCCGTGTGTTGCAAACGCGATCAAAAACGACCTTTCCTTCTTCGATACGGTATTTCTGCCGCTCGATCGGTGGAAGGAAGCTGACTTTCCCGTAGACGGTGTAGAGATCCCGCCCGTGGTGACCGACCGCGAGCGCGGAGAGGTCTTTTCCATGCTGCGCGAGGCAAGGGAAGCGGGTGTGCGCTACGCCCTGTGCGGGAACGTGGGCATGATCGCCCCTGCCGCCGAGATGGGCTTTATCCCGATCGGCGATTTCCGTCTGAACGTCACCAACCGTGAAAGTGCCGCGGCTTACCGCGCGGCAGGCGCATCTGCCCTGATCACGTCCCCCGAGCTGACGCTGCCGCAGCTGCGCGATCTTGGCGAGGGGAGCGCGATCGTATACGGCCGCATCCCCCTGATGCTGACCGAGCGCTGCTTTATCAAGGAGAATTTCGGATGCGAAGCCTGCGGCAAATCGGCGCTCACCGACCGCCGCGGTGCGCGTTTTCCCCTTATGCGTCAGTATCCCCACCGCAATCTGATCCTAAACAGTCTGCCCACCTATATGGGTGACAAGAAGACCGCGCTGGCCGCCTACGGCGTGCGCGGCGAGCATTTCATCTTTACCACCGAAACGTCAAAAGAGGCCGCCGCCGTCATCCGCGCTTACCGCGCGGGCGAGGGGCTTCCCTTCCCCTGCCGCCGTATTGCCAAATAAAGGAGCATCAAACGATGGACGCATACCGTTTCCCTGCCCTGCAAAACGGGGCAAAGCTATACCTTGCCTCTGCCTCTCCCCGCCGCCGCGAGCTGCTTTCGGGCATGGGGATTGCCTTTTCCGTATCCCCCTGCGAGGTAGACGAGCATACCGACCCTGCCGTGCATCCTGCGGATGCGGTGGTGCTGCTTTCCTGCCGCAAGGCAAAGGCAGCTTATGCCGCACACGCGGGCGAGGATGCCTTTATTCTCGCATCCGACACGCTGGTGGAGCTTGACGGCGTGCCGCTCGGCAAGCCCGAAAACGAAGCTCACGCGAAAGAGATGCTGCTTTCCCTTTCGGGAAACGTGCACCGCGTGCACACGGGAGTGGCAGTCATTTACCGCGACAGGATCTATGCCGCGCGTGACACCACGGCCGTCCGCATGCGTGCCTTTGACGAAAAAGAGGCCGAGGCGTATATCGCCACGGGAGAGCCGATGGACAAGGCAGGCGCTTACGGCATCCAGGGACTTGGCGGCCGCTTGGTCGAAGGCACGGACGGCGCGTTTGACACCGTGGTGGGGCTGCCCACCCGTTTGGTGGACGAGCTTCTTTGCCGCGCGCTGCTTCATCCCGAGGAGGGAGAAGCCCTATGAGGCAGTTATCCAAAAAAGAAAAACGTGAGCGCATGGCAAGGATCGTTTCCCATTTAGAGGAGCGTTATCCCGAGGTCATCTGCGCCCTTGAATACGAGGGAGATCCGTGGAAGCTGCTGGTGATGGGGCGACTCTCTGCCCAATGCACCGATGCGCGCGTAAACATTGCCTGCCGCGATCTGTTTGCCCATTTCCCCACGGCAAAGGCGCTTGCCTATGCGCCACCCCACGCGGTGGAGGCCGACGTGCGCCAGTGTGGGCTATACCACGTGAAGGCGCAGAATATCATCGACGCCTCGCGCATGCTGGTGGAGGAATTTTCGGGCGTTTTGCCGCGCACAATGGAAGAGATGCTCCGTTTTCCCGGTGTAGGGCGCAAGGTTGCCAATTTGGTGCTGGGGGACGTGTACCGCATCCCCGGTGTGGTGACCGACACCCATTGCATCCGCATCTGCGGACGGCTGGGAATGTATCCCGAGAGCGAGAAATCGCCGCCGAAAATCGAAAAGATCCTATCCGAGCTGATCGAGCCGGACAAGCAGACCGACTTCTGCCACCGCATCGTGTGGTTTGGCCGCGAGGTGTGCACGGCACGCTCTCCGCAATGCGAGGCCTGCCCCCTTGGCGAGCTTTGCCGACACAAGGAGGCCGCTGATGGAAAAATTAAAAATTGACCGCCCGATCATCGTCGAGGGGCGGTACGACAAGATCACCCTTTCCGCGGTGCTGGACGCGCACGTCATCCCGACAAACGGCTTTTCGATCTTCAACGATCAAGAAAAGCTGGCACTCATCCGCCGTCTGGCGGCGGAGCGCGGGGTGATCGTTTTGACCGACGCGGACGGCGCGGGCAAGCTGATCCGCGCACACATTTCCTCTGCCCTGCCAAAGGATCGGGTCATTCACCTTTATACCCCCGCGATTGAGGGCAAGGAAAAACGCAAAGCAAGCCCCTCGAAGGAAGGCTTGCTCGGTGTGGAGGGCATGGAGGCCGAGCGGCTGCGTGCCCTGTTTCTCCCCTTTGCAGACGGCGGCGAGCCGAAAAAACGCGGGCGTGCGATCGAAAAGCGCGACCTGTTTGCCGACGGTCTTTCGGGACGCGAAAATTCCGCCGCGCGGCGGGAAATTCTGGCCGAGAAAATGGAGCTGCCGCACGGCATGAGTGCGCCTGCTCTGCTTGGCGCACTCAATCTCCTCTACACCTATGACGAATACCAAGAAATCCTATCTGCCTGCAAGGAGGATCCGCAATGGAATGGCAAATGAACGTACTGCGCGCGATCGCCGCAATCAGAAATCCCGTCCTTGACGTTTTTTTCGGCGCGATCACCTATCTTGGCAGCGAGATCGGACTGATTGTGGTGGCGCTGATCTTTTTTTGGTGTCTTGACAAGCGACAGGGCTATTACCTGTTCACGGTCGGCTTCGTCGGCACGATCCTCAATCAGTTTTTGAAGCTCACCTTCCGCGTTGAACGCCCGTGGGTGTACGACCCCACCTTTGAGGCCGTAGAGTCCGCCAAGGCGGATGCGGGCGGCTTCTCCTTTCCGAGCGGACATACGCAATCCTCGGTAGGGCTGTTCGGCGGCATTGCACGCGCAAATGAGAAAAAGTGGGTTCGCTACGCCTGCCTTGCCCCCTGCATCCTCGTCCCCTTCTCGCGCATGTACCTTGGCGTGCATACGCCGATGGACGTGGGGGTGTCCGTGCTGATCGCCCTTGTTCTGATCTTTGCCCTGTATCCGCTTGTCATGCGCTTGTGGAAAAAGCCGAAGCATATGGCGATTTTGCTTGCCGTCTGCGTGGTGCTGGCGTGTGGTTTTCTGTTATTTGTCGAGCTTTTCCCATTCCCCGAGGGCATGGACGCCCACAACCTTGCCTCGGGCAAGAAAAACGCCTACACCCTCTTTGGCACGTTGCTCGGACTTTTGGTGATCTATCTTCTTGACGTCAAATTCCTGCATTTTGATACGCGCGCGACCTTCCTTGGTCAAGTGGTGAAGCTGGTGGTGGGAGGGGCTATCGTGTTCGCGATCAAGACCTTTGCCAAAGCCCCGCTGACACTTCTGTTCGGTGCGAGCGTGGAGCGCAGCGTGCGCTACTTCCTGCTCGTTCTGTTTGCGGGCGGCGTGTGGCCGCTTGTGTTCCCGTATCTCGCGAGGCTCGGGAAGAAAAAAGAATAAAAAACGCCCCGTGTGTCGCTTATGCGACACACGGGGTGCTTCATTTTGCCTCGTTACACGCTGACGGCCACCGCGCCAAGCAGCTTGGCATCCACAGCAGAGAGCGCGAGGAGGGCTGCCGAAAAGCTTGCGCGCATATCCTTGCCGGGGGTAACAGCAACCAGCACACCGTCCGCCAGGGGGGCGGCGGTAGCAGCATCGGCCGATTCGCAAACGGGGGGCGTGCACAGCAGAACGAGATCGTACTGCGCGCGCGCCTGCTTAAGAAAGGCGGCGAATTCACGGCTGCCGAGCAAGTCGGCGTTGGCCGCTTCACGGTCGCCAAAGGAGATACAGTCGAGATGCTTGGTAGCCGTGCGGATCGCCTCGGCTTTGCCCGCTACCGCATCGGCAAGGCCGAAGGGTACTTCATCCTTGGTCATGCCGTTGACGAGCAGCACCCGTCTGCCCGTGTCCGCAAAGGAACAGGCCAGCGCGTGCGGCAAAAGGTCTGCCGCGGTTCGGCCGCTTGCAGGGGACAGCAGCAGCACCGAGGATTTTTCATTTCCCATGCGGGAAAGCAGATTGGCACGAAGCGCGGGAACGGCGTCTGCCTGCTTCTTTTTGCGGGAGGTATACAGATCACCGAGAAGGCTCACGCCCTCATAACACGTACGAACGTCCGATATCCGCACACGGGGGTTGAAGAAATACACGGCAAACAGGAAGCAGAACGCAAGGAACGCGCCTACCACAGCAAGCGTAAGGGCAATCGTAGGAGAGAAATCCGAGGTAGCGGTTGCACCGCGTGCCACGGTGGTGGGATCGATGCGGCAGTTGCCGATCACGTCCACGACCGACACCTCAAAAACCCCCGCAATGGCATTGGCGAGGTGCACCGCCATAGAGGCGGTGGAGGCGGTCACGGTGATGGTGACGTATTGAGAGTTGCTGTCCACCGTGCAATCCACCATGCTACGCAGCTTATCGTTGGATACGGCGGAAATGTCCTCCCATTTGGGATCCGTTTTTCTCTGCTCCGCAAAATAGGCCTTGGCGTTCTGATAGACCGCCTCGCTTCTGATGGCGTTTTTACAGCTGGCCGCCATGGCGCGGGCAAGCGAGATCTGTGTGGAGGTCGGACCGATCTCCATATCCACGTCCGCCATTTGCACGTACACGCCGGAGGTAGCCTCATAGGTAACGGTGGTGGTTTTGACGGCGTAAAGGTATCCCGCCGCGCCGCACACCACGGCCGCGGCTATGATGAGCAGAAAATAACGGCGAAGCACCGTCAGGATATCCGAAACGGTAATAAGTCTTTCCTTGATCTTCATAAAAAGGCTGTTTCCTTTCGTCTTGATAGCCCACGCGGGGGTACACGATCAGCCACGGCGAGCGGCCGCCTGTGCTTTCAGTCTGGTAGCGGTATCCAGGATCTTTTTCCGCAGGCGGATGGACTTCGGAGTCACCTCGATCAGCTCGTCCTCCGCGATGTAGTCGATGGCCTCCTCCAGCGAGAAGATGATGGGGGGCGTGAGGATCAGCGCCTCGTCTGCACCCTTGGAGCGAATGGCGGTCAGGTGCTTCTTTTTGCACACGTTGACCGAGATATCCTCCTGCTTCGGGCATTCACCCACGATCATGCCCTCATACACG
>JAZQWX010000045.1:0-2226 GCA_045632565.1 Eubacteriales bacterium | reverse complement strand
CGACGAGCGCCCCGATGGCCCACCAAACAAAAAAGCCCTTGCGGGCTTTTTTTGTTTTTTATTTACTTATACCGAAAATGGCTGGGGCTGTGCCCTGTGACGCGGCGGAATACGGTCGAAAAATACGCAGGATCGTTATAGCCGAGAGAGTAGGCCACCTCTCCCACGCTCTGCCCCTCACGCAGACGCAAAATCGCTTCGTTCATCTTGCGCGTGCGCACGTATTGCATCACGCCCATACCCGCATAACGGGCAAAGATCTTTTTTAGAAGAGAGGGACTGACGTGCAGACAGTCTGACAGGGAAGCAATGGAAATGTTCTCGGACAGCCGTTCCTCAATCGCGCCAAGCGCACGCTTGTAATTGATGGCACCGGCCGAATGATCGGGACGGTGAGTGCTCCGCTCCTCCTGCAAGGAAAGAAGCAGAATTTCCAGCTCGCAAAGTCCCTGCTGCACGTTTCGCTCTCCGCCGGGGAGAATATCTCCCATGTTGTAAAACGAGGTTTCTACCGTAGAGGACTGGATCATGGCAAGCGCGCGGCGCGCACGGGCAACATCCTCTTCCGCGATAGTGAAGCGGCGCTTCGGATACGCCGGCATGCGCTCGGCATCAAAAGAAAAGATCAGAATGCGCGCCGCCCCGTCCCCCACATTTCGCAGGCTGTGAAATTCCATGCGCGGGTGATATATGGCCGCTGGGGCGGTCATTTCGAACGTGCTCTCGTCTGCCGTAAAGGCAACCGTGCCGTCCAGCAACATAATGACCTCATGATAGTCGTGCGTTTCACCGCGGAACACATAATCTCGCGGAAATTCTCGTTCAAATAAGGAATAGAGCCCCGTGATGTGGGCAAGCTGCGGAGCCGATAGGCGTTTGGCCATAATTCCTCCTGATATCGTATCCGAATTCAAAGGTTTTGTGTCCGTTTTTCAATTTCATAGCTAAAACGGACATGCTACAATAGCAATATAACATAAAAAAATAAATCTGTCAAGAGGGAGAAAAGGATATGAAGATCGGTGCACTTATCAGCATCAGCAAAAGCAGAAATATTGACGATCAGTTCCGCGCTCTGCATGAGCTGGAGCTTAACTGCTGCCAGACCTTGTTTTGGGATACGTCCATGTATACGCAGGAGGTGGCTGATCAGCTGAAAGCCGCTTCTCTCAAATACGGTGTACAGATCACCGCCGTTTGGGCAGGCTGGGCAGGCCCGATGGAATGGGATTTCAAGAGTGGCCCTGTGACGCTTGGCCTTGTTCCCGCCGCATACCGTGACTCACGCTTGAAGGAGCTGTTCCGCGCTAGCGACTTTTTGCAGATGGTCGGCGTGACGGATATGATCACCCACGTCGGCTTTTTGCCCGAAAATCCAAATGACCCCGACTTTGTGGGTGTGGTTGCCGCGCTTCGTTCGCTTTGTAAGCATCTCAAAAACCGCGGTCAGTATTTCCTCTTTGAAACGGGGCAGGAAACGCCCACCACCATGCTGCGCGCGATCGAGCATATCGGCACGGGCAACGTGGGCATCAACTTCGATACCGCCAACCTGATCTGCTACGGCAAGGCCAACTCAGCCGACGCGTTGGAGGTGTTCGGAAAATACGTCCGCAACACCCATTGCAAGGACGGCCTGTATCCCACCTGCGGTGACTATCTTGGCGAAGAAGTGCCGCTTGGTGAGGGCAAAGCCAATCTGCCTGCCGTGTTCGGCAAGCTGAAGGAGCTTGGTTACACAGGGCCGTACGTTATTGAGCGTGAGATCACAGGCGAGCAACAGATCGCGGATATCAAAATGGGGCGCGACCTCATCCGTTCGGTTTTGAAGGAGCTGGATATAGAATAACAAACACCCCCGCCTCACGTGAGGCGGGGGTGTTTGCATGATACGGGAAGACGCCTGCGGCTACATCGCGCGCGTAACCGTCGCATGCCGAGTCGGTTATAACCACATCTTCTGCCTTGACCCACGGGCGTGAAAATAACACACCGTGTTGTTTTCAAGGCCCTTTCGATTCCCGTACGGGAAGACGCTTCGCTGGAATCTCTCACTTGACGGCGGTCAGCAAGCTACCGCCGTCTGCGTGGAGATTGCGAACCCATGCGAATGCGGCAAGCCGCATTCGCTTCCCCGATTCCGCGCGCGGAATCGGGAAAAAAAAAAGGACATCCTGTGGATGTCCCTTTTTTTTTGGTGGCCCGTACGGGAATCGACCCCCTGTT
>JAZQWX010000044.1:0-4017 GCA_045632565.1 Eubacteriales bacterium | reverse complement strand
AAACCGAAGAGATCCACGTATCCTTCTCCCGCAACGACACCTGCAACGTGATCAAATGGGAGCTTGCCCCCGGTGAATACGAGCTGACGGCCTTTGAGGCGATGCAAATGCGCTACGTGCGCGTGGTCGAGCTTGCGGGCGAGGCAGAGATCCTTTCGGTAGATTTCATCCGCTACGAAAATGCAAATATGTACCGCCTGCGCCACAGCATACAGGACGAGCACCTCTCTTGTATCCTGTCAGCGGCGCAGAACACGCTGTCCCAAAACAGCGTGGATCTTCTCACCGACTGCCCCTCGCGCGAGCGCGCGGGCTGGACCAACGACAGCTATTTCACCTCGGAGGCCGAGTTTCTTCTGTCGGGCAAACGGCAGGCCGACCACAACCTGCTGGAAAACTACTTGATCGCCCCGCAGATCAAGACGCTGCCCGAGGGCATCTTGCCCATGTGCTACCCCGGCTATCTGACCGACGGGATGTACGTGCCGAACATCGAGCTGTGGCTGATCATGGACTTCCATAAATATTGGAAGCGCTCGGGGGACAATTCCCGTTTGGCGGAAATGAAAGAAAAGGTGCGCGGCATCCTTGCCGCTATGGCGCGTTTTGAAAACGAGGAGGGGCTGCTCGAAGACCTGGAAAGCTGGATCTTTGTGGAATGGAGCCGCGCCAACGATCCCGATTACGTATGCGGCGTCAACTACCCCTCTAATATGATGTACTACCGCGCGCTGCAATGCGCCGCCGAGATCCTTGGCGAGCCTGCGCTTGCCGAAAAGGCGGAGCGTGTGAGAGCGGTGATCCTGCGCGACTCCTTCAACGGTACGTTCTTTGAGGACAACCGCGTGCGGAAGGACGGCAAGCTGACCCTCGTGGGGCATATCACCGAAACCTGCCAATATTACGCGTTCTTCTTCGGCGTGGCAACGAGAGAAAGCCACGCGCCGCTTTACCGCCGCATGATCGAAAAATTCGGTCCGAAGCGCGATTGCGAAGCGGTGTACCCCGATATCGCGCCCTCGAACATGATCATCGGCCTGTATATGCGCGAGGATCTTCTTATGC
Organism: Eubacteriales bacterium; assembly: GCA_045632565.1. Lineage (GTDB taxonomy): Bacteria > Bacillota > Clostridia > Oscillospirales > CAG-272 > UBA1740. The sequence continues at coordinate 2,952 of JAZQWX010000044.1, read as the reverse complement.
AGGACGGCGACGTGACGCGCATGTATGATGAGATCGGCGACGTGTTTTACCGCATGGCAAGCGAAACGGGTACGCTGTGGGAGCACCTGGCTCTGCATTGCAGCCTAAACCACGGCTTTGCCTCCTACTGCGCCATCTGGCTGATCTATATGCTGACGGGCTATCGCGGCATGCGGGACGGGTGCGCGGTGTTTGATAACAACGTGATCGGCACGGATTGCGAGATTTCCCTGCCCATTGGCGAAGAATATCTGACAATAACCGTCAAGGACGGGGAGCGTTCCATCAGCGGCAACGTGCCCTTTGAAATTGTATAAAGAAAAGGCAACCGCCTCGGCGGTTGCCTTCCTTGTTATTTTTCAGCGTACACCTCTTTGGCTGTTTCCACAAAGGCGGTACAGGCGCGGCTGACGTAACGGCTGCGCTTATACCCGATATACATACGCCGCACGGCGTGCTCTCCCGACAGGCGATAATACACGCAGTTCTGCCCACCCGCACGCTCGACCAGCTTGTCGCTGACGAAGGCGATCCCCATGCCGGCACAGGCAAGGTTGTAGGAGGTAATGAGCTGATCCAAACGGATGCGCGCCTGCGGCTCAAAGCCGGCGGCGGCACAAAGCTTCTCCGAACGGTGATACATATCGTTCCCCTGCTTCAGAAGAAGAAAGTTTTCCTTGGAGAACACGCGAAGATCCACGGCACGGCCATCCTTCGACAGGTGGCGACCCGCCTGCACGTCCGCAAGAGAGAGCGCGTACGCGCCGAGCTGACGGTTGATGGCAAGGTCGGCGGGCACGGCAAGAAGCAGGGCTTCGTCGAATAGGGGAACGGCAGTATACAGAGTGGGGTCAAAATCGTGGGCGATCAGAAGATCGATGGAGTCGGTGAGCAGCTCGCGCCGCAGCTCGGGCGAGTTGGATTCCACCAACTCCACGGTAATGCCGGGATAGCGGTCGGAAAAGGCCATAATGATGGAGGGAAGAATGAAGGATGCGACGAAATTTTCCCCGCTGACGGTGATCTTGCCCGTTCGTCCCTCGGAAAGATCAGAGAGCCGTTCCTTGGTTTCCGCCTCGATCTTCATGATCCTTTCAAGCGACGCAATATACAGCTTCCCCTCCTCGGTCAGAGAAATGGGAGAGGTTGATCGATCAAAAATGGCAATACCGAGAGCCTGCTCCGCCTTTTTGACCGAGGTGGAGAGGGCAGGCTGGGATACGAACAGATTTTTGGCCGCCGCCGAAAAGGAGCGCTCCTTATAGACCTCATAGATGTACGTTTTCTCGTCCATAGCTTCCTCATAAATAATTTTTATAGTTCTTATATATGTATTTGTATTTGATTATAACACGTTTTTATGCTATAATCAAGTATCATTTATTTTTTTGGAGGCAATTATGAAAAAAATTCTTGCACTTGTCATGGCAGCCATGATGCTGACCACCTGCCTGTTCGCCTTTGCATCCTGCCAGGGCGGCACCACCATTTACATCAAGACCGGCGGTACCGGCGGTACTTACTACGGCTTCACCAACACCGTTGGCCCGATGCTGAACGCCAAGACCGGCTACACCTGCAACGTGCTGACCTCCGGCGGCTCGGTTGACAGCCTGAAGTCCATCGGCGTGGGCGACTGCAACATGGCCATCGTTCAGAACGACACCATGGTAAACGCCTACAACGGCCTGACCGCAAATTTCGCATCCGGCGCGATCAAGAATTTCTCGGTTCTCGCGCACGTATATCCTGAGGTTGTACAGATCGTATGCCACGGCCGCAACGCGGACAAGATCAAATCCCTTGCCGACCTGAAGAACTCCGGCCTGAGCGTATCCATCGGCGACATGGGTTCGGGCGTAGAAGCCAACGCCATCGCGCTGATGCAGAAGTACGGCCTGACCTTCGAGAAGGACGCTTCCGGCGCCTACACCTCCCCTGACATCCAGATCCGCAACCTCTCTGCTGCAAAGTCTGCCGACGCGATCAAGGATGACTCGCTTGACGTATTCTTCTTCACCTCCGGTGCTCCCGCCACCGCTATCACCGAGCTGACCACCGGTGGCAATCCGAAGGGTGCTTACCTGCTCAGCCTGGATGACACCGTTATGGAGGAGTTCATCGCTGACAACAAGATCGACGGTCAGTACGACGTATTTGCAAAGCAGACCATCACCCACGATCAGTATGATTTCATTCCCGAGGGCACGGTGATCAACACCATCGGCGTAACCGCTACCTACATCGTATCCAACTCCCTCTCCGAGGAAGTGGTATACAACCTGACCAAGGCTCTGTGGGAGAGCAAGGCCGAGCTTCTTCAGGTTTACGCGATCTCCTCGAACATGAACATGGACCGCGCCTTTGCTACCGTTGGTAACGTTCCGGTTCATCCCGGCGCTGCAAAGTATTACGCAGAAGTTTCCGGTCAGTAATCTGCCGCATTTCGCGTAACCGAACCCAATAAATCCTCGATACCCCGTGTGTTTGACGCATGGGGTATCGGTTGATTTTATCGTATCTGCCATCGTTCCCTATTCTGCCCAATCACGCCAATATTGCAGCAGCGATTCATGCATCGCCCGGCAGCATCTGTCCCATCCGATGCATTTTTCCGCTGATTTTGCGATCCGTCGATCCGTGAATCACTGCCGCAGACCATCGGAGTGTGCCGCATCCCCATCAATGTCCGCTATCACGATATCCGATCCAGGATTTGATATCGATTCATCGTCCAACACCGTTATGTTTCGGAGGAATCCCATTGAAGCTATTCAAAAAATCCACTGCTCCTGCGGCTGAAAAATCAGCTGAGGAGATCATGCGCGAGCTTGACCGCGACAGTACCAACCGTCAGCTCAGCGGCTGGCGTCACACGCTGGTCCGCGTCATCTTCATCGCTTATGCGGTCTTCATGCTCGTCAATACCCTGCTCATCGCAAACGCCACCCC
>JAZQWX010000043.1:0-1513 GCA_045632565.1 Eubacteriales bacterium | reverse complement strand
GCATCACGCGTGTGTCACGCGTGATGCCGGGGGCGGCCATTCTGCAGGACGCCTGCGTTCTGCGACGGGGGCTGCTGGTGGTTCTGCTGCTGACCCCGAACAATGCAGAGGCAAAATCGATCTGCCAAGGATTATTGTAGGCAATTAGCCAAGCTTAGCGATGGCTGCGGAAAGCGCATCCAGCGTTGCCTTGTATTTTTCAAGCTTTGCTTTCTCACCCTCCACCACGGCGGCGGGGGCTTAGGCAAGGAAGCCTTCATTGGAGAGCTTGCCGGCAAGACGGGCGATCTCGCCCTCGGTCTTTTTCAGCTCGGCGGTAAGACGTGCGCGCTCCTTATCGAGGTCGATCATGTCGGCCATGGGGATATACACGGTAGCGGCGTCGGTGACGATGCTGACGGCATCGTCTGCCGTGTAGGCATCCACGATCTCAAGCGAGGAGGCGGAGGCCAGCTTTTCGAAGAACGGAACAGCTTCCCGATAGGTTTCGGGGTAACGGGTCACCACAAAGAGCTTCGCGCGGCGAGAGGGGGGTACGTTCATTTCGGCGCGGCGGGCACGGATGGCACGGATGCTATCCAGCACGCGCTCCATTTCCTCTGCCTCGGCGGTGAAGGCAAGCTTCTCATCTGCCGTAGGATACGCGGCGATCATGATGCTTTCCTCGGTGTGCGGCAGGGCGGAATAGATCTCCTCGGTGATGAAAGGCATATAGGGATGCAGGAGCTTTAAGGTCGAGCCGAGCACGTAGACCAGCACGCGGCGGGCGACCTTCGCACCCTCGCTCTCCTTATCGTACAGACGGCTCTTGCAGAGCTCGATATACCAGTCACAGAGAATGTCCCAAGTGAAATCGTAAATGGTGGAGAGCGCGACACCCAGCTCATAGTTGGCAAGCGAGGCGTTCACGGTCTTGGCGGCTTCATTGAAGCGGGCAAGCACCCATTTATCCTCCTTGGCAAGCTCACTCTCATCGGGGAGCGTGAGAAGGCTCTCATCCTCTTCCTCAGGCAGGTTCATCAGAACAAAGCGAGAGGCGTTCCAGAGCTTGTTGGCGAAGTTACGCGCGCTTTCGATCTTTTCATCCGAGAAGCGCATATCGTTGCCGGGGGCGTTGCCGCTGGCAAGCGCGAAGCGCAGGGCGTCGGCGCCGTACTTTTCAATGATCTCGAGGGGATCGATACCGTTGCCGAGCGACTTGGACATTTTGCGTCCCTGCGCGTCACGGACAAGGCCGTGGATAAAGACAGTGGAGAAGGGTTCTTTACCCATGTGCTCCATGGCCGAGAAGACCATACGGGCGACCCAGAAGAAGATGATATCGTAACCGGTCACCAAGACGCTTGTGGGATAGTAGCGCGCAAGGTCTGCGGTCTTATCGGGCCAACCGAGGGTCGAGAAGGGCCAGAGTGCCGAGGAGAACCAGGTGTCGAGCACGTCCTCCTCCTGACGCAGGGGCGCGCCGCACTTCGGGCAGACAGTAAGATCCTCTTTGGAAACCTCCATATGACCG
>JAZQWX010000042.1:0-5749 GCA_045632565.1 Eubacteriales bacterium | reverse complement strand
AAGCCCACCTTCACCTTTGAGGATAACGCCAAGGTCTACGTGTACGCGGGTCTGATCGCGCGCTACCGCCGTCAGCAGACCGAGGAGATCTATCCCGTGGAAACGCATACCGTCCGCTTCGGCGACGTGGCGTTTGCCACCAACCCCTTTGAGCTGTTCCTTGATTACGGCAACCGCATCAAGGCGCGCAGTTACGCCGCACAGACCTTCATCTTCCAGCTTACCTGCGGCGGTTGTGGCTATCTGCCCACCGAAAAGGCAGAAAAGGCAGGTCACTATTCCGCCTACATCACCTCGGGATTCGTAGGTCACGAGGGGGGCGATTTGCTGGTGCGCGAGCAGATCACCGACATCAACGCCATGTTCGCTGACGAGGATGTCATCGTTCACTAAACAAAAAAAGAACCGCTCCACGGAGCGGTTCTTTTTTTGTTACATATCGTATATGCCCATGATCAGAATACCCGCAAAGGTCACCGCGATGCAGGCGTAATGCTTCCAGCTTAATTTCTCCTTCAGGAAGATGCGGCTCCACAACACGGATGCCATGCAGTAGGAGGAGATGATCGGGGCGGCAAGGGCCGCTTCACCCGAGGCAAGTGCCATAATGTAGGTAAACTGGCCTGCCGTTTCAAACACAGCCCCCACGTATTTCGGGCCCTCTGCACGGGCAACCAGCTTCTGCTTTTTGATGATGCAGGTGTAGATAAAGCTTACAACGCCTGCGGCCAGGAAGGTCAGCTCGTAGGCCACGTTGGCGCTGTCCTCGTTCAAGGTTTCCAGCACCAGCTCGTCGGCAAACGTACCGGCGGCGTCGAGCAGGCAGTAGGCCACGGGCAGGGCGAGTGCCAGCCAGCTCTTGGCGTATTTGTAGTTGGAGGCCTCCTGACGCGCGGCGCGCAGCTCGGTGTCCTCACGTGCCTCTACAAAGCCAAGCCCGATAACGCCAAGGCAGGCAAGCGCGATGGCCACGTACTGCATAGCATCCATTTCGTCTGCCGTGCCGGAGATGATGGCCACGATGGCCACCAGCGCGCCCGACGCGTTGCAGATGGGGGAGGAGATCGAGAGCTCAATATAGCGCAGGCCAACGTAGCCAAGCGTCATCGAGCCGATGTAGAGCAGGGAAACGGGCAGATAGGTCCAGATGACCTGAAAGGAAATTTCCACCCCGCCGATAAAGATCTCATAGGCGGCATGCAGACCCATGACAGCACCGACAGCCATGACCATTTTAAATTGGCTGTACTTATCCTTCGCGTCGCGGCAGCCGATCTTCGAAAAGAAGTCAGAGCCCGACCAGCAAAGAAGCGTAATAATAGAAAAAATAAACCATCCCATAATGTCATTCTCCGTTTTTATTGCAGCTTGGCGGGGTCAACCAGACCCGCTTCTACCATTTTTTGCAAGGACATCAGAATGCCGAGCTTGGCGTGATACCAGGTAAGGCCGCCTTGGAAATAGACCGCATAGGGCGGGCGGATCGGGCCGTCTGCACTCAGCTCGATGGACGAGCCCTGCACGAACGCGCCTGCCGCCATGATGACCTCGTCATCGTAGCCGGGCATCGCCCACGGCTCGGGGCGCACGTAGCTGTCCACGGGAGCGGCCGCCTGAATGCCCGCGCAGAAGGCCATCATGCCCTCACGCGAGCCAAGCTCTCCCGCCTGAATGATGTCGTGGCGGCCCTCCGAGCCCGTCGGGATCACGCGGAAGCCAAGACGCTCGTAAATATTGGCGGCAAAGATCGCGCCCTTGAGCGCCGAGGACACCACCGTAGGGGCAAAGAAAAATCCCTGATAGAAGGCGGGCATAATGCCCAGATTTGCGCCCACCTCCTGCCCAAGACCGGGGGCGGAGAGTCGGAAAGCGCAGCGCGTGACGCAGGCCTCCGTGCCGCAGATGTAGCCGCCGATGGGGGCAAGGCCGCCGCCGGGGTTTTTGATCAGCGAGCCAACGATCATGTCTGCCCCCACGTCGGACGGCTCACGCTCCTCCACAAACTCGCCGTAGCAGTTGTCTACCATGCAGATGAGCGAGGGCTTGATGCTCTTGACAAAGGCGATCAGCTCCCCGATCTGTTCCACCGAGAAAGAGGGGCGGGTTTGATAGCCCTTGGAGCGCTGGATGGTGACCAGCTTGGTTTTTTCATTGATCGCGGCGCGGATGCCCTCCCAGTCGAAGCCGCCGTCCTCAAGGAGATCTACCTGGCGGTAGGTGACGCCGTACTCGGCCAGCGAGCAGGTCGAGGGACGGATGCCGATGACCTCCTCCAGCGTGTCATACGGACGGCCGACAGGGGAAAGCAGCTCATCGCCCGGCAACAGGTTGGCGGAAAGCGCCACCGTCAGTGCGTGCGTGCCGCAGGTGATCTGCGGGCGTACGAGCGCCGCCTCGGTATGGAAGCAGTCGGCGTACACCTTCTCCAGCGTCGTGCGCCCCACGTCGTCGTAGCCGTAGCCTGTGGTGGCGGCAAAGCAGGTGGCGTTTACGCGGTTCTTCTGCATCGCGTCGATCACTTTTGTCTGGTTATATTCGGATACGCGGTCGATTGCGTCAAAGCGGTCGCGCAATTCCTCCAGGATCTTTTCACCGAAGGCAAAAACCTCATGGGAAATGCCAACGGCATGATACATTTGTTCGGTATTCATGATTTACTCCTTCTCCTCTTCCGCTTGTTCCATTTTTCTGAACACGCGCATGGCGGCATTTTTGACGAGATCGGGCGGCGTGACGATGATGCCGCTTTTGTCATCCCCCAGGATCAGCAGCGTGTCCCCCGGCGAGATGCCGAAGAGCTCTCTTGCTTCCTTTGGAATCACGATCTGTCCCTTTTCGCCCACGCGTACCGTGCCGAAGATGTGCTTACCACCCGGCACGCCCAAAACGTGCTTACTGTTTGGCATGCTTCCTCCAAAAAAGTTATACTTTTCCAACTTGTAGGACTCAAAAAGTATAGCATAAAGAGAGAAAAATGTCAAGATGTACGCAAAAAAAACAAACAAGTTCATTTTTTGCAATACAAATGCAGGTTTTGCTATTTACATTTCAAAATAAATCTTTTATAATGGCAGTAACGGATAAGATCCGAAAGCACCAGAGGTAAAGGAGAAGCTCATGTACATCGGTTACTGTAAAAATGCAAAATTTTCTTACACGAGAGTCGGGGGCAAGATCCCCCTTGAGCCCGCCGTCACGGAAAACGGGGAAGCGCTGTTCAAGTGGGACAGGCTTTACAACGCCGGCATGGAGATCCACGCGCAGCTTGATGGGGAATACTTTGTCGGCTCCGTCACGCTCCCTCTTTGCGGCAACGCCAAGGTATGCGGCATCAAAATTCTCGCAGATGATCATATCGTGGGCGTCTATTCCGCGGGAACGGGCTGTACTGCGGGTGGCAGGATCACCGTGGAGGTTGGCGCTTTCACCGACAGCCTGACCGTCAGGCTCGAAACGGGCGCTGACGACGTGTGCTTTACAGAACCCGAAATTTTCGTTTGCCGTGAGGACGGCGCACCCCTCGTGTGGCCCGTTCCCAAAAAGGCAGACTATTCTGACGCTACGGTCAGGATCTCGCGCATCGAGGGCGTCGGTCCTGACGCGGCGTTTGCGGCCGATTTCCTTTCCGACCTCGTGACGCGCCGCATGGGCGACGTGATCACGCCTGACGGCGTGACGGTAACCCTTTCGATTTCGGAGGATGACTGCTACAAAAACGAGCGTTACACCGTTTCGGTCACCGAGGCAGGCATTACCCTGACGGCCGCCTCGCGCATTACGCTGCTCTACGCCGTATACGCGCTGATCTCGGTGGGAAGCGAGGGATGCTTCAAGCTCTCGGAGATCGATAATTACCCCTCCAAGGAATTCCGCGGCTATCATATGGGATTGCCGAAGCGCTCCAATATCGAATTTACCAAGCGCTTCTTCCGCGATGTTCTTCTGCCTCTCGGCTATAACACGCTGATCGTGCAGATCATCGCCTCCATGGAGTTCGAGCGCCATCCCGAGATCACGCGGGCGTGGGAAAAGGAGCTTGCCGTCAATCCGAGATTCCAGCACTACTACATGGGCTGCGGGGGAGAAACCATTTCCAAAAGGGAAGTGGCGGAGCTCATGGATTATGCAAGAGAGCTTGGCTTTGAGATCATTCCCGAGGTGCAGTCGCTGAGCCATATTCCGTGGCTGACGCTCTCTCACCCCGAGATCGGCGAGGTGGTGACCGTTGACCGTGCCGTGGATGATACGAGAGATGAGGACGAGCGTCCCGAGCTGCGCCATCCCTTCTGCTACTGCCCGTCGAACGAAAAGACCTACGAGCTGCTCTTTGACGTGATGGACGAGATCATTGAGGTCACAAAGCCCACGCGCTTTGTTCACATCGGGCACGATGAGGTCTATTATATGGGCCTTTGCGACAAATGTAAGGATGTCCCCCATGACGTTCTCTTTGCGCGGGACGTGAACCGCATTTACAACCACCTGAAGGAGCTTGGCTACCGCACCATGATGTGGTCGGATATGATCCAGCCCGTGACCAAATACAAAACGCCCGCGGCCATCAAAATGCTGCCGAGGGATATCGTGATGCTTGACTTTATCTGGTACTTCCATCTGGATAAGGACATTGAGGAAAACCTGTATCCCGAGGGCTACGAGGTCATCTGCGGCAACCTGTATTCCTCGCATTTCCCGCGCTACAACAAGCGCGCAAGGGCGAAGCAGCTCATCGGCGGCGAGGTGTCCTCCTGGTGCGAGGTCAGCGAATACCGCATGGCCAAGAAGGGTAAATTCTTTGACGTTACCTATACGGCCGAGATGCTTTGGAATCCCGAAAATTATCAGGACGATCAGCGCAGGGTATTCAGCCACGTCATCTCAAAGTATCTTCAGCCCTTGCAGCGTGACCTCATTCGCGGAAAATACAGTCCCGCTGGCTACGAAAAGACCGATCTCCCGCTTCCCGCAGGGGATGTGAAAAAGATCCCGCGCGAGCTGCTTGCCGCCTATCCCGCCGCGATCGTAGCGGACGGTGCAGAGGTAAAGGTCGGTGGCGCATATGACCGATTTGTTATCGAGCATACCGCGCTGGAAAGAGAGATACGCGCGCCGTGGCAGGAGCTGCGTCTGTCGGGAGAATACGTGATCTGCTACTCCGACGCAAGCGAGGCCGTCATCCGTGCGGAATACGCGGGCGGCGTTCTTTGCTACAACTCCGCGTACGGCTATCCGCTTCCCGAGGCCGTTCACAGACACACAGGCTACATCGGCACGTGGTTTGCCGATCCCGTATACGAGGGCAAGACCGAGCACGGCGAGGAGCTTCTCGTGCTTGGCTACGTGGTGGAAAACCCACATCCCGAAAAAACGGTGGAAGCGATCCGCTATCGCGCGGCGGAGGACGATATTTCGACCGTCGTTCTTTGCGGGATCAAGGGACTCAATCCGAACGATTGATTTTAGGGGAGGGAAGCATGCTTAACCTTTCGATTATGCCGCTTGATACCGAGCACATTGATGCCGTTGCGCCTCATATTATCGAGCAACAAAAATGCGGCGTCAGCACGCACGCCATGTTTATGATGAAATTTAACCCCGAGGGAACGCCTGCGGTGGATAAGGCAAGTGCCCAATGCCAAAGGTACGACCTCTTCCGTCATCGTCTGGATGCGGTCGGGGCAAAGCACGGCGTGCTGGTACAGGCAACGCTGGGGCATATCACCGTGCCCTCCTCACCCTATCCGTTTCA
>JAZQWX010000041.1:0-6350 GCA_045632565.1 Eubacteriales bacterium | reverse complement strand
TCGGAAATGGGAGAGTTGAAGAAGCGGTGGTAGGGGATCGCCTCGGTCATCTTCTTGTAAACGCCGAATGCGCCGCCCCAGTCACGGTTGTCTTCACCGTAAGCGATCAGGGTCGGGTCCTCATAGAACTTGTCGATGATGGGCTCGAACAGACCGTCGGTGACGTTGTACATCTTCATCTTGGAAACGGGCTTGCCGTTTTCGTCCTTTGCGGTACGGATCTTGCCTGCGATCTCCTTCACGCGGGGGCACTCTTCCTTGGGCATCAGCACGTCGGGCTCGCGGCCGGGATCCATGCTGGGAACCTTCAGGTTGGAGAACATGATGGATGCGATCGCATCGGGCTCCTTCGTGAGATCCATGCGAGGAGAAATGTCGTCGTTGATGGCAAGCTTCATGATCTCGGTCATGCGGGCCGTGATCTCTTCCTGGATCTTGGCGAACTCGTTCTCGGTAGCGATCTTGCCGGCGATGAGCTTGTTCTTGTATGCCACGATCGGATCTGCTGCCTTCCATGCCTCGATCTCCTCGGCAGTACGGTAGGTAGAAGAGTCGGAGGGGGAGTGACCGGATACACGGTAAGTAACCACGTCAAGCAGAGCAGGACCCTTGCCCTCGAGCAGGAGCTTCTTCTTGCGGGTAACGGCGTCGATCACAGCCAGCGGGTCGTAGCCGTTTACGCGCTCTGCGTGCATCTGGCTGGGATTGAAGCCTGCACCCAGACGGGCAACCATGTCATAACCCATGGTCTCGCCGCGGGTCTGACCGCCCATGCCGTAGTGGTTGTTGAATACGTTGAACAGGATCGGCATGCCGCCGTCGCTGTACTTGCCGTCCATGCCCCACAGCTTGGTGATCTGGTCCATGGAAGCAAAGTTCAGAGCCTCGAGAACAGGGCCGCGGCCGGTAGCACCGTCACCGCAGTTGGACACGATGATGCCGGGCTTGTGGTTGGATCTCTTGTAGAGAGCCGCACCGAGAGCGATCGGAGCGGACGCACCAACGATCGCGTTGTTGGGCATCAGACCGAAGGGAATGAAGAAGGCGTGCATCGAGCCGCCCAGACCGCGGTTAAAGCCGGTCTTGCGGGCGAAGATCTCTGCCAGTGCACCGTAGAGCAGGAAGTTGATAGCCAGCTCCTTCACGTTGCCGCCTGCGTTCATGTGCTTCTCAACGACAGAAAGAACAGAGCCGTCAAGGAACTCCTTCATGATGTCGTAGAGCTCTTTCTCGTCCAGCTTTTCGATGGAGGAAAGACCCTTTGCCAGGATCTCGCCGTGGCTACGGTGAGAACCGAAGGAAAGGTCGTTGATGTCGAGGCAGTAAGCCTCACCGACAGCGGAAGCCTCCTGACCGATGGAAAGGTGAGCCGGGCCGGGGTTGTTGTACTCAACGCCGTTGTAGCAGCTCTTGGTCTTAACCTCGTTGAGCATGGTCTCAAACTCGCGGATGATGGCCATATCGCGGTAGATACGCATCATATCCGCCTTGGTGAACAGCTTCTTCTCCTGTGCCAGAGTCTTGTTGTACTGGCAAACGGGAATGTCCTCGAAGTGGATGTAACCTGCTTCGAAGGCTTTACCGGGGTCTACGTATTGACTTTTCGGCATGATTTCTATCTCCTTGTTTTAATAATTTACATGAACATGGATTCGCGGATAACCTCGCACACAGTCGGGTGCGGGAATACCATCTTCTGAATATCCTCTACGCGCATCTCGGTTTCCACCATCATGGCAGCGCCGTAGATGATCTCGGATGCGTAAGAGCCGATCATGTGCAGACCGACGATATTCTTGTGCTTCTTGTCGGTGATGACCTTCAGGATGCCGTAGCCGTGCTCGTTCTCCGCGATGTAACGGCCGCTGTACTTCAGCGTTACGGTCTGAATGTCTACGTCAAGACCCTTCTCCTTGGCAGTTTCGGTGGTCTCGCCGACCGAAGCAACCTCGGGGTTGGTGTAGATAACGGCAGGAATGGAAGCGTAGTTTACGCGATCCTTCTTGCCAAGAATGTTGTTGATGCAAACCTCGCCTTCGCGGTACGCGGTGTGTGCCAGCATGGACTTGCCGTTGACGTCACCTGCTGCCCAAACGCCGGGAACGTTGGTCTTGCCCATCTCGTTCGTGACGATCGCGCCGCGCTCCAGCTTCAGGCCGATGTTCTCACAGCCGATGCCGGCAGTGCGTGCACGGCGACCGATGGATACCAGCGCGTAGTCTGCGTCGATCTTGGTCACCTTGCCGTCCTTCTCGTAGGAAACGGACTTATCCTTGATCGAGGTCACCTTTGCACCCAGAATGAACTCCACGCCGCGTGCGGCATAGTCTTTCTGGAGCAGGGTAGAGATCTCACGGTCAACAGGGCCTGCAATGTGGTCCATCATCTCCACTACGTAAACCTTTGCGCCTACGGAGTTGAAGTAGGAGGCCATTTCCAGACCAATTACGCCGCCGCCCACGACCACGATGGTCTTCGGGATCACGGTCAGATCCAGGATCTCGCGGTTGGTCAGGGCGAAGCCGTTTTCAAGCGACTCTTTCAGACCGTCGATGGGGGGCAGAGCAGGAGAAGAGCCGGTGGCGATCAAGAGCTGACGGCCAACGTATTCCTTGTCGCCTGCGGTGACCACAAAGCCCTCGGCGTTTCTTTCCTTGATCACAGCGGAAGCCTTGACGACCTCCACGCCGCTCTTCTTCATCTTCGCACCAACGCCGGAAACCAGCTGCTTCACCACACCGTTTTTGCGGTTGATGACGAATGCGTGGTCGATGTCGGCAGAGCCGAAGCTGACACCGTAATCCTTGCTATGCTTGGCATAGTCGTAGATCTTGGCGGAGTACAGAAGCGTCTTGGTAGGGATGCAGCCCTCGTTCAGGCACACACCGCCAAGTGCTCTTTCCTCAATCACAAGGGTCTTCAGGCCGGCATGGCCTGCTCTTTCGGCGGCGTTATAGCCCGCAGGGCCGCCACCCAGAATAATCAGATCATACATGTCAGGCACCTCTCTTATTTCGCCAACAGAACGTCGATGTTCTCGAGGGCATAGCACAGATCCTTGAGGAATCTGGCACCGTCAGCACCGTCAAGCACGCGGTGATCGATGGTCAGGGACAGGCCCATAGCGGAGTAAGAAACGAGCTCATCGTCTACTTCCTTCACACGCTGGGTCAGGCCGCAAACACCAAGGATCGCCACCTGGGGCGGGTTGATAACGGGAGTGAAGGACTCAATACCGAACGTACCGAGGTTCGAAATGGTGAAGGTCGCACCCTTCAGGAAGTCGGGGCTGACCGTGCCGCCCTGGGTTGCGCTGACCACGGCCTTGGTAGCCTTGGAAAGCTCGTTCAGGGTCATCTTCTCCGTACCGAATACGGTGGGAACCATTAGACCGCGGGGCGTGTCAACGGCAACGCCGAGGTTCACGGTGTTGAAGTAACGGATGGTGTCGTCAATGCAGTGTGCGTTGACAGCACGGTGCTCGGGCAGTACGCGAGAAACGGCGTACAGTACCAGATCGTTGAGGGTGATGTTGGCAAAGCCGAGCTTCTCTGCATTGGCCTTCAGGGACTTACGCAGTGCGAGCAGCTTGGTAGCATCGAAGGAGGTGTTGAGGGTAAGCTGAGCCATGGTGGACAGGGAAGCGCACATCGACTTGGCGATCACCTTGCGGATGTTTGGCATCTTCACGTCCTCGTATGCGGCAGCGGCGGGAGCTGCGGGAGCGGCAACCTCTGCGGCAGCAGCGGCGGGAGCGTTCAGATCGGCAAGAACAACGCGGCCGTTAGCACCCGTGCCCTCTACGGCGGAAGCGTAGCCGGCAGCAGCGGCAGCACCGGATACGGTCAGACCGCGGTCAAGCAGGCTCTCGACGTCGCGCTCAATGATGCGGCCGTTCGGGCCGGTGGGGGTAGCCTTCAGCAGGTCAGCACCCGTCTTTTCAGCCAGATGCTTGGCTCTCGGAGAGATCGCGCCGGTAGCGGCAGCGGTGGCTACGGGAGCAGCCTCTGCTACGGGAGCAGCGGCGGCAGCGGGAGCAGCCTCTGCCTTTGCTTCCTCTGCGGGAGCAACAGCGGGGGCAGCCTCGGCGGCAGGAGCGAATGCGGAGAAGTCCTCGCCGTCCTGACCGATTACGCAAACGTTTTCAAGACAGGGAACGTCATCGCCCTCTCCGTGAAAGATCGCGAGGATTTTGCCGCTTTCGGGGGCGGGCTCGTCGAAGGAGGATTTATCGGTTTCGTAGGAGAAAAGGATATCGCCCTTTTCTACGGAATCGCCTACCTTTTTGTTCCAGGTCGTGATGATACAGGATTCAACGCTCTGGCCCTGGCGCGGCATGATTACTGCAATTGCCATGTTTTTGTTTTCCTTTCTTATAGATATGATGGGGATTTTTTACCATCTGCTATTTTAACACTTTCCGTCGAAAAAGTCAACCGTATTTTGATATTAAATTTATATTTATAGGTAAAATATCAAAAGTACACTTTTTTTATCGTTTTTATTTCAAAAAGGCGAAAAATGTGGTATGATATAAGCAGAAGATCTGCTCCGACTAAAAAAGGAGTTTTTTATGAGAAATACCAAAATCGTATGCACCCTCGGCCCTGCGAGCGCCGAACAGAGCGTCATGGAGGAAATGCTGCGCGCCGGCATGAACGTGGCGCGCATGAACTTTTCCCACGGCGATCACGCCATGCATCTGAAAAATCTCGAAACCTTCCGCCGTGCGCGTGCCGCCGTCGGCGTTCCCGCCGCCGTGCTGCTGGATACGCGCGGCCCGGAGATCCGTACCCTGCCCGAGATGGGAGAGGGCATGACGGTCACGGCAGGAGAAGAGGTCGTATTTTCCCCCAAAACGGACGCGGTCGATGGCGTCAAATGTATTGCCATCTCCTACCATTATCTTGCCGATCACGTTCGCAGCGGTGACCGCATCCTCATCGATGACGGTAAGATCGCCTTCCGCGTGTCCCGTATGGAGGGGGAATCGGTATTTGCTACCGTGGAAACCGGCGGCCATGTCCGTGGCTATAAGGGCATCAACCTGCCGGGCGTGCCGATCGACCTGCCCTTTCTTTCGGACAAGGATCGCGCCGATCTGCGCTTCGGCGTTGAGCAGGACGTGGACTACGTGGCAGCCTCCTTTACCCGTACCGCTGCCGACATCCGCGAGCTTCGCCGCTTCCTTGTCAATGCGGGCGGCAAAAATATCCGCATCATCGCCAAGATCGAAAATCAAGAGGGCATCTCCAATTTCGATGAGATCGTGGACGTCGCGGATGGCATTATGGTGGCGCGCGGCGATATGGGGGTAGAGGTAGCCTACGAACGCCTGCCCGGCATCCAGAAGACCATGATCGCGCGCTGCCGCGCCGCGGGCAAGCCGTCTATTACCGCCACCCAGATGCTGGACTCGATGGTGTCCTCCCGCGTGCCGACGCGCGCCGAGGTGTCGGACGTGGCCAACGCCGTTTTTGACGGCACCTCCGCCGTCATGCTTTCGGCCGAAAGCGCCGCAGGTAAATATCCCGTGGAATCCGTGCGCGCTATGGCCAAGATCATTTTGCAGGCAGAGCAGGATATGCCCTTTACCAAGCTGGAGGCGCTGCGCGAGAGGGGCGATATCACCGCCGCTATTTGTGACGCGGCCTGCACCACTGCGCGCGATCTCGGCGCGGCGGCGATCCTTGCCGTTACGCGCGGCGGTATTACCGCCCGCAACATGTCGGCCTTCCGCCCCCGCATTCCGATCCTTGCCATTACACCCGAAGAAAAGACCTATCAGCAGCTTGCCCTGTCACACGGTGTCCTGCCCCTTCGCGCTGATTATCAGCCGGATACCGACGGCCTCTTTAGTCACGCCGTGCAGGTGGCCCTTGAGGCGGGCTACGTCAAGTCGGGGGACCGTGTGGTCATCACGGCAGGTCTGCCCATTGGCAAAAGCGGCAGCACCAACGTCATTAAAGTACAGCAGGTAGAAGAACATGATGGATGAACGCTTTTCCCGTACCGCCGCCCTTCTCGGAGAAGAGGGCGTTTCTCGCTTGGCCGCCGCCCGCGTCATGCTCGTGGGGCTTGGCGGCGTGGGCGGATACGCCTGTGAGGCACTTGCTCGCGCGGGCGTCGGGCATCTCTTTCTTTGCGATTTCGATACCGTGAGCGTGAGCAATGTCAACCGCCAGATCCTGGCGCTGGACAGCACCGTCGGACAAAAAAAGACTGCCGTCGCGGCCGAGCGCGTGCGGCAGATCAATCCGGGGGCAGAGGTACTTACGGCAGACCTGTTTGTGGATGAAACGAACGTCCTTGACCTCGCCGCCGCCTTCCGCCCCGATTACATCATAGAT
>JAZQWX010000040.1:0-8953 GCA_045632565.1 Eubacteriales bacterium | reverse complement strand
CTCGTATTCCACGTCCTGGTACATCAGCTTGCCGATGGGGGAAACCACCGCTGCCGTTCCGCAGCCCCAGGCCTCTTCCAAACGGCCGGTCTTCATCGCGTCCACCAGCTCGTCAACCGAGAGAAGACGCTCTTCAACCTCGTAACCCATGCCGCGCAGAACTTCAATGCAGGACTTGCGGGTAATACCGGGCAGAATAGAACCGGTCAGGGCGGGGGTCACGATCTTGCCGTCCAGCTTGAACATGACGTTCATCGCGCCCACCTCTTCGATGTACTTGCGCTCTACGCCGTCCAGCCACAGAACCTGGGTGTAACCCTTCTGTACGGCGCGCTCGCCTGCGCGGGTAGATGCGGCATAGTTACCGCCGCACTTGGCGTAGCCCGTACCGCCGCGCACAGCGCGAACGTCCTCGGACTCGATCATGATCTTCACGGGATTGATGCCCTCGGCATAGTAGCTGCCGCTGGGGGAAGCGATGATCATAAAGGTTGCGTGCTTCACGGTGTGCACGCCCAGCGTTTCATCGTTACCGAACATAAAGGGACGCAGATACAGGGACGTACCGAAGGACTTCGGAACCCAGCGCTCCTCCATCTTCACGAAGGTGGTCAGGATCTCAAGGAAATCCTCTTCGTCGATCTGGGGCAGGCACATACGGTCTGCCGAGTTGTTCATACGCTTGATGTTCTCCATGGGGCGGAACATCTGCACAGCGCCGTCTGCGCGGCGGTAAGCCTTCAGACCCTCAAAGATCTCCGCACCGTAGTGCAGAACGGTGGAAGCGGGATGCAGCGACACGTTGCCGAACGGTACGATGCGCGCGTCATGCCAGCCCTCGCCCTGGGTGTACTCCATGATAAACATATGGTCAGAAAAATAATGTCCAAAGCCAAGCTTGTCCTCGGCCATCATCTCCTTGGGGTTCGTTGTTTTTGTGATCTTGATTTCCATAATAGCCTCCATTTATCAAACAAATTGATACTTTATATCATAGCACACAAGCGCTCGCAAGTCAAGTTCTTTTGGCGTTTTTTGATGGATTTTTGTTTTTTGAGAAAGAAAAGCGGTTTTTCTCCAAAAAGCAATACGAGTAAAAAACAAAGCAAGATTCTTGCTTTACTTTGGCTTTTTTTACTGTATAATAGAAAAAACAGCGATTTTGCACTCGGTTTGCAGAGAGGAACTCTATGAAAAAATTTAAAAACATATCAGATGCGCGCCTTGCCGTGCGTGACTGCCTGCGAGAGATCGTCGTCCGCGATTATTTGCCGGGACAGATCATCTACTATCTTGGGGATTACCCCTCCCCCTTTCATATTGCTCCCACAGCGTATGATGAAGCCCTTATCCGTTCCTATGCGGAAAACGGCGTGCAGCTGATCCAGGTGCACGAGGAATGGAACGACAGCATCGAAAAATACGGCGCGGATAAGTGGTCAAGCCACGATCCCGAGGGAATGCGCGCCTTTGTGGCGCTTTGCCACCGCTACGGCATCAAGATCATCCCCTATTGCTCTGCCAGCCTGATTCATCAGGGCTCACGCTATTTTCGTGAGGAATTCTGCCGTTCCGCGTTTGCATGCCCCGATATGCACTACTACTACCGTATGGGGTGGGCGGGCAGCCGCGCGTGGCGGGATTTCATCATCCCCCGTACCTATCGCGTGATGGAAGAATACGGCTTTGACGGCATCTTTAACGATTACGGCTATGATTGGCAGTACAGCAACATGACCGAGATCCCCGAAAAAGAGAGGGAAGTATTCGGCCCCGCGCAGTATGACGCCGAGGTGGAGGAGTTGATCCATGAGATGTATGAGGGCGTTAAATCCCGCGGCGGCATCTATAAGCTCCACATCGGTGGCGGCGACTGCGCGCCCATCCGCGGCAAATACTATGACTATCTGTGGGTTGGCGAAGGTGTCAACGTGGGGGGACACGGCATGGGAAAAACCTTTGCGCCCTACGTGGTGCCTTGCCCCGATAAACGCCGCCTGACAGAACCCTTTGATGCGGATGCTTATTACGCCAAAACCATTCCGTATCTGCAATTTCCGCTTTTAACTCACGGCAGACCGACGCTCGGCAACTGTGTGGACGTGGAGGGCGTTACACAGTACAACACCGATCTGCCCGACCATTTGTATCAGTATTTCAGGCAGGTGCGCGACTATGCGAAAGCACACCCAAGTGGCCCTTACGTGTACAGCGAATGGTCCTCCATTCCCGATGACCCCGAAAACTACCCGCGCTTCTGCCATTATCTCGCCCTGTATAAGCCTATGGTTGCACAGGACTCTTTGGCGCAGATCGAGATCCGTGATAGCGTAGATATTCTGTCCCCTATCCCCCAAGACGTGTTGATCTCTGCCTTTACGGGTGAGGGGCGGTATATGGTCGTGTCCAACCTGACCGATGCCCCCTACACGCTTCTTCTGAAAGAGAGGTGGCAGGATCGGGAAAACGGTATGGCTGACACACGCTTTACTGTGCCGCCCCGTCGCATCCTCTTTCTTCAAAAGGAGGAAAACGCATGAAACCCGAAACGGTTGCCCAACTGATCGGTCTTGTCGGTCTTGTTCTCTCACTACTTTCTTTTCAACAGAAAAAACGCAAAAACATCATGCTCTGCCAGATGACGGCAAGCCTTGCCTTTTGTACCCAGCTTTTTCTGCTCGGCGCGATCACAGGCGGATGCGTGGATCTCATTTCCACCGTTCGTACCGCCATTTTTGCCAACAACAGCAAAAAGTGGGCTACCTCTCGCCTGTGGCTGTATCTCTTTATTGCTCTGATGATCGGTGCAGGAATTCTGACCTGGGAGAACGCCTGGAGCCTGTTGCCCATTCTTGGCGCGGTCCTCTCCACCGTCGCCCTTTGGATGAAGGAAGAAAAGTACATCCGTTTAATTTCACTGTTCGTCGGCCCATGCTGGCTGATCTACAACCTCGTAAACGGTGCTTATACCGGCGCGGCCAACGAGGTGCTTGCCATGACCTCCATTGTCATCGGCATGATCCGTCACGATCGCAAAAAAAGAGAGGATGCGTGAGCATCCTCTCTTTTTTTACAGCCCGTATTCCTTTGCCAGCTCGCAAAAGGCTGGGAGCGCACGCTCCACTCTTGCGCGATCCACGCAGTAGGCAATGCGGACGTAGCCCGTTACGCCGAAATCGTCACAGGGCACGACAAGCAGCTCGTGCGCCTTGGCCTTCTCGTAAAAATCAAAGGCGTCACCCGAGGGGGATTTGACAAACAGGTAGAACGCGCCGTCCGGCTTCACACAGTCAAAGCCGCACGCGGTCAGACCGTTATACAGAAGATCGCGGTTCGCCTTGTACGCCTCTACGTTTACCTTGGCATCAAGGCAACGGGCGATCACCTGCTGCATCAGGCTTGGCGCGCATACGTAACCGAGCGAACGGCCCGCACCGCACACGGCAAGGTACACGTTCTCTGCATCCGCCATCGTCGGGCAAACGGCAATATAGCCGATGCGCTCGCCGGGCAGGGAAAGCGACTTGGAATAGGAGTAGCAGACCAGCGTATTGTCGTAATAGTTCATCAGATAAGGCACGGTCACGTCCGCGTAGACCAGCTCGCGGTACGGCTCGTCCGCGATCAGATAGATCGGATGGCCGTATTCCTCCGATTTCTTCTCAAGCAGGTCGCAGACCGCCTTCACGGTCGCCTCGGTATACACCACGCCGCTCGGGTTGTTGGGGGAATTGATGATGACCGCCTTGGTACGCTCGCTGATGCGTGCCTCAAAGTCGGCAAGATCGATCTGCAGACTGCCCTCCTCGGGCTGGCTGATAACCACGCGCCCGCCCGCGTTCTCAATAAATACGCGGTACTCGGTAAAGAACGGCGCAAATACGATACATTCCTCTTCCGCCTCTCTTTCGATCAGGGCAGAAAGGCAAATGGAAAGCGAAGCCGCCGCACCGCAGGTCATATAGATCAGGTTCGGGGACATATCCACCGCAAAGCGGCGGCGGATGTTCTCGGCGATCGCTGCGCGTACACCCGCATCGCCCTGCGCGGAGGTGTAGCCGTGCAGCAGCACGGAATCCTTTTCGGCAAGCAGATCGCCAATCGCCCGGTTCACCTCGGCGGGCGCGGGCACGCTGGGGTTGCCAAGGCTGAAGTCAAACACGTTTTCTGCACCGATCTCGGTCGCGCGCGTTTTGCTGTATTCAAAAATTTCACGGATGATCGAACGGCGGCTGCCAAGTCCGAACATTTTCTGATTGTATCCCATAACGTCCTCTTATGATAATTGTAACAGTTTTGCGGCGTTCTTTTCAAAGATCTTCTCCTCGGCCGCCGCACCGAGCGAAAGGGAACGGATGATGCGCGCGCATTCTTCCGCGTTGCACCACGGTGAATCCGAAGCAAACAGGATCCTGTCCTCGCCGTGCAGACGAATGATCTCACGCACGGTCGCCTCATCCATGCGCGGAAGCACGAAGGATGTGTCAAAATACACGTCCTTGCCGCACAGCTCGGAGATGACCTCGTCCGGCATCTCGCTGCCGCCCATATGCGCCAAAACCAATTTGCTGTGAGGCAGGGCGCGAATCAGCTCCTTCACCCGCTTCGGCGTGCAGCGTACAGGCTTGCCACGGTAGGCAATGTCTGCCCCCGCGTGCGTCACCACGATAAGATCCAGCTTCCTTGCACATTCCAGAATGCGGAAATAGCCGTCGTCGTTGATAAAGGTTTCCTGATAATCTGGGTGGATCTTCACGCCCAAAAATCCCATTTCGGCAAGATAGGCCATCTTGCCCTCGATATCCTCGCAGGCGGGGTGTATACCGCCAAAGGAGATCAGGCGGCGCGCCGAGGTCAGATAGGTGCGGTTCACCTCGGCCGCGTAGCGGTTGACACTGTCAAACTGCTGTGGTGAGGTCAGCACGGGGAGCGTCACGGAGATGTCCACGCCCGCCTGCTCCATTTTTCGAAGCAGCCCGCTTGCCGTCCCGTCCGAGGTGGCAGAGATGCCGCCCTTTTCTTCCAATATGGAGATGGTGCGGGCGGCAATTTTATCAGGGAAAATATGCGTGTGAAAATCAATGACCATGGCGATTACAGCTTCGCAAGATCCTCGCAGGAAAGCGTCCTGATGCCGCATTCGTCAAGAATACCGTTGATCTTCTCCGATTCGGAGGCCTTCAGTACGACGTAAGCCTCCTCTGCCTCGACCGAAAGACCGTACATATACTCAATGTTCACGCCCTTTTCGTCAATGGTCTTGAGCAGCTCCTGCAGTGCACCCACTCTGTGCGGGATGGTGATGATGGAAACGTCGGAAAGCAGGGAAGAGAAGCCGTTTTCGGTCAGCTTTTCCTTGCCGAGTGCGGCGTTGTTGACGATCAGACGAAGAAGACCGAATTCGGTGGTGTCTGCCAGGCTCATAGAGAGAATGTTGACACCGTTCTCCTTCAGTACGTTCAGTACCTCGGAAAGGCGGCCGGCTCTGTTTTCGATAAATACGGTTAACTGCTTTGCAAACATACGTGTTTCCTCCTTAAAATCAATAAAGCTTGCGCCGGTCGACCACGTGCACAGCCTTGCCCTCGCTGCGGACAAGCGACTGCGGCTCTACGATCTTGACCTTCGCGTTGATACCAAGTGCCTGCTGAATAACGTGTGCGATCTTCTTCGTCAGTGCCTCGATTTTGCGCACCTCGTCGGTGTAGTACTTCTGATCCAGCTCTACCTGCACCTCCAGCGTGTCCAGGTTGTTTACGCGGTCCACGATCATCATGTAGTGGGGGGTAACCTCTTCCACCTCAACAAGCGCGGCCTCGATCTGGCTCGGGAATACGTTCACGCCGCGGATGATCAGCATGTCGTCCACGCGTCCCTTGAAGCGGGAAATACGCGCAGAGGTTCTGCCGCATTCGCAGGTCGTGCGGTCAAGGCTGGTCAAATCCTTGGTGCGGTAACGGATCAGCGGGATGCCCTCCTTGGTCAGGGTGGTAAAGGCAAGCTCGCCCACCTCGCCGTCTGCCACAGGGGTCAGCGTTGCGGAATTCAGCACCTCGGGATAGAAGTGATCCTCACATACGTGAAGGCCGCGGTGATACTCGCAGTCGCAGGCCACGCCGGGGCCCATGACCTCGGAAAGACCGTAAATGTCAAACGCCTTGATATTCAGGCGGCTCTCGATCTCGCGGTGCATCTTCTCCGTCCACGGCTCAGCGCCGCAGATGGCGGTTTTTAGCTTGATTTTATCCAAAAGCCCCTCTTCTGCCAGCACCTCGGAGATGTGGAGCAGGTAAGAGGGCGTGCAGGCGATCGCCGTTGCACCGAAATCCACCATCATGGTGGTCAGCTTTTTGGAGTTGCCCGTGCTCATCGGCACGACCGTAGCCCCGATCTTCTGGGCACCGTCATGCGCGCCAAGACCGCCTGTGAACAGGCCGTAGCCGTAGGCGATCTGGATAATATCATTCTTGCCAACGCCTGCCATCGTCATGCAGCGTGCCACGCACTCTGCCCAAATATCCAGGTCGCGTCTGGTATATCCCACCACGGTCGCCTTGCCGGTCGTGCCGCTGGAGGCGTGAATACGGACGATCTCGGAGTTCGGCACGGCAAACAGACCAAAGGGGTAGTTGTCGCGCAAATCATCCTTGGTCGTGAAGGGGAGCTTCGTCAGATCCTCCATTCCCTTGATATCCCCGGGCATCAGGCCAACGGCCTGCATCTTTTTGCGGTAAAAGGGTACGTTGTGGTACATGTAGTCCACCAGCTTGACCAAACGGGCGCTTTGCAGAGAGGTCATTTGATCGCGGCTCATACACTCCTTGGTTTCATTCCAAATCATGTGTATCATCTCCTTTGTTCTTATGCGTCATACCCACAGAGAAAAGCGGTTTTGTTGATGTCTACGGTTTTCGGGGGAACGGTAGCGGCTACCGTGTGAAGCCACCGCTCGCGCGAGAAGCCGATGTGCTTTGCCGCAAAGCCCAGTACCACGGAATTGAGCACCTTGCTGTTGCCAAGCGAAAGCGCCGCGGCCTGCCCGTCAATGGCGTACACCGTGTGATCCTTCAAAAGACCCTCGATAATGTTCTCGGGATATTCCTTCGCGCCGATGACCACCGTCATGGGGTCAATGCGGCAATCGTTGACGATCAGAACGCCGTCCTTTTTCAGAAAATGCGCGTAGCGCAGAGCCTCCAGACGCTCAAACGCGATGATCACGTCAGCCTGTCCCTCTTCTACCACCGGCTCGCTCACCCGCTCACCAAAGCGGACGAAGGTGACCACGCTGCCGCCGCGCTGTGCCATACCGTGCACCTCGGAGATCTTTACGTCGTGTCCCTCGGCCATGGCGGCCTTGCCGATAATGCGGCTGGTCAGGAGCGTTCCCTGACCGCCCACGCCTACGATCATAATATTCTTCGTCATCTTATTTCTCCACCGTTTCAATAGCGCTGAATTTGCAGTAGCTCTTGCAAAGGCCACAGCCGTTGCACATGGTCTTGTCGATCTTCACCGTGCCGTCTGCCTGCTTCGTGATCGCGGGACAGCCGATCTTCATGCACGCGCCGCATTTCTTGCATTTCTCGGGAATGGCCACGCACACGTTCGGGAATTTCTGTCCCTTGAGCAGTACGCAGGGAGATTTGGTGATGATCACCGTCAGGGTGTCGCCTGCCGTGCTCTCGCGCAAAAGCTTCTCAAGTCCCGCTACGTCAAAGGCGTTGATCTCCACCACACGCGGTACGCCGATCGCGCGGCAAAGCGCGGCCAGATCGATCGCGTAGGTGTCCTCGCCCTTCAGGGTCTTACCAGTGGCGGCGTGCTCCTGATGACCCGTCATGCCCGTGGTGCGGTTGTCAAGGATCAGGACCGTGCCGCTTGCCTTGTTGTACACCATATTGACGAGCGAGTTGATGCCCGTATGTAAGAAGGTAGAGTCGCCGATCACGGCCACCCAATTCTTGATAAATTCCTTGCCGCGTCCCTTTTCCATGCCGTGCAGGGCAGAAATGGAGGCGCCCATGCAGATGGTGCTGTCGATCACGCTCAAGGGCGCTACCGCGCCAAGCGTGTAACAGCCAATATCGCCCGATGCGTGGATCTTCAGCTTGGAGAGCACGGAGAACACGCTTCTGTGCGGACAGCCGGGGCAAAGGATGGGCGGGCGGTTCGGTGCTTCTGCCTTGTGGAAGACCGCCTCGTCATGGCCGAACAGCACACGGCGCAACAGGTTCGCGCTGTACTCGCCCTGACGGGTGAACAGCTCCTTGCCGTGCACGGCAAAGCCCCAGGCGCGTACCTGCTCCTCAATGACAGGCTCCAGCTCCTCGAACACGTAAACCTCGTCCACCTCGGCAATAAACTCTTCGATCAGCTTGCGGGGCAGGGGATTGACAAGACCCAGCTTCAGGATGCTGGCATCGGGGCAGACCTCCTTCACGTACTGGTAGGCTACGCCGCAGGTGATAAAGCCGATCTTGCGGTCGCCCATCTCCACGCGGTTGACGGGGAAGGAGGCGGCATCCTCTGCCATCTTGGCCTCTCTTGCTTCCACCACCACGTGTCTGCCGATCGCGGAAGCGGGCATCATCACGTACTTGGAAAGGTCGCGCGCGTAGGGCTTGTCCTCTACCTCCGCGCGGTCACACAGCTCCACCGCGCTCTGGGAATGCGCCAGCTTGGTGGTAGTGCGCAGGATCACGGGGGTATCGTATTTTTCGCTCAGCTCATAGCCGAATTTCACAAATTCCTTTGCCTCGCTGCTGTCGGAGGGCTCAAGCACCGGCACGTGCGCGGCGCGCGCGATCATGCGCGTGTCCTGCTCATTTTGCGAGCTGGCGAGTCCGGGGTCGTCGGCAACGACCAGAACAGAGCCGCCGGTCACGCCGGTGTAGGCAAAGGTGTAGAGCGGGTCGCTTGCCACGTTGAGTCCAACGTGCTTCATGCAAGC
>JAZQWX010000039.1:0-10096 GCA_045632565.1 Eubacteriales bacterium | reverse complement strand
AGGAGGTCTGACGTCTGCCGGATGCATCAAAGGGGGATACGCGCACAAGACGGTGAACGCCGTTTTCGCTTTTTAAGTATCCGTAGGCGTTCTGCCCCTCGATCATCAGGGTCGCGCTCTTCAGTCCGGCTTCATCTCCGTCCAGCCAATCCAGCAGCTTCACGCGGAAGCCGTGGCTGTCTGCCCAGCGGTTGTACATACGGTACAGCATGGAAGCCCAATCCTGCGCCTCCGTGCCGCCCGCACCCGGGTGGAAGGACACGATGGCGTTGTTTTTGTCATACGGGCCGGACAGGAGCACCTCGATACGCATGCGCTCTTCCTCGCGCACCACGAAATCCAGCTCTGCCTGTACCTCGTCAAGAGAGGATTCGTCATTTTCCTCGATCGCCATTTCGGCAAGGACGACCGCATCTTCCAGACGCGTGCAAAGGGTTTCATACTCCTCTACCGTGTCCTTCATCCCCTTGATCTCCTGCATCACGCGCGTGGAGCGCTGTGCGTCATTCCAGAAATTTGGCTCCAGGGATGCCGCCTCCAGCTCCGCGGCCTTTTCCTTTAAGGTTTCAATACGCAAGGCAGAACCAAGCTCGGCGAGGTCTGCGCGCATATCGGTTAGTTTTCTTTTCGCTTCTTCAAGTGCGATTATCAAGGGACAACATCCTCCTGTATCATTCGTATAGAAGATTATAACATATTTTTACCAAAAAATCAAGGGCACACGCGCAAAAACGAAAAGATTATGAAAAAAACTGCCAACTCCCCCAAGCCTCTTGACAAAAACGCTTCACCCCATTATAATAGTAGTGAACTCAAAAGAAAGAAGGTGCTTTTTCATGAAAGTAACGAAAGATTCGATTATCGGCGACGTTCTGGACGCCAACCGCGATACCGCGCAGTTCTTCTTTGCCATCGGCATGCATTGCCTCGGCTGCCCCGCTTCCCGCGGTGAGACCATTGAGCAGGCTTGTGCCGTCCACGGTACCGATGCCGATGCGCTGGTAAAGACCATCAACGATTTCCTCGCTGATAAATAAGATGAAAGCCCAAACCGACGGAAGACTTTTGGCCGCCGCCGCGCTTGTGCGGGACGGTGCTGTTTTCGCGGATATCGGGACTGACCACGCCTACCTTCCCCTGTACCTGCTTTCGCGGGGACGCATTCTTCGCGCCGTCGCCGCAGATATAGGGGAAGGTCCTCTTTCGCGCGCACGCGCGAATATTGTCGAGGCAGGTGAAGAGGGGCGTATTCGGACGGTGCTGACCGACGGCCTTATGGGCTTGGAAGACGAAGGCCTCTCCGACATCGCCATCTGCGGCATGGGCGGGGAGCTAATCGTCCGTATTTTGTCGAATGCGCCCTTTGTCAAGCAAAAAGGCATTCGACTGATCCTGCAGCCCATGACACGGGCCGCAGTCCTGCGCCGCTATCTCGCTGAAAACGGCTTTGCGATCGTGGAGGAGATACCCTCGCGCGCCGCAGGGCGCGTCTATTCCTGCCTGGCTGCCGAATATGACGGCGTGTGCCGCACGCTCTCGCCCGCCCGGGCGGAGGTGGGCTACCCCTGCTGCCGCACGGCAGAGGAGCGGGACGCGTTTTGTGAGCTGCTTTCCCGCAAAATTCGTGCACTGACCGAAAAAAGGGAAGCGCTTCGCGGTGCTGACCGTGCGCCGGATGCCGCAGACGAAGCACTTCTTGGGGAGCTTTTGCAAATACAAAAGGAAATGAGAGAAGACCATGACGGTTAAACAGTTTTACGAAAAGATCTCGGAGCGTATTCCGACCGCCCTTTCCTGCGAATGGGATAACGACGGCCTGTTGCTTTCTCCCGACGAGGGACGCGAGGTGCGCCGCGTGCTGTGCACGCTGGACGTGACCGAGGAGGCAGTGGACTACGCCGTGGAAAACGGCTTTGATCTCATTCTCTCGCATCACCCCTTGATCTTTAAGCCCCTGTCCTCCATCACGCCGGACGGACACGTGGCGCGTAAGGCCATTCGTCTGCTTTCCTCGGATATTTCGGTCATTTCCCTGCATACGCGGGCAGATGCCGTCTTTGGCGGCGTCAACGACCGCCTCGCCAGACTGATCGGTCTCTCGGACGTCTGCCCGTTCGGGCAGGACGGCATTGGCCGTATCGGTGAATTGGATGAAAAGCTCGATCTGCCGGAGTTTGCCCTTCGCGTCAAGCAGATCCTCTCTGCCCCCGCTGTGCTGTGTGCGGATACGGGCATGCCCGTGCGTCGCGTGGCCGTTTGCGGCGGTGAAGGCGGCGATTTCGCGGAGGAGGCGATCGCGGCGGGTGCGGATACCTACGTCAGCGGTCGGATCGGTTACCATCGGATGACCGATGCCCCCGAGCTTGGCATCAACATGATCGAGGCAGGGCATTTTTATACCGAAAACCACATCACCGCTCTGTTCTGTGACCTGGTTTCCGAGCTTGCGCCCGGGGCTGTCGCCGAGGAATTTGACAGCGGCGTGATCTTCTGTATGTAAATTTTCCTCAAAAAACACAATTACATCAAAAAACACAATTTTTATAAACAAAAATCCGTCTTATGGGCGGATTTTTCTTTTTATATATAATGGTATGAAAAAATATTTCAAAAAATCCAAAAAACCCCTTGACAAGCCCCGTAGGCGGTGATATAATAGTAAACTGCATCATAATTGCCTCGTTATAGGGGGATTTTTGCCCTTTTTTAGGGACAACCCTCCAAAAAACGGTGGCGAACAAGGTCAAAAAATGGCATTTTGACCGCAAAAATACATGGAATGGAGTGATCGAACATGGTAAAACCCCAAAAGCTTGGCAAAAACGTGCGCATGAGCTTTGCAAAGATCAACGAAGCACTGGAGATGCCCAATCTTATTGAGGTTCAGAAGAAATCCTTTCAGTGGTTCCTGGACGAGGGACTTCAGGAGGTTCTTCGTGATGTTTCTCCGATTGTTGACTACTCGGGCAATTTGTCCATTGAGTTTGTCAGCTATACGCTGGACTTCATGAACCCGCGCTACCCCGTCGAAGAATGTAAGGACAGAGACGTGACCTATGACGCGCCCCTGCGCGTAGAGGTACGCCTGACCAACAAGCAAACGGGTGAGGTAAAGCAATCCGAGATCTTTATGGGCAACTTCCCGCTGATGACAGAGAACGGTACGTTCGTCATCAACGGCGCGGAGCGCGTGATCGTTTCGCAGTTGGTTCGCTCCCCCGGCATATATTATGACAGTGCCGTTGACAAAACGGGTAAGCGTAGCTACACCGCTACCGTGATCCCCTATCGCGGCGCTTGGCTGGAATATGAAACCGATTCTCAGGACGTTTTCTACGTCAAGATCGATAAGACGAGAAAGATCCCGATCACGGTGCTGATCCGTGCTCTGGGTGAGGAAACGGATGAGGATATCCGCCGCCTCTTCGGTGAAGAGGAGATCCTTGCCGCTACGTTCGGTAAGGACGAGTGTGCTGCCCTTGCCGCCGAGAATAAGACCACCCTTGGCGAGGAGGCACTCAAAGAAGTTTACAAGAAGCTGCGTCCCGGCGAGCCCCCGCTGGTCGAGAGCGCGCAGATTCTGATCAACAACCTCTTCTTCGATCCCAAGCGTTATGACCTGGCGGCCGTTG
Organism: Eubacteriales bacterium; assembly: GCA_045632565.1. GTDB lineage: Bacteria > Bacillota > Clostridia > Oscillospirales > CAG-272 > UBA1740. The sequence continues at coordinate 6,464 of JAZQWX010000039.1, read as the reverse complement.
GTCGTTATAAATATGACAAGAAGCTGGCTCTGGCAAACCGTATCCGCGGCCACCGCCTTGCCTCTGACGTCATCAGCCCCCTGACCGGTGAAGTGATCGCCGAAACGGGTGCACTCCTTGACCGTGAGCTTGCCACTGCCATTGAGCAGGCTGCCGTCAACGTCGTAGACGTGCTGACCGAGAGCGGCGCTACCGTTCGCGTATTCGGTAACGGCACGGTCGATCCCGTTTGGGTTCTCGGCTACGACCTCAAGGATTGCGGTGTGTCCGAGCGCGTTCGCTATGGCGTATTGCGTGAGATCATCGACCGCGTCAACGAAGAAAATCCCCTGGCAAGTGCAGAGGACATCAAGGAAGCCGTTAAGCGCGAGGTGCGCGCAGAGGCTGACCGTCTGTCGCCCAAGCACATCACCAAGGACGATATCTTTGCTTCCATCAACTACCTTCTGAACCTGACCCACGGCGTGGGCAGCTTTGACGATATCGACCATCTCGGCAACCGCCGTCTGCGTTGCGTAGGCGAGCTGCTGCAGAACCAGATGCGTATCGGCTTCGCCCGCATGGATAAGAACATCAAGGAGCGCATGTCGGTTCACGATACCGAGGAGATGACGCCCCAGTCGCTCATCAACACCCGTCCCGTGGCAACCGCCATCCGCGAATTCTTCGGTTCTTCGCCGCTGTCGCAGTTCATGGATCAGAACAACCCCCTTGCAGAGCTGACGCATAAGCGCCGTCTGTCCGCGCTCGGCCCGGGCGGTCTGTCCCGTGACCGCGCATCCTTCGACGTCCGTGACGTGCACTACACGCACTACGGCAGAATGTGCCCCGTCGAAACGCCTGAAGGCCCGAACATCGGTCTGATCTCCTACCTCGCCACCTATGCCCGCATCAACGATTACGGCTTCCTCGAAGCTCCCTACCGCAAGGTGGATAAGAAGACGGGTATCGTAACCGGCGAGATCGAATATATGACCGGTGACGTAGAGGATCACTATATCATTGCTCAGGCAAACGAGCCCCTTGACGAAGAGGGCAGATTCATCAACCGCCGCGTGATCGCGCGTGAGCGTTCCGAGATCCTCGAGGTAGACCGCGAGAAGATCGATTACATGGACGCCTCTCCCCGCATGGTCGTGTCGGTTGCCACCGCGATGATCCCGTTCCTTGAAAACGACGATAACACCCGTGCACTCATGGGCTCGAACATGCAGAAGCAGGCTGTGCCGCTGATGATGACCGAATCCCCCATCGTCGCAACGGGTATGGAGTATAAGGCTGCCGTGGACTCCGGTGCCGTGATCGTGGCAAAGGAAGCCGGTACCGTAGAGCGCGCCGAATCGAACGAGATCGTGATCGTGACCGATGCCGGCCGCAAGGACGTCTACACCCTGATCAAATTCAAACGCTCCAACCAGGGCACTTGCGTGAACCAGCGTCCCATCGTAGACGTGGGCGAGCGCGTAGAGGCCGGACAGGTGATCGCCGACGGCCCCGCTACCTCGAACGGCGAAATTTCGCTCGGTAAGAATGCCCTGATCGGCTTTATGACCTGGGAGGGTTACAACTACGAGGACGCCGTTCTTCTGAACGAAAGACTCGTGCGTGAGGATATGTACACCTCCATCCACATTGAAGAGTACTCCATCGAAGCACGTGACACCAAGCTCGGCCCGCAGGAGATCACCCGCGAGATCCCGAACGTCGGTGACGATGCGCTCAAGGACCTCGATGCCGACGGTATCGTCCGTCTTGGCACGGAGGTTCATGCCGGTGATATCCTCGTCGGTAAGGTATCCCCCAAGGGTGAGACCGAGCTGACCCCCGAGGAAAGACTGCTCCGCGCCATTTTCGGTGAAAAGGCACGCGAGGTGCGTGACTCCTCCCTGAAGCTGCCGCACGGTGAATCCGGTATCATCGTAGACGTCAAGGTGTTTGACCGCTCCAATTCGGAGGATCTTGCCCCCGGCGTGAACAAGGTCGTTCGCGTTTACGTCGCCCAGAAGCGTAAGATCTCTGTCGGCGATAAGATGGCAGGCCGTCACGGTAACAAGGGTGTCGTTTCCCGTATTCTTCCTCCCGAAGATATGCCGTACCTCGCAGACGGTACGCCCCTGGATATCGTTCTGAACCCGCTGGGCGTTCCTTCCCGTATGAACATCGGTCAGGTGCTCGAGGTTCACCTTGGCTTTGCCGCGAGAAAGCTCGGCTACAAGATCATGACGCCCGTATTTGACGGTGCCAACGAAAAAGACATCGTGGAATGGATGCGTGAGGCCGGCTATGCCCGTAAGATCCTGGACGGTGAGAACGTCATGGGTAAGGCGCTGTTTATCGAGGTTACCGATGAGAACGGCAAGGTAGACCTGCAAAGACTTCCTGCCGAGATCGAGGGTAATGCCGAGGCACTTGCCGAATACCGCAAGGATCACGACGTGCGCGTGATCGACGGTAAGACCATTCTGTACGACGGCCGCACGGGTGAGCCCTTCGACAACCCCGTTACCGTCGGTATCATGTACTACCTCAAGCTCCACCACCTCGTTGACGATAAGATCCACGCCCGTTCCAACGGTCCGTACTCCATCGTTACCCAGCAGCCTCTCGGCGGTAAGGCCCAGTTCGGTGGCCAGCGCTTCGGCGAGATGGAGGTTTGGGCTCTGGAGGCATACGGCGCTGCTTACACGCTGCAGGAGATCCTGACCGTGAAGAGTGACGATATCAACGGCCGTACCAAGACCTACGAAGCCATTGTTAAGGGCGAGAACATCCCCACGCCGGGTATTCCCGAATCCTTCAAGGTGCTGGTCAAGGAGCTGCAGTCGCTCGCACTTGACGTTCGCGTTCTTGATAAGAACGGCGAAGAGATCGAGCTCTCCGACCTGATCGATGACGATATGCCTACCGCCGCTACGCTCGAAGAGGTAGAAAAGGCGATCGACAATCCGTACGTCGAGGATGAGGATGACGAAGAGCCGATCGACGATGAGGATTACGATGACGATTACAGCGACGAGGAAGAGTACTATGACGAGTACGCCGAGTCCGACGAGGGCGAGAGCCTGTAAAAACGCCACCCATCACAAAACTTTAATGAGAGGGGATTATGCTTCCCCCGCTATGCGGGGAAAGAGGTATATAAGCCAATGAAAAGAAGTGTATTTGATTCGATCCGTATAGGTCTTTCTTCTCCCGAAACGATCCGTAGCTGGTCGCACGGTGAGGTAACGAGAGCCGAAACGATCAACTATCGTACCCTGAAGCCTGAACGGGACGGTCTTTTCTGCGAAAAGATCTTTGGCCCACAGAAGGAAATGGAGTGCCAGTGCGGTAAATATAAGCGTGGCCGCTTCAAGGGTAGAATTTGTGAGAAGTGCGGCGTTGAGGTCACCAGCAAAAAGGTGCGCCGTGAGCGTATGGGCCACATCGAGCTGGCCTGCCCCGTTTCCCACATTTGGTATTTCCGTGCCGTGCCCTGCCGTATGGGCCTGCTCCTTGACATCTCTCCCCGCCTGCTGGAAAAGGTTCTGTACTATGCCCGTTACATCGTCATTGATCCCGGAAGCACGCCTCTTGAAAAGATGCAGCTGCTCACCGACGTCGAGTACGATGCCGCCTACGAGAAGTACGAGAACGATTTCCGCGCCGGCATGGGTGCAGAGGCCATTAAGGAGCTGCTCCAGGAGCTGGATATCAACGCCCTGTCCGCACAGCTGAAGGAAGAGCTGGCGCAGGCAAGCGGTCAGAAGAAGATCCGCCTGATCAAGCGTCTGGAGGTCGTCGAGGCATTCCGTAAATCCGGCAACCGCCCCGAGTGGATGATCCTGGAGGCTCTGCCGGTTATCCCTGCAGACCTGCGTCCCCTGATCCAGCTGGACGGCGGTCGCTTTGCCACCTCCGACCTGAACGAGCTGTATCGCCGCGTGATCGCGCGTAACACCCGTCTGAAGAAGATGATCGAGCTGAACGCGCCCGAGATCATTATCCGTAACGAGAAACGCATGCTTCAGGAATTCGTGGACGCCCTGATCGATAACGGCCGTCGCGGCAAGCCCGTGACCGGTGCCTCCAGCCGTCCCTTGAAATCTCTGTCCGAGATGCTGCGCGGTAAGCAGGGTCGCTTCCGTCAGAACCTGCTCGGTAAGCGTGTTGACTATTCCGGCCGTTCGGTTATCGTCGTTGGCCCGGATCTGAAGATCTATCAGTGCGGTCTGCCGAAGGAAATGGCTCTTGAGCTGTTCAAGCCCTTCGTCATGAAGCGCTTGATCGAAACCGGCAAGGCCACCAGCATCAAGGATGCGAAGAAGAAGGTCGAGAAGGTGTTCCCGGACGTTTGGGACGCACTCGAGTACGTCATTCGCGAGCATCCCGTGCTGCTGAACCGTGCACCTACTCTGCACCGTCTGTCCATTCAGGCGTTCGAGCCCGTGCTTGTGGAGGGTCGTGCGATCCGTCTGCATCCTCTGGTTTGCTCTGCCTTTAACGCGGACTTTGACGGTGACCAGATGCCTGTGCATCTGCCCCTGTCCCCCGAGGCACAGGCAGAGGCGCGCTTCCTCATGCTGTCCTGTAACAACCTGCTCAAGCCCCAGAACGGCCACGCCGTTACCGTTCCCTCGCAGGACATGGTGCTTGGCTCCTACTATCTGACCATTGACAAAGCAGGCGAGCCCGGTGAAGGTCGCTATTTCCGCGACTTCAACGAGGCCATGATGGCCTATGAAAACGGCCAGCTCGGTATGCACGCCGCCATTCGTATCCGCGTAGAGCGCGAGATCGACGGTGAGATGCAGTCCGGCATTATCAACGCCACCCTCGGCCGTCTGATCTTCAACTCCAAGATCCCGCAGGACCTTGGCTACGTAGACAGAACCGACCCCGCCAAGCGCTTTGATCTGGAGATCGACTTCGTCTGCTCCAGCAAGATGCTCAAAAACATCGTGGACCGTTGCATTCACTGCCACGGCTTCCCCGTAGCCGCTGCCGTTCTTGACGACATCAAGGCTATGGGCTATAAGTATTCCACGCGTAGCGGTATCTCCATCTCGGTGTACGATATGACCATCCCGCCCGAAAAGCCGGAGATCATCCACCGTGCCGAGGAGGACGTTCTGGAGATCAACCGCCTCTATGCAGAGGAGGGTGTGCTCTCCGACGAGGAACGCTACAAGCAGGTCATCTCCATTTGGGAAAAGACCACCGACGAGCTGACGAACAAGCTTCTTGCCGGCTTTGATCGTTACAATTCCATCAACATGATCGCAACCTCCGGTGCCCGTGGCTCGACCAAGCAGATGCGTCAGCTCGCCGGTATGCGCGGTCTGATGTTCGCTACCTCCGGTAAGACCATCGAGATCCCGATCAAGTCGAACTTCCGTGAGGGTCTGACGATGCTGGAGTACTTTACGGGTGCAAAGGGCTCGCGTAAGTCCCTGTCGGATACCGCTCTTCGTACCGCTGACTCGGGTTACCTGACCCGCCGTCTTGTCGACGTTTCGCAGGACGTGATCGTCCGCGAAGAGGATTGCGGCGTGCGTAACGGTATCGTTGTCAGCGAGATCCGCAACAGCGACGGCAACGTGCTGGAATCCTTCAAGGAGCGTCTTGTCGGCCGCTTTACCATCGATCCCGTTGCTCATCCCGAAACGGGTGAGGTCATCCTGCCCGCCGATACTCTGATCGGTGAGGAAGAGGCTGATCTCATCATCAAGGCAGGCGTCGAGAAGCTTGAGGTTCGTTCGATCCTTCGCTGCCTGGCCAAGCGCGGCGTTTGTGCACACTGCTACGGTGCAGACCTTGCCTCCGGCAAGAAGGTCAGCATCGGTGAAGCCGTCGGCGTTATCGCCGCACAGGCAATCGGTGAGCCCGGTACTCAGCTGACGATGCGTACCTTCCACACGGGCGGTGTCGCAGGCTCGGATATTACCCAGGGTCTGCCCCGTATCGAGGAGCTGTTTGAGGCACGTCATCCCAAGAAGACCGCTATCGCCTCTGAAATGGACGGTACGGTCAGCATCCACACCGAAAAGAAGCTCAGCAAGGTTACCGTTACCGCCGGTGACGGTGCTATGGGCGTGTACGATATTCCGTTCGGCATGCGCCTGATCGTGGAGGATGGCGACAGCGTCATTGCCGGTCAGGCTCTGACCGAGGGTTACCTCAGCCCGCAGGACGTTCTTCGTCTGAACGGTCTGGATGCCGCATACGACTATATCATCCGCGAGGTACAGAAGGTGTACCGTGGTGAGTCGGTTGAAACCAACGACAAACACGTTGAGGTCATCGCCCGCCAGATGACAAGAAAGGTCAAGGTCGAGGATGCAGGCGATACCTCGCTGCTTGCCGGCTCTGTTGCCGACATTCTCGAGGTTCGCGCCGAGAACGAAGCCATCGAAGCTCGCATCGCCGCAGGCGAAGAAACGCTCCGCGTGGCCACCACCTCGCCCATCCTGCTCGGTATCACC
>JAZQWX010000038.1:0-3610 GCA_045632565.1 Eubacteriales bacterium | reverse complement strand
TCCCGTGATCTCCGTGTAATCGGCAAGGGTGGCAAGCCACCAGGCGGAGTAAGTAACGATGCCGCACATCCACGCCTCGGGTGGCGTGGTATCCTTCATAAAGCGGATGGAATTTTCAAGCGACGGCACGCGGCCGTAGAGGGTGGAAAGGGCCAGCATCTCGGGGTGCGCGTCGCCTATCCATACCAGACGGTCACGCTTGATGCCATCCCACACGTAATCCCCCGTCGCACACAGATCGACGGTTCTTTTGGCGGTACGGTAAATATCCGAAAGCAGCGCATCCTTGCCCGTATAAGCATACCGTACCGGCAAAGAAAGAATCTCCCCCTCGGCCACGACGGCAAGCAGATTAAGGGACGCACCCTCCGGCAGATCCAGATCAAGGCGCGCAAAGCGGAAGCCCGTTTCCCCAAAACGAACGGAGGACATGCCGGAGAGAAGAATGGAAAAATCACGCGGGGCGTGATGGTTGGATGTCCCACGCTCGCCGAGTTCCGCACAGCATTCGGCGGCACTTTCCCCAAAGCGCAGACGGGCGGGGGCGGCATCGACCTTTGCGCCGACAAGCCAATGGCAAAGGATCCGCACACCGCCGCGCATTTCCTGTCCAAAATCAAAAAGCAGCGCACATTTGCCGCGCAGCTCCGCCCACGGGCGGGCGGGATAGGGGCCGGTCGGGCATTGCAGCTCTATCGGAAGAAGAAGCTGCTCGGATGCGCGCACGTCCCCCTCACACAGCAAGATGCGGGATGGGAAACAAAGTTCTTTTTCGGTCATAAGGCACACGTGCCTCCTTTGCTTTTTCTGTGCTCATTATAGCACGGCAATGGGAAAAAGTCAACGGCGGAATGCGCTTTTTCGCGCCGGCTCGGGCGGACTTGACTTTTTCATCCACCCATGCTATAATAGCGCCGTATGTAACAGAGCTTGACATTGTCAATTGTCTTTTGCAGAGAGGTAATACCGATGAATTTTTGGATACGCATTCTGGACATATTGAATACGCAAATGGAAGTACCCCAACCGTACGGTTGGTTGCATCTTCTCTTTTTTGGTCTGACGATCCTGCTTTCCGTGCTGTTTGCCGTGCTGCATCGCGGCAAGCAAGAGCACGTGCGCCGTATGCTGCTGTTCGTATCGATTCTGGTCATTGTGCTGGAGGTGTACAAGCAGGTCAACTACACGTTCTCTGTTTCGGATGGAACGATCGTGTCGGATTATCAGTGGTACGCCTTCCCGTTCCAATTCTGCTCCACCCCCATGTACGTAGGATTGCTGGCAGGCATTTTCGGAAAAGGCAAGCTGCATAACTGCCTGTGTGCCTATCTTGCCACCTACGCGATCTTTGCGGGAGCGGCGGTGATGTTCTACCCGACGACCATCTTCGTCGGCACGATCGGCATCAACATCCAATCCCTGATCTGCCACGGCGCGATGATCTTCCTTGGGGTATACCTGTATGCAACGGGACACGTGAAGCTGCAGCATAAAACGATTTTGCGCGCGCTTCCTGTTTTTACCGTCGCGGTAACGTTGGCCGCTATCGGCAACGAAATTGCCTATCGCGTGGGTCTGTTGGAAACCGACGTGTTCAACATGTTCTTCATCAGCCCCTACTGTGAACCGCACCTGCCCGTGTATTCCTTGGTACAGGCGGTCGTTCCCTTCCCTGTCTGTCTGATCATTTACATCATCGGCTTTACGGCGGCGGCATACGTGATGCTGCTGTTGGCTATGCTGATAGGTCGCCTGTGTAAGATCACAAAAAAAACGGAGCTTGCGTAAGCTCCGATTTTTTTATTTTAGTCCCAAAAGGATTTGGCGTGCTGGCTATTCAAAGTTTCCCCCGAAGGGCCGCTGCTGCTAAAGGAGAGGCGCGGTGCAAACAGCGACAGAAGGCTTGCGGCAAACGGTGCGGCCAGCAGAACAACCAGCGTAGCGTTAAAGCCACCCGCCGAGCCGATCATAAAGCCAAGCGGCAAGACGAGCACGGCGATCACCCACCACCATCTTCTGTACACAAGGGAGAATATGAAAAGGGGGATGTACTGCAGGGCGATCATCGCGGCAAGACGCGCAAGGTATCCCAGCGTTTCACCGCCCTCGGCGTTCAAAACGTCCTTGTTGAACATAGCAAGCGACAGAACAAGCGAGGCGCCGAACGTTGCGGCAAGAAGCACAAGGATCAATATCCGTTTTGTCATAGCGTTATCCTACCGTTACTCGGTAATGGTAATGTCAAAGCAGCCCGTGTAGGTTTCGCCTTTCTTAAGGTGCATCATCTCACCCTTGGTAGCGAAATCGTCTACGATGCCGTCGGTGGACGGGAAGCCGTTCCAGGGCTCGATGCAAACGAAGCCCGCATCGCTGTGCGGCTTCTGCCAGAAGCCGATCAGGGGCATATCGTGGTAGGTAACGGTCACGGCGCGGTCGTTCTTCTTCGAGCAGAGGGACACCTTTTTGCAAGCATCCTGCAGGAACACGGCGTCATCGTCAAAGAGGTCGCGGGTGAGGTTGATCACCTTGCCGTCCTGCATCGCAAAGGGCTCGGAATTGCCCGTGTAGAAGCAGGTGGGGGAGAACAGGCGGCGGCGTGCGGGCTTTTCGCAGGCGAAGGCGAGGTAGTAATCCTCAAACGCTTCTCCTTCCACGAAGGGCACGTTGAAGCCGGGGTGACCGCCGACCGAGAAGGGCAGATCCTCTTCGGTCGCATTCTCTACGTAGAAGCCCGTGCGGACGGTAGCGCCGTCAAGGGTATAGGTAATACGCAGGGTGAAATCAAAGGGATAGGTCTTTTTCGTTTCCTCGGTTGCCGTCAGCTCAAAGGTGATGGCGTCAGCCTTCTGCTCGATCATGCGGTATGTCTCGAGCTTGGCAAAGCCGTGCAGGACCATTTCGTACTCCTGTCCTTTCCAGGTGTACTTGCCCCCAAAGAGGCGGCCGCAGATGGGGAAGATCACGGTGGCGCGGTTCTTCCAATACTCGGGGTTACCCTGCCACAGGTACTCAAAGCCCGTCTTCTTGCCGACGACCGACATCAGCTCCGCGCCGAGGTCGGCGACCTCTACCTTCAGAAATTCGTTTTCAATGGTGTATCTCATAGGGTTATCCTCCTAAAAAAATTTCTTATTCCCCAAGCAGGCGCAAGAACGCCTCCTCGTCGATGATCTCTATACCAAGCTCCTTTGCCTTGGTAAGCTTGGAGCCGGCCTCCTCGCCCGCGAGCACCAGATCGGTCTTTTTGGACACCGAGCCGGACACCTTACCGCCGGCGGCCTTGATCTTCTTGGCGGCCTCATCCCGCGTCATGGTGGGCAATGTGCCCGTCAGCACCACGGTCTTACCGGCAAGGGCATCCGAGGTGGGGGCGGCGGCGCGCGCGGTCATGGACACACCCGCCTGCGAAAGGCGGTCAACGAGCTCCCGCACGTCGGAGCGCGCAAAATAGGATACGAGATTTCGGGCCGTGATCGCGCCGATATCGGGAACGGCGGCAAAATCCTCCTCGGTTGCGGCAAGGCAGGCCTCCATCGTTCCAAAGCGGGCGGCAAGCGCCTCTCCCGCTACCTCGCCCACCTGACGGATGCCGAGAGCGAACAACAGCCGC
>JAZQWX010000037.1:0-1586 GCA_045632565.1 Eubacteriales bacterium | reverse complement strand
TGCAAAAAATACTTTTCGTCTGTATTTTGGGGCAAACACGATATGGTACTTGCAATTCCAGCTCGTATGTGCTAAACTATTGTTGTCTATGCTAACCTTTTTCATAGATAAATCCTCCAAATATGTTTTTTGTTTTGACTGACAGGTCAAACTCTATTATAACATATTTGGAGGATTTCCTCTCACCGGCAAAGCCTCTTTTGAACCACGCGACTATCGCGTGGTTTTCTTTTTACAAAAAACCGCGAAGGGAAATACCCTTCGCGGTTTTCTATTATTCACCAAGCAGATCGTGCGCTACGGGCCACGCGTCATCGGCATAGAAGCGGTGACCGCCCTCTCCCGTCACCAGACGGCAACGGTCGGGTGCGCCCGCCACGCGATAAAGCTCCTCGATCTGTGCATACGCCTCGCGTACACCGTGGTCGGGGAAGATATCATCCTCGCGTCCGTTGACCGCGACCAGCGCGCGGGGCGCGATCAGACCGCAGAGGTCGCCCATATCAAAGTATTCCGCGATGTGCGGCACAAAATTGCACACGCAGTGCGGCATCGCCGCGATGGAGTCCTTATAGGTGCACAGGGCACAGGAGGGCATGGCCAGCGAAATGCGCTCGTCCAGTGCGGCGGCGTAGATGGTAGCCGTACCGCCGCCCGAATTGCCCATCAGAATGATGCGGTCGGGATTCACAAAATCAAAATTTGCGAGTACCGCGTCGATGGCACAGGAGGTATCATGGACGCGCTCACCGATGGTGGTACGCCCAAAGAGCAACGCGCTCATGGTCGCCACGTGGCAATCGGGGCCGCCCGCAGGCTTGCCGCCGCATTCACCAAAGTTTCTCTGCTCGACGGCCACGGCGATGCAGCCCTCTTTAACGGCGCGGACGGCAAAATCACGGTCACCACCGCTGATGCTTTTCACATCATTCTCATAGATCGGACGGGCAAGCGAGATATGCATACCCGTGGAATGTCCCTGCAAGCAAAAGACGGTGGGGGTCTTTTCGGTGACGGTGGGCGGAACGAGCATCACACAGGGGAAGGAGTAGCCCTCCTCGCTCTGTACGCGGAAGCGGTATTCGGTAAAGTTCGCCTCTTCCTTTTTATATTCCAGCACAAAGGCGGAATCTTCGGGCTTTTTCATTCTATCCATGCCAAGCAGCTCGGCGAGCTTTTTACGGGCGCGGCCCTGCCACGCGGCAAAGCTCTCGCTTCCGTCGTAGCGGAGCGCGGGATCAAGATTTTCTACGATCTGCTTGTGATGCATCCAAGGGAGTACCTGCTGTTCCATAAAAACCTCCAAAAATATTCTTACTACCTGTACGATTATACCATATCCAAAAAGGCTTGTAAAGAAGAAACGGAAAAACCGAAAAGAAAATTTGAAAAAAGACTTGACAAACCCCCTTCCCTTTGCTATAATACATACTGTTCGAAAGAAATTCGAATATTGCGGCATCGCCAAGCGGTAAGGCAACGGACTCTGACTCCGTCATTACCTAGGTTCGAATCCTAGTACCCCAGCCAACGCAAAGGACGCCAATCGGCGTCCTTTTTTCGTTGGGTGGGGCACTAACGCTTCG
>JAZQWX010000036.1:0-2677 GCA_045632565.1 Eubacteriales bacterium | reverse complement strand
TGGAACAGGTTGGGCGTGTCGCTCTGCGCGTCAACCAGCGTGATGACCTCGGTTACGGCATCCTTGGACAGCTCGCCATGCTCTTCCTTGAAGAGATCGGCATACTGCTCGTACTCCGCACCCAGCTTACCAACGTAGGTAACGACGATGATATCCTCGTAATCCAGCTCGCGGGCTTCCTCTGCCTGCCACTTGTACTCTACGCCAACGTAGAAGATAGCTTCTTTGCCGGCCAGCGCGGAGTCCTTGTAGTTTTCGGGGAAGGTCACCTTGATGGGCTGGTTCTTCGCGCCGATCTTGACGGTAAGCAGACCCTCGTCCAGAAGACCGTCGTACAGCTTGGTGTAGACGTTGGTGGAGGAGGTGTAGGTGCCCTTGCCGATCATATAATCCTTAGCGGAGGACTGGCTTGCACCGCTGATGGCGGTCAGATCCTTGATCTGTGCCTCGGTCAGGGGCGTGCCGTCGGTATTGTAGCCGTCCTTGCCGAACTTGGCCGTTTCCAGAGTGGAAACCAGAACGCCCTTGTAGGTCAGGCCGATCATGTCGCCACGGATGAGGGCGGTGTCCTTTTCGGTGATCTTTTTATAGAACGCAAGCTTGGCTGCCAGCGCCTTATTGATCTCCTCTACAACCTTGTCGTCGGTGATGATGGCATCCAGCCTGGCGCAGTCTGCCTTCAGCTTTTCGGCTGCATAGTTCGGCAGCGTGACGAACTGAGTGAGATCCTCGTTCTGATAGTCGAAGCCCTTATCGCTGCAGGCCGCAAACGAGAAAAGGGTTACGAGAACCAGAAGCATACATACGATTTTCTTCATGGTATCATTCCTTCTATGTGATAAATTTTGAGAAAAAACGCAAAAAGAGCGCAATTCCACAGTTTACCTAACTATTATAGCACAGATTTTGAAAAAAGCAAGTGTTTTTTTGCTTTTCCCGCGCTTTTCAAATTTTCTTTACAATTCAGTCGCCAAGCCGCTCGGCAAACACCTCGCGGATATAGGCAAATTCCGCCGCAGAGTACAGCTCTGCCTGCTCCTCGATAATAAGCTTCAGCTCCTCGGCACGCAAGGAACGGATCTCCCGCACAAAGGCCGCGGGGAATTCCCGCCCGTCCTCCAGCCGCGTGATCTCACCGTCCCCCTCGGGTGCGTCGATCACCTCGCCCGGCTCAAGATCGGCGTACGGATCGGCATTTTCTTCCATCTCCCCGACGGCTTCCCCGACCTCCTCGGCGGCGGTCACGTCCTCAAACATGGGCTTATACTCTTCTTCCTTTTTGCGCTTAAACAATCCAAACACGGTAAGCTGCCTCCCTTGGTATTCTCTTCCTTTATTGTACCAAAAACGGCGCGAAAATGCAAGCAATTTGCAAATTTATCGCAAACCCCTTGACATTTTTTCGATTTTGTGATATCATGAAGCAAACCGTTGAAGCAGAAAAAAGACGGAGCTTCTGTTCGTAGCGAGTGGGGGACGGTGCAAGCCCCATAGCAGGAACCGTGCAATATGGGCTGCGGAGGTCGGCGTCAAATGCGCCGCGGGTGCTCCCGAAACAGGGCAAGGGATATGCACGTATCCCGCAAAGGGTCGCAAGACCGAAGCAAGGTGGCACCGCGACAACGTTCGCCCTTGGATCTCCAAGGGTGTTTTTTGTTTTCAGGAGGCTGGTATGATTTACGCACTACGATGGCGGGCGCGGAACTGATGATTGCAACCGCCAAACCACATTGATATATTAAAGGAGAATTACCATGAATTTCAACGGCATTGATTTTGACACTTATTTTAAGAACTATCCCGACGCAAACGGCTTTTTCGGCAAGTACGGCGGCGCGTACGTGAATGACGAGCTGAAAAAGGCCATGGAGGAGATCACCGAGGCCTATTTCACCATCTGCAAATCCCGCCGCTTTATCGACGAACTGCGCCGCATCCGCCGCGAGTTCCAGGGTCGCCCGACCCCCATTTCGCACCTCGAGCGCCTCTCCTCCAAGTACGGCAACGTACAGCTGTACGCCAAGCGTGAGGATCTGAACCACACGGGCGCGCACAAGCTCAACCACTGCATGGGCGAGGTGCTGCTTGCCAAGTACATGGGCAAGAAAAAGGTGATCGCCGAAACGGGTGCCGGTCAGCACGGTGTGGCCATGGCTACCGCCGCCGCTTATTTCGGCATGGAATGTGACATTCACATGGGCTCTGTCGATATCAAGAAGCAAGCCCCCAACGTGGCGCGCATGAAGATCCTCGGCGCGAACGTGGTAGAGGTCACCCACGGCCTCGCCACCCTGAAGGAAGCCGTAGACTCGGCTTTTGAGGCGTACGCGCAGGACTACAAGAACAGCATGTACTGCATCGGCTCGGTCGTCGGCCCGCATCCCTTCCCCATGATGGTGCGCGACTTCCAGAGCGTGGTCGGCATCGAGGCAAGAGAGCAGTTTATCGACATGACGGGCGAGCTGCCCGACGCGATCGTTGCCTGCGTGGGCGGCGGCTCGAATGCGGCAGGCTTCTTCTCGGGCTTCCTCAACGATCCCGTTGCTATCCACGGCGTTGAGCCGCTTGGCCGCGGCGCGAAGCTGGGTGACCACGCCGCCAGCCTCTCCTACGGCACGGAGGGCATCATGCACGGCTTCAACAGCATCATGCTCAAGGACGAAAACGGCGAGCCCGC
>JAZQWX010000035.1:0-3777 GCA_045632565.1 Eubacteriales bacterium | reverse complement strand
TCTTTTTTTACGTTGCAATGCCGGCAAACTGATTTTGGTATAGCTTGCTGTATTCGCCGCCTGCGGCAAGCAGCTCGTCATGGTTGCCCGCTTCGGCGATCACGCCGTTTCGCAGCACCACGATGCAGTCCGCATCGCGGATGGTGGACAAGCGGTGCGCGATGATCAGGCTGGTACGGTTTTTCATCAGCTGTACCATCGCGCTTTGAATGTGCATTTCGGTGCGCGTATCGACCGAGGAGGTTGCCTCGTCAAGGATCAGGATCTTCGGATCGGCCAAAACCGCCCGTGCAATGGTAAGCAGCTGACGCTGCCCCTTAGAAAGATTTTCACCCGATTCGCTGATCTTCGTCCCGTAGCCATCGGGCATTCTGCCGATAAAGCTGCCGGCATGCGCGTGCTCTGCCGCCTCTTTCACCGCCGCCTCGTCCGCGCCCTCGCGTCCGTAACGGATATTCTTTTCGATCGTGTCGGCAAAGAGAACCGTGTCTTGTAGGACAATGCCGATGGCGTGGCGGAGCGTGGCCTTCGGTATCTCGGTAAGCGGAATGCCGTCCACGGTGATCTCGCCGGCTTGCGGCTCATAGAAGCGCATGAGCAGGTTGACCACGGTGGTCTTGCCCGATCCCGTTGCACCCACAATGGCAATCTTTTGCCCGGGCTTTACCGTCAGGTTGAGGCCACGCAGGACCTCCTCACCCGGCACGTAGGAGAAGTGCACGTCACGGAATACGATCTCGCCGCGAATGTCCTCGCGCGTGACGGGGTGCTGGCCCTCGTCGATTTCAGGCTCGGCGTCCATGACCTCAAAAATGCGCTCCGCACCGGCCAAGGCCGTCATGATAGCCGAGTATTGGTTGGCCACCTGGTTGATCGGGTGGGAAAATTTCTTCGAATATTGCAGCATTGCCTGGATCGTACCCACGGTCATGCCGCCCGAGCCAAACAGCAAAAGCGCCGCGCCGCAGCCCGCGATCAGGACGTATTGCAGGTTGCCGATAAAGTTCATCACAGGTCCCATCACCGAGCCGAACACGCGCGCGCGGATGGCCACCCCCTTCAGCTCGCCGCTGGTTTCGGTGAATTTTTCCACCGATTCCTCCTCTTTGCCGTAGGCCATGACGGTCGCGTAGGCGCTTACCGTTTCCTCAATGCGGCTGTTCAGCTGACCGAGCAGCTTTTGCTGACGCACGAAATGCCGCTTGGTGAATTTGGCAAGAAAGGAGGAAACGCCCATCGAAAGCGGAATGGTGACCGCCGCAAACAAGGTCATCAGCGGGCTGTAGGTCAGCATCATGATCACCGCGCCCACGATGGTGAGCAGGGAAGAGAGCAAAATGGTCACCGACTGCGATACCGCGTTTGATACGTTTTCCACGTCGCTCGTCATGCGGGACATCAAGTCACCGTGACGGTGGCGGTCGGTGTAGGAAATGGGCAGGTGCACCATGTGGGAAAAGAGATCCCGACGCATGGCGTACACCGTGTCCTGCGCCAGCTTGGCGGATAAAAGCCCCTGTATGTAGGAGAACAGGGCGGCCGCCGCGAACATCACGGCCATGCCGATCAGTGAGGAGAAGAGGGTCGGCAGATCTACCGTGGGGTGCCCCTCCTCGATCGTGATGGCGTCGATGGCCGTTTGCTGCAGGCGCGGGCCGAGCAGCTCGGCCACCGTGACCGCCATGACGATCAGAATCAGCGAAAGAAGCAGAAATTTGCTGCGTCCGATGTAGGAAAGAAGCCGTGAGAGCGTGGCCCGTGCATGCTTCGGCTTTTCGGCGTGCAGGCGCGCGCCCATCGGGCCACCCGGGCCGCGCCCGGGGCGCAGCTCTATCTGTGGGGGCGGTGCTTGCCGTTTTTCGTCACGCATGGCTTTTGTCCTCCCCTGTGCATTGGGATGCATAAATATCACGGTAAGTGGCTGAGATACGCATCAGCTCATCGTGCGGCGCGCAATGGGTGATGCGCCCACCCTCCATCACCGCAATGCGGTCTGCCTCGCGTACCGAGGCAATACGCTGGGCGATCATGATGACCGTGGTGTCACGCAGCTCGCGGTTCAGCGCGTGTCGCACCTTTGCCTCGGTGGAAAGGTCGAGTGCCGAGGTCGCATCGTCCAGGATCATGATCTCGGGACGCCGCGCTACCGCGCGCGCGATCGAAAGGCGTTGCTTTTGTCCGCCCGAGAGGGAAGCACCCTTCTCGGCCACGGGGGTATCGTACCCCAAGGAAAAGGAGGAAATATACGGATGCGCCTCGGCGATCTCGGCCGCGCGGCGCACCGCCGCCTCATCCGCCGTGGGATCGCCCCAACGGATGTTGTCGGCTACCGTGCCGGTAAACAGCTCGCTTTTTTGCGCCACAAAGCCGATCTTCTTCCGCAGAGCTGAGAGGCTGTATTCCTTGATAGGGCGGCCGAAGATCCGTATCTCCCCTTCGCTTGCATCGTAAAAGCGGGGGATGAGATTAACCAGCGTGGTCTTGCCGCAGCCGGTCTCACCGATGATGGCTACCGTTTCACCGCGCCGCACGTCCAGGTTGATATCCTGTAAAACAGGCATGCCCGAAGCCCCCGGATAAGAGAAGCAGACAGAACGGAAGGATACCGCGATCTCGCCCTCCCCCTCCGTTTCCTTGCCGCCCGCAATGATCGGCTCGGTAGCCAGCACCTCACGGATACGGGTGGCGGAGGCCGCCGCGCGGGAGATCGAGGAAAACATCATCGTCACCATCATCAGGGAGGAAACGACCTGCGTGACGTAGGTCACGCCCGCCATGACCGTACCCGTGGTCATGCCGTCCACTCCGTCAGCCAGCGAAACGCCGCCAAGATACAGAATGGCGATCACCGAGAAATTGAGAAGAACGGTCAGCACCGGGGAAATGACCGCTGTACAGCGCAGTACGCTGCGGTTCACGTCCCGCAGGCCGCGGTTGGCCTCGTCAAAGCGGTCCTCTTCATAGCTCTCGCGGGTGTTGGCCTTTACCACACGCGCGCCGCCCACGTTTTCGTGCACCACGGTGTTCACACGGTCAAGGCGTTTCTGGATCACCGTATACAGGGGGATGGTGCGACGCAAAACGAGAAACAGGGTCAGCGCCAGAATGGGTAAGGAGAGCAGCAGCACCGTGCCGAACTGCACGTTCAGGGTGATCAGCATCACCGTGCCGCCCACAAGGAACATGGGGGAGCGCACGAACATCCGCAGCAGCATTTCTACAAACTCCACCGCCATGGCGATGTCGTTGGTCAGACGGGTGATGAGCGAGCCGGCCGTGAACTTGTCGGTCTGCTCGGAGGAAAGGGACATCACGCGGCGGTACGCGTCACACCGTAAGTCGTGCCCAAACCCCTGCGCCGCACGTGCGGCCGTGTAAGCACACAGCGTGCCGAAAAAGCCGCCGATCAGCGTGATGACCAGCATCAGAATGCCAAAGGTGATGACCACGGAAAAGGGCTCGTATTCCGCGCCGCAGAAAAAGCGCATGATCCCCGCCGCCAAGGGGGATTTCGTAATATCCTTGCCCGTGATGCCGTAGTCCACGATAAAGGACATGAAAAACGGCAGGCAAAGGTCGGCCATGACCTCGCCGATCATGAGTAGCGGCGTGAGAATGGCGTATAGCCGATAGGGCTTTAAGTAGTGGGATAGCTTCAAGGCTTCTACCTCGTCTTTCTCAAATGCAAAATCACACGATTATTATAAAGCCGAACCCCCTGAAAATCAATGAATATTCCGTAAATACTGCATATTTTCTCCAGATCGGGGAAGAGTA